>CAZJGK010000004.1:0-62662 GCA_964545545.1 uncultured Fibrobacteraceae bacterium | reverse complement strand
AATGGAAAGTTGTCGCTGGTACTGGAAAATCTGGTTATTGAGACGTTGATTCCGCAACCGCAGTTCCTGGATAGTCATCAGATCCTGCAGGTGATTGCCTGACCAGCCACGGTCAAGGGAAAATGTCCCGCCGACATCGGACCCACGGCTTCCGGTCCTCGATACCGAATGCTGGATTCCACCCATGTTGGCGAAGGGCATGAGTTGGCGGTTTGAAGTCAACGGAAGTCTATCGGTAACCCCGCGGAGCCCCGGCGTGGCCGTCAGAAAGTTCCCCTGCGGCACGGAAGCCATCTGAGGCATTTCCGCTACGGGTCCCCAAAACACGGCGAGAATCAAGACCGCAGCCAGGCCGAAAGCCGAAGCCGTAGCGAAAGGCCCCAGCCAACCCCGCCTTGGCCTGGGCTCGTCATGCCAGGGGTAGGCCGTCTCGCCGGCGACCCGCTGCAACGCCTGGTTGAGCTTGAGTTGCAGCCGCCAGTCGAAGTTGTCGGGCAAATTGGGGGTCGTGGCAGCCAGCAGGCGGCGTCCCGCGGCCAGGTCGGCGCGGAATTCGCAACATGGCCCGCAATTATCCAGGTGAGCATCAAGCTCCCCGGTGACTGCCGGCGGCAGTTGTTCATCCATGGCCTGGCTCAAATAGTGGCGGGCCTTGTTGCAGCGCATGATCATCACCTACCGTGTTTCATGAAAGGTCATCATTTTCCTCGGCCACCCTGGCCTCGATCAGTTCCAATTCCGCCAGCATGGCTTCGTCCTTCAAAAGTGGTTTCACCAGGTGACGGAATCGGGTTCTGGCGCGATTGATCCTGGACCGTACGGTTCCCAGCTTCAGTCCTGTAACCTGTTGGATTTCCTCGTAGCTGAGTTGCTCGACTTCCCGCAGCAGAAACGGCGTCCGGTACTTCTCGGGAATGGCCGCCGTTGCTTCGTTGATCACCGCAGCCAACTCTCGGCGCTGAATATCCTGGGAAGGATCGGCCTCCGGGTCGGCAGGATCCAAAGGAATCTCGTCGTCGGCCGGCGCGGGATTCAGGCTCAACAACTGTGGCCTGCGTGACCGTTGGCGCATCTTGTTGCGGACCAGATTCGTGGCAATGGTAAAGACCCAAGTGGAAAACTTGGCAATCTCCCTGTACTTGGCGGCATGGATATAGACCCTGATCAAGGTTTCCTGGGTCAACTCCTCGGCCAGGACCGGATCCTTCACCATCCGGAGAATAAAGCTGAACAACCTGCCCTTGTAACGACCGGCAAGCTCATCGAAAGCCTTGCGATTCCCCGCTTGCACCTCGACGATGAGATCCTCATCGCGGATTCCCATCAGCTCCGCCCGCGCCGCAGCGGGAGTGCCGTAGGGATGCTCTTCTCGGGAAAAATTCATCTTATCTCCAGCTTATTATCCACCGTGATGCACCGTGCTTTCTTCAACGCCGGCAGGATCTTCAAGTTCCGGCTCAGGCCCCGGAAATTTCAAAAAATCTCCCAAAGGCCACAGGGGCGCAAATACCTCCAGGGGCACTTCTCCACCGGGAACCCCCTGCCAGCATATGTATAGGGACACAACCCCGGGCCGACGGGAGGACGTCAGGTTCACCAGGAGTTCCCCCGCTGCGGCTGCTCCGGGTACCTTTTCGGCCAGAGTGATGATCTGTCCCAGACCTCCCTGCCCCAGACCCCTGACCACCAGATTCTCCCGAAAAGCAGGGGTCATTCCGGGTCGGGGCGCCGGCGGCAAGATAAAGGAAACACTACGCTCACCCGGGTTGCCGGCGGCCAGCAAACGGGGTAGTTTCTCAGCAACCTGCAACAACAGACCCTGCTGGACAGGGTCCAGCGGGCGCCACTCCCGGCCCCAACGGTTGATGGTTCCGCCACCGCCGGACCCGGCGATCAGAGTCCATCCCTCGCCGTCCTGCCGCCAGAGACGCTGGAGTCCGTCAACATCCGAGGTTGAAGGGCAGGAGGACTCCAGGATTTCCAGCCGCACATCCGTGCCTGATTTGATCCAGCCGAAGAATCCTTCAGATCGGTAGCCCCAGGTCCGGAGGGCCCAGTGGCCGCCCCACAATCTGGCTGTATCGCCGGGAACACCGGAGCCGGCCGCCGCAGCATTGGCGATCAAAGCCAAGGTCCACAGGACAACCAGCAGCCCGGTCCTCACGGGCCTGTGGTCACCAGGGGAAAGGCTATTGATCAAGCGCATCCAATCGGCCTTTGAGACGCGTGGAATCTCCACCCAGGCGCAAAGCCCGCAGGAAAAGGTCTCGTGCCTCGGGTTTCTGTCCCTGTTCATTGAGAACCACGCCCAGATGTTCGAGAATGATCGGATCTTCGGGAATAGCGTTGGCGGCCCTGATCAGATAATCCAGGGCTTTATCGAGGTTCCCCCGCCGGAATTGAATCCACCCCATGGAATCAAGATAGGCACCATTGCTGGGATCGGCAGCAAGCGCCTCCTGAACCAGGCGTTCGGCTTCAGGAAGTTCCTGGTTCTTTTCGGCCAAAAAATATCCCAGTGAATTCGCAATTTCGGGATTATCGGGGTTCTCCTTGCGCAGGGTTTCCAGCAAGCCCCTGGCCTTGGACGTTTCCCCGGCCTCATCAAGACAAAGACTCGCCTGAATCAGGGCATTGAGACGCAGGTCCGGATCCTCGGCCGCCAATTGAAAATGCGCCGCGCCTTTAGCGAGTTTTCCCATTTTACGAAAGGCATAGCCGAGCATCATTTGCCCATGGCGATCCCCCTGGGGCACGAGCGTTTCAGCCGCCAGGACTTGACGCTTGAACGCGGCGCTGAACTCCCGCCGGGCCGAATCGCCAGCCGCAGCCTCCAGGGAATCTTCATCACTGAGCATCATGCCCCGCACCAGACCCAACCTGATTTCCGGGTCACGGGGCGCAAGGCGGGCCGCCTGGGTCAGGTCGGCCACCACCAGGGACCAATTCTTTTGCTGTTCGGCAATCCTTCCCTTGAGAAACCAGCCTCGTCCGGAAGTCGGCCACGCAGCCAGGATCTTCTCAACCAGAAGCTTCCCTTCCGCGATCCGATCCTTACCCAGCAGCATGCGGGCCAGCCAGAGGCTGGGATCCAAGCCCAGCTGGCCGGAATCGGAAAGATCCATCAGCAGGGAAACAGCCCGCTCAGAGTCCTTGTTATGGGCGTAATAATCGGCAAGCTCAACCCGAAAAGAATCCGGGACCACGGCAGGAAGGCCTGCCAGCGGTGCAGCGGAAGTGTCCGGCACATTTTCGACGGCTGGCGCTGCCCCCGACTGCGGGTGGAATAAACGATCGGCAGCGGTCGCCGCAGCCAGGGCATCGGCTGGACGACCAAGCCCAGCAAGGGTCCTGATCATCAACAGATGGAGATCCGGATCCCGGGGAAACCGCAGGAGCGCCTTGTCAAGAATGGCGGGTATTTCCTTGGTCCGGCCGTTATGATCCAGAACCGCCGCCATGCCGATGTAAATGGCCGCACCCCGGTCGGGAAACAGGGCCAAGCCATCACGCAGGACATCCAGGGCCTGATCAACCTTGCCCGTGGCGGAGAGAATTGAAGCCTCCAGGGACAACACCTCTTCCGTCACATCCTCCTGTTCACGCAGGTAGGCAAGATCCTTGAGCGCGGATTTGGTCTGGCCCATGTGAGCCTTCAACTGCGCCCTGCGGAAACGAAAATCCAGGGAATCGGGGAAATCCGCCACAAGCGTGTCCAGCACGCCCAGGGCGTCATTGAAGTAACCGCTGTTCTGCAGAGCCTCCTGGAATTCCAGGGCGATGACCGGAACCTGAGGATCGGCGCGGTAGGCAAGGTGCAGGAACGGCAAAGCCTGGTCCATGTCTCCCGCGGCAAAAAGCTGATCGCCAACCACCCAACTGGACCCGGGGCCGAAAGGAACGGGATTCTCCTGCTGATCCAGCAAGGAGGAGTCGACTTCAGCCAAGGCTCCCCGGGGCAGACCCAGAAGCCCCAGGCCACCGAGCAGGACCAGGGACCAATAGACTCGCGTCATAGGCAAAGAGAAAACGGACATCAAGTAATCTCCATGGGTGTTGGTTGGAATCAGGAACCCGAAACTCAGGGCAAAGTTTCCCGTCGTTCCAAAGCATCCCGCGCCGCTTCCTGTTCAGCCGCTTTTTTACTGGCACCCTTGCCCCGACCGAGAACTTCCCCCGCGAAGGTGACCACCACCTCGAACCAACGGTGATGATCGGGTCCTTCTGTGGAAACCACCTTGTAGCGTGGCGGGCTACGGTGATCCGCCTGGATTAATTCCTGCAATCGGCTCTTGAAGTTCAGCAAGGAGCGTCGATTCAGCAAATCCTGGCTTTCCTTCAGGATCCAGTATCCGATGAACTGCTCGGCGGCGGAAAACCCTCCGTCCAGATAAACCGCCCCGATCACGGCCTCGGTGGCATCCGCCAGGATCGTGGGCCTTTTGCGCCCGCCAGCGGCCGCCTCCGATCGGCTCATGCGAATATAACGCCCCAGATCCTTGCCCGCCGCCACTTCGGCCAAACGATTGCCACAAACCAACAGGGACTTCATCTTGGTCAAGTCCCCTTCGCTCCGACCGGGATAGAGGTGATAAAGATGGTCACTGACCACAACGCCGAGCACGGCGTCGCCCAAAAATTCGAGACGTTCGTTGGATTCTTCCCGGTCGCCGCCGGAAACATAGACATGGGAGCGGTGCAACATGGCGTTGGCAAGCAAGGACTGGTCACGAAAATTGTATCCCAGCCGTGTTTCCAGTCCGGAAAGCCCGCTATCGAATTCCTGCTCGGGAGCACCCAACCCAAGCATACCACCCAGCCTATTCCAGAACCGGGAGATCAGGCTCGCCTTGCCCTTGTCCTGCGGATCAGCCTGAGCAACCATGGTGCCTTTCGTCGGCAAGGTCCAACCTGGTTCAGCGCGCCCCGCCAAAGCACAGGGAAATGTTATGCCCCCCAAAGCCAAAGGAATTGGAAAGCGCGTGCTCAACCTTAAGCTCGACGGCCTGGCCGGAACAATAATCCAGATCGCACTCGGGGTCCGGGTATTCCAGATTTATCGTGGGCGGCAATTTCCCGTCCTGCAGGGCGAGACAGGTAATGGCGGCTTCAATGCCCCCTGCGGCGCCCAACAAATGACCGGTCATGGATTTGGTGGAGCTGATCTTCAGACCCTCCGCGTGCGGCCCGAACACATTCTTGATCGCAGCGGTTTCGATCTTGTCGTTGAAATGCGTGCTGGTCCCATGCGCGTTGATGTAGCCGATATCCTCAGGCTCCAGGCCGGCATCACGCAAAGCAGCCTGCATGGAACCGATGGCCCCGCGCCCCTCGTTGTCCGGTTGGGTCATGTGGAAAGCATCACCCGAGGCGCCATAGCCCTCGAAGTAGGCCAGGATTTTCGCGCCGCGGGCCTGTGCATGTTCTTCCGCTTCCAGGATCAGGATCCCGGCGCCCTCACCCATGACAAAACCATCGCGTTTGGCATCAAACGGTCTGCTGGCCTTCCCGGGCTCATCGTTGCGGGTGGACAGGGCCTTCATGTTGGCGAAGCCGGATATGCCGATGGCACAGATTCCCGCTTCGGCGCCACCACAGATCATGATATCGGCGTGGCCCGCCCGGATCTGGTCGGCAGCCGCGGCAATCGCATGCCCACCTGACGCACAGGCGCTGACGGTGCAGAAATTCGGACCCCGGAATCCATAACGGATGGAGACCAGTCCCGAGGCCATGTCGGCGATGGTCATGGGGATGAACAGCGGCGACACCATGCGCGGGCCCCGTTGGACCAGCCGCGTGACCTGCTGCTGGAAAGTGAGCATCCCCCCCATACCGGAACCGATGATCACCCCGGCCCGCAGTGGGTCAACCCCGGCGTCCGCCCCGGCCTGCTTCATGGCCTGCTCGGCGGCGGCAATAGCCAGTTGACTGTAACGATCAGTCTTGTTGGCCTCCTTGAGGTCCATGTACAAGGTCGGATCAAATCCCTTTACCTGACCGGCGATGGTCACCTTCAAGCCGGTAAGGTCAATGCCCTCGATCTGGGATATTCCGTTGCGCCCAGCCAGCAAACCCTGCCAGGTTTCATCGCGATCCAGGCCGACAGGTGTCACCATGCCCATACCAGTAACGGCAATCTTGCGCATCGTCACATTCAACCTCCAAAAACCTTGGGAACAGAGGCATTGAGTCGATCGCCCGCCACAAGCCCCTACCCCGAATATCGATCAGCCCGGAAAGCCCTTCCGGCGCCCCCGGGCCGATTGATGTTACACGGAAAAGATCGTTGTGCCGCTTATCAGTCCAGGTGCTGTTCGAGATACTCGATTGCATCCTGGACGGTCTGCAGTTTTTCCTGATCTTCTTCCGGGATGGTGATGTTGAACTCTTCCTCGAGATCCATCACCAGTTCCACCGTATCAAGGGAATCGGCACCCAGATCCTCGGTGAACGAAGCTTCGGGGGTAATCTGCTCGGGGTTGACGCCCAGCTTACGCTGGATGATTTCATAAACCTGTTCCTGGATCGACGCCATTTCTGGTAACCCTCCCGGAAAATGGGGTGATTGCTAAAGGACCATACCGCCATCAACCACCAGTGTCTGGCCGGTGATATAGTCGGCAGCCGGAGAAAGCAGAAACTCGACGACTCCGGCGACATCTTCCCCTTCGCCGAAACGTTTGAGAGGAATATTCGCCAGCATCGCCTCGCGAACTTTATCGGAAAGCTCCGCGGTCATATCCGTCCTGATAAAGCCCGGAGCCACGGCATTGCAGAGGACGTTTCGCCCCCCCAACTCTTTGGCAATGGACTTGGTCAGGGCGATGATCCCCGCCTTACTTGCAGCATAATTAGCCTGACCAGCGTTGCCCGTCAAGCCGATAACGGAGGAAATGTTGATGATCCTCCCCGCACGGGCTCTCATCATGACTACGGAAGCCGCCCGACAAAAATTAAAAGTGCCGTTGAGATTGACATCCAAAGGGGCCTGCCATTGCTCGGGACTCATGCGCACAAAGAGCCCGTCCTTGGTCATGCCCGCATTGTTCACGAGCCCAAAAATCCCGCCAAATGCCTCATTTACCTGGGAAACAACCTGTTGGACCGCCTCGAAATCGGAAATGTCCGCCGGAAAAGCATGGGCGACAGGTCCCAATTCCTCCACCACTTTGGCCAGGGCCTCCGCCTGCCGCGCCACCAGGGCCAGACGATAATTGGCGCCGGCCAATCGCCTCGCAATGGCCAAACCGATGCCCCTGCTGGCGCCGGTCACAATGACTGCGGGTTTCTCCATGAAATCTTCCCCACTTGTCGAATTCATGCCTGGTCTCCCGCTTCCCGGACCCTGGTGGAGACCCGGTCAAGATCCTCAAGCGTTCCCACGTTCAGGAACTCTACCCCACGGCAGGCCCTTTTGGCAAGGTTGGCCAGAACCTTGCCCGGCCCCACCTCCAGCACCAGGCCGCCCTCACCCGCCTCGGCGGCAAGCAGGCCCAGCGAAGCATGCCAAAGAACCGGAGATGTGAGTTGCCTCACGAGCCCTCCGCGCAATTCCCCGGCCGTCGTCACCGTCTGGGCACTCACGTTGGCAACCAGGGGCACCACGGGGTCTGCAAAAGAAATTTCCGCCAGGTAAGCCTCGAATTCAACCGCGGCCTGATCCAGCAGAGGCGAGTGGAAGGCCCCACTGACATTCAAGGGAATAACGTGCCGGGCGCCGGCCGCCACCATACCCTTCTCCGCCGCTTTTACTGCGGGAATCTCCCCCGAAATGACCACCTGATTCGGTGAATTATGGTTGGCAAGCACAACCACGCCCGCGGTGTTCCGACAGACCTCTGCCACAACCGAGGCCTCAAGCCCCATCACGGCCGCCATGGTCCCGGGCCTGGCAGTGCCCGCGGCGAACATCAGTTCGCCGCGCCGGCGCACGATGCGCAAGGCGTCGAGGGGATCCAGGGCGCCACAGGCAACCGCCGCGCTGAATTCCCCCAGGGAATGGCCGGCGACAAGGTTTGGTTCGATCCCCCTGTCCCGCAGCGCCAGGAGCATGGCTACCGAGTGGGCCAGGATGGCCGGTTGGGCGTTGCGGGTTTCGGTCAGAACCTCGCCCGGGCCCTCAAACATGATGGACAACAAGTCCATGCCCAGGGCGTCGTTGACCTGAACCAGGAATTCCCGGGCAGGACCTTCCGCGGCGGCCAAATCCACGGCCATGCCTACGCCTTGGGAACCCTGGCCGGGAAACATCATGGGGACACGCAAAAGACTCATGGATCACCCTCCTGGCGCAGCTCAGATATCGAGTGCGGACATCTTGTCCGGCAGGGATTTCTCCACCTGTCGCCAGGCAACCTTGACGGCGTTGGTGATGGCCCAGGAGCTGCTGCGGCCATGGGCGATAATGCTGACCCCCGCAACCCCCAGCAACATGGCCCCACCGTAGACCTCGTAGGAAAAATTAGTCTGGAGATATTGCAGAATGGGCGGCAGGGCAGCGCGCAGGTCCGCCGGGACCTCGGGCATGCGGGCAAGTTTCGCCATGAAATAAGCAAAGCCTTCCAGCAACTTCAAGGTGTTGTTGCCGGAAAATCCGTCGGTGACGATGATGTCACAATCGCCTTGCAGAATCTGGTTGCCTTCGATATTGCCGCTGAAATTCAGCCGGCTTTCCTGGAGGCGCCGGTAGACCTCAACCAGGACATCGGTACCCTTTCCCGGCTCGCCCCCGATATTGAGCAACCCGACCCGGGGCTCCTCGATTTCCAGGATTTCCCGTCCGTAGATTTCACCCATGGCGGCAAAAGTCATCAGATGATCCGCGGTGCATTGTAGGTTGGCCCCCGCATCCAGCAGCAGGGATTGACCACCCAAGGTAGGGATCACGGTGCCGATGGCAGGACGATCCACGCCCGGCAAGCGGCCCAGGATGATGAGACTCGCAGCCACCATGGCTCCGGTCGAACCCGCCGACACCACCGCCTGGATCCGGCCGGCTTTCTGGTCGATCATGGCCCGCACAATGGGACTGTCCTTGCGCTTGCGGATGGCTGAGGCAGGAGATTCGCCCATGGCGATATCCTCGCTGCAGTGCCTGATCTCAAGGGGAAGCCCCTCCGTGTCCAGGCCTTCCAGCGCAAGTTTCACGGCATCCTGGTCACCATAAAATGCCGCGACAAAAGGGGAATCCGCAGACATGGCAGCCACGACGCCCGGCACCACCACGTCCGGGCCGTGGTCGCCGCCCATGACATCAATACCGATAACCGGCCTGATTCCATCCACCATGCCAAACACCTCCATGCCAGGTCAGGTCACAACCCGGGGCACCGGAAAGCCGGAAAATCCCGTCGTCCCGGAAATCAGGATTCCACGACGATGACTTCGCGCTCGCCGTAGTACCCGCATTCGCGGCATACACGATGAGGCAACCTGGGCCCTCCGCAGTGGGGGCACTTGTTCGGATCGGGCTTGGCCAGTCGCCAGTTGGCCCGACGCTTGCCCTTGCGGGATTGGGACGTTCTATTCTTGGGAACAGCCATGATTCATTCCTTCCTCGAGTTATACGGCCCGCCTTCAGGGCAGGGCATCCCATCGGGGATCGTGGGCTTCAGGCTCACAAACGCAAGCCTCTTTGTTCAGGTTATGGCCACAGCCGGGGCATAGCCCCCTGCATGTGGCAAGACAGACCGGAGCCAACGGATAGGCAAGAACGACACTTTCCCGCAAAATTTCGGTCAGGTCGACCATATCGTTCTGCTGATGAACGACCATCAAGTCGTCCTGACCCTCCGTGGCGTCGACGTCCCTTAAAACCAGGCAGGAAACGTCAACATCCCAGGTCAGGGTAAAATCCTCCAAACACCTGCTGCAGGCGGCCACTCCGGTCGCGACAACCGTACCGGACACCAGGATACGAGCCTCCAGGTTGTCCACGACAAGGGTGCCCGTCACCTGCACGGCAACCGGCTTCCGGTCGGCCCACTCGAGCCGGACCTCATCGGCCGCGACCAGGTCGGATCTCCCACTAGGGATTCTTTCCAAATCAAGCTTCATGCAAGCGACAAACCTTAATCTTCGCGCTGCAACCTGTCAAGCGGGCCCAGTTCGACTTAACCGAAAATCAAGCCCAGTTCGCGCGCGGCATCCTCGGGGTTGGCTGAAGCATGCACGGCATTGTTCTGCAGGGATGCTCCATAGAGATCGCGAATGGTACCGGTGGCCGCGTCAGCGGGATTCGTGGCCCCGATGAGATCCCTCAGATCGGCGACGGCATTGTCTCGCTCCAGGCGCACGGTCACCACCGGGCCACCGGCAATATAGTCAACCAGGTCGCCGTAAAACGGTTTGCCCCGGTGTTCACCGTAAAAATCCTCCACCAGTTCCCTTGACAGGATCCGCAGGCCAAGACCCGTGATCCGGAACCCGGCCCGATTGACGATGTCCAGGATGGAACCGATCTTCTGGTCGCCGGCGGCGACGATCTCCGGCTTGATCATGAAATATGTCTGCTGCATCATGCGCTATTCCTCTCAGCATAGAAACGGGAACAAGTTACCTGCAGGCAGGTTCCCTGCTCCCGCCGGAAAGAATCACTGCCCTCAGGGTTTCCAGATCTCCTGCAACCTGGGCACGATGTCCATGGGACGCTCGGCCACGGGGATCCCCGCCGCCTCCAGCGCTTTCTTCTTCTCGGCCGCCGTTCCGCTGCCGCCGCTGACGATGGCGCCGGCATGGCCCATCCGCTTGCCCGGAGGGGCGGTTTGGCCGGCGATGAAGCTGACCACGGGCTTTTTGACGTGGGCCTTGATGTATTCCGCGGCCCTTTCCTCGGCGTCGCCGCCGATTTCGCCGATCATCACGAAGGCCTCTGTCTGGGGATCCTCATTGAAAGCCATGATGGCATCCAGGAAGGTGGTCCCGATGACGGGATCCCCGCCAATGCCCAAGCAGGTCGTCTGGCCAAGACCGGCGCTGGTCAGCTGGTACACAACCTCGTAGGTCAGGGTCCCGCTACGGGACACCAACCCCACCGGCCCCTCCTTGACGATACTCGTGGGCAGGATGCCCAGCTTGGCAATGCCGGGAGCAAGCAGGCCGGGACAATTGGGCCCGATGAGCCTGGCGCCCCGTTCCTTCAGGTAGGGCATGACCTTCACCATGTCCACCGTGGGGACACCCTCGGTTATGCAGACGATCAGCTTGCAGCCGGCGTCGGCCGCCTCGAAGATCGCCCCGGCAGCGCCAAACGGAGGCACAAAGATGACCGAGGTGTTGGCCCCTTCCTGCTCGACCGCATCCTTCACCGCATCATAGACGGGCACTTTATCGTCGAATTTCTGTCCGCCCCGACCCGGGGTAACACCCGCGACGACGCGCGTGCCGTAAGCCATCATCTCGCGGGTATGAAAACCGCCGTCCCGCCCCGTGATACCCTGCACGACCACCTTGGTCGCATCATCCACGAAAATAGCCATATCATCCACTCCTTGGTTGACGCTCGCGGCGCCTTGAACACTCCATGAGCGCGCGCCCGCTCAACCTGCAAGTTCAATAGCCTTTTGCACGGCCTCATCCATGGTGCTCGCCGGGACCAGATCGGTCTGGGACAGCATCGCCCGGCCTTCCGCTTCGTTGGTGCCGGTCAACCGCACCACGATGGGCACCTTGATGTTCATGGATTTTGTGGCCGTGATGATACCCTGGGCGACGTCATCGCAACGGGTGATCCCCCCGAAGATATTGAACAGGACAGCTTTCACCTCAGCATCGCTGAGGATGATTTCCAGGGCGTTTACGACCTTCTCCGGGTTGGAACTGCCCCCGATATCCAGGAAGTTGGCGGGCTGCCCCCCGTAGTACTTGACCAGATCCATGGTAGCCATGGCCAGACCCGCGCCATTGACCAGACAGCCGACGTTCCCCTGCAGCTTGACGAAACTCAAACCGGCTTCCCGCGCCATGCGCTCGGAGGGTTTTTCCTCCTGGAGGTCGCGCAGCGCCTCATAGTCCGGGTGCCGATACATGGCGTTGTCGTCAAGGTTGACCTTGGCGTCGATGGCATGGCCCTTGCCCTCGGGGGTGAAGATGAAGGGATTGATTTCGGCCAGGCTGGCATCGGCTTCCATGAAGGCCTTGTACAGCTTTTGCATGGCGGCGGCAAGCTGACGGGCTTTTTTGATGTCATCGGGGCACAGCCGCATGCCCATGGCCAGGGCTTCGTGGTCCAGCAAACCAAAACGCGGGTCGATGGTCTGCTTGAAAATCAGTTCGGGCGTATCCTTGGCGACCTGTTCGATTTCGACCCCGCCCTCGGCGCTGGCCATCAGCAGAACCTTCTTCGAGTCCCGGTCGATAAGCATGCCGATGTAGTATTCCGAAGCGATGTCGACGGCAGGCGTAACCAGGACCTTGCGCACGATGTGGCCCTTGATGTCGAGCCCGAGGATCGCCTCGGCATTCGTGCGGACATCTGCCATGGTGGGGCAGAATTTCACGCCGCCGGCCTTGCCGCGGCCGCCGGTCAAGACCTGGGACTTGACCATGACGGGTAGACCCAGTGCCTCGGCCAGACGGACGGCGTCATCCACCGTCGTGGCCACTTGGCCGCCGGGAACGGGCAGGCCGAAACTCCGAAATATCTCTTTGGCCTGGTACTCATGGATATTCACTGCGTTCCTCCCTGGAAATTGAGGCCGCCCCGGTTTGGCCCGGGGCGGCAACCTGAAAACCCTAGTCCATGAAACGAGCCAGCAGCTGAGGCAGGTTCGGTTCCCCGATTTCCTGCAACTCGTACTTGACCCGGACCGTCGGCTTCTTGATTTTCACAATGCGGTTCAGGTCGATGGGAGTCCCGATGACCACCACGTCACATTCCACGGCGTTGATGGTCTTCTCCAGGTCCGCCACCTGATCGTCCCCGTAGCCCATCGCCGGCAACAAGGTTCCGACTTCGGGATAGAGCTCGAAGGTCTCGGCGATCTTGCCCACGGCCCAGGGACGGGGATCCACCAGCTCTTCAGCGCCCATGCGCAGAGCGGCGACCACGCCGGCGCCGTAGGTCATGCCACCGTGGGTCAACGTCGGGCCATCCTCGACCACGAGCACCTTCTTGCCCTGCAGATCAACGTCGCCGGAAATGGTCAGGGGACTGGCTGCGTCGATGATCACCGCGTTGGGGTTGACGTCGCGCACGTTCTCGCGCACCTGCTCGATGTTCTCGAATTCGGCTTCAACGACCTTGTTGATGATCACCACATCGGCCAGCCGCAAATTGGTCTCGCTGGGGAAGTAGCCGATCTCGTCGCCGGGGCGATGGGGGTCGGCCACCACGATATGCAGGTCGCTTTTGTAGAACGGGGTGTCGTTGTTCCCCCCGTCCCACAGGATGATGTCGGCTTCCTTTTCCGCTTCCCGCAAAATTGCCTCGTAGTCGACACCAGCGTAAATGACGCCTCCGGCGGCGACGTGAGGCTCGTATTCCTCCATCTCCTCGATGGTGCACTTGTGCTTGGCCAGGTCGCCGATTTCGGCAAAACGCTGAACCCGCTGGGCGACAAGGTCGCCGTAGGGCATGGGGTGGCGAATGGCCACGACCTTCTTGCCCGCTTCCCTGAGAATCTTGCAGATGCGGCGGCTGGTCTGACTCTTGCCACAACCGGTTCGCACGGCACAGACGCTGATGACCGGCTTGGTGCTCTTGATCTGGGTTTCACGTTCGCCGAGCATGGAAAAATCGGATCCGGCGGCATTGGCGATGGAGGCCAGGGACATGACCTGCTGGTAGGAACGATCGCTGTAGGACATGACGCAGAGATCCACGGCGAATTTTTCGATCAAACCGACGAGGTTGGCCTCATCCTCGATGGGAATGCCCGTGGGATAAAGGTCTCCGGCAAGTTCGGCGGGATACTTGCGCCCGTCGATATCCGGAATCTGGGTGGCGGTGAAGGCAACGACTTCATACTGGTCGTTGCCCCGGAAACGACAATTGAAGTTGTGAAAATCCCGCCCCGCGGCACCCAGAATAATTACTTTGATTTTACTCATGACGACTCCTTGACCCGAGAAGGGTAAAGTGGCCCGGCACGATCAGGACAGCTGTCGGATCGCGCGGATGATTTGTGAGGTCGACAAACCTTCCACCATGGGAATGCGCAAAATGCGCCCCCCCCAAGAAAGGACTTCCTGGGCCCCGATGATATCTTCTTCTTCGTACTCGGACCCCTTGACGAGCACATCGGGGCGAAGCCGGAGAATGCACTCCAGCGGTGTAGGCTCGGCAAAAATAGTGACCGCGGAAACCGGCCGCAAGGCGGCAATGAGCCCAGCCCGTTCATCCTGGGGAATAATGGGTCGGCCGGGGCCCTTGAGGGACTGCACGGAATCATCGCTGTTCAGGGCCACCACCAGCTCGTCGGCGGCTTCAGAAGCGGCCTGCAGGCTTCTCAGGTGCCCGAAGTGAACCAGGTCGAAACAGCCATTGGTGAAGGCGATGGTTCCGCCGCGCCTGTGGATGGCGGCGGCCCAATCAGCCAGTTCGTCCCGGCGCAGGACCGTCCCGGCAGGCAGGGCGCCCTTCATGCCAGGCCCCCGGAGGCGATGACCGCAGCCAGAGCCGCACGGGAAACAGCCGTGGTCCCGACTTCCCTGACGGCCAGACCGGCCGCATAATTGGCCAGGGTGGCGGCGGGCAGGAAGTCCGCCCCCGCCGCCAGGGCCGCCGTGTAGACCGCGATCACGGTGTCACCTGCGCCGGTCACGTCAAAGACCTTGGTGGCCTGCGTCGGCAGGTGTTGTTCCTGGCCCCCTTTGCGGAAGAGCGCCATCCCCTGCTCCCCGCGGGTGACCAGAACGGCATCAGCATCGGTCCGCAAAAGCAGCAGTTGTCCCGCCTCGCGCAGGGAATCCTCATCGGTGATGGTGGTGATGCAGGCCTGTTCCGTTTCTTTCTGATTGGGAGTCAGGGAAGTCACCCCCCGATACTGGCTGAAATCACCCTGCTTGGGATCGACGACGACGGGGACCCCCCATTGACGGCCCCGGGCGATGATTTCCTGCAGCACGGGTCCGGTCAGCAACCCCTTGCCGTAATCGCTCAACACGATTCCATCCACCGGCCCCGCCGCATCCAGGGCGGACAAAAGGGCTTCCGCGACCCTGGTCGTCACCGGACCGATGATTTCCCGATCCGCGCGTACAACCTGCTGGTTATGCGCAATGATCCTGGTCTTGACTGTGGTGGGGCGGTCTTCGCATCGGATCAGGGAGTCCGTTGCCATGCCCCGCTCCGCCAATAATTGTTCCATCTGGGCGGCGGCCTCGTCCCGGCCCCAGATCCCGCACAGGACGACCCGGGCCCCGAGAGCGCGGATATTGGCCGCGACGTTGGCGGCTCCCCCCAATTTGGAGGTTTCCCTTTCGACCCTGACCACGGGGACGGGCGCCTCGGGACTTATCCGGTCGACACTTCCCCACAGGAAACGATCCACCATGCAGTCGCCGACGACGGCCAGCTGGACTTCGGAAATTTTTGCGAGGATGTTCTTGTATTCCTTTTCCATGATAACTTTCTTGTGGGCAGAACAAAGAACCCGGCCCGTCGTGGGTTTTCCCGGCAGCCATCCGGCGAGGAAACGCTGCGCCGAACGAAATTATCACCCCGCCAAAGCGGTGTCAACGCGGCGGCCCCGCTGAAGCCCCGAACCCGAGGAGAGTGCATCCGTGAACAATAAACCTCCCCAGCAGCGAATCACCCTGGATCTTGGTGAAAAGGAAGCCGAGGGGATCTACGCCAACTTCACCCTGATCACCCATAGCCCGGCTGAATTCATCCTGGATTTCGCGCGCCTGGTGCCGGGACTGCCCAAGAGCAAGGTGCACGCGCGGATCATCATGACCCCGCAAGCGGTCAAGGCCTTGCACCAATCTCTGGGCACCAACCTCGAACGCTTCGAAACCCAGTACGGGGAGATCAAGCTCGCTGGTCAGCCCAATCCGGGTCAAAACATTGGTTTTCATACGGATTAGGGGAATTCAGGAATTTTTCGGTTTCGTCGTCTTCCAACGGCGATGAATCCAGAAGTACTGTTCGGGAGCCCGGCGCACGGCAGCTTCCAGCTGGTTGGCATAGTGCCTGGTCAATTCCGCGACCGCTGTCTCTTCATCCCAGCTTGGGTCCACCGTGGTCGGAGATTCAAAGACTACTCTATGGCGGCCATCGGGCAAACGATTAATGAACACCGTAACCAAGGGGACTTGGGCCCGCACGGCAAACAGGGCAGGTCCCTTGAAAAAGGATGCAGGTCGGCCCAGGAATTCCGTGAAATAACCGTCGCCACCGGCATCCTGGTCGGCCACCAGGGCGATCATCTCCCCCCTGCGCAGCGCCTTCAACATGGATTTGACCCCGGAATCCGTGCGCAATATTCCGACTCCCGCCCGGCGCCTGATGTCATTCTGGATACGGTCAACCTGTGGGTTGGATTGCGTCTTGACCGCAGCGGTCACCTTGAATCCCGCGGCCGCACCACGGGCAGCCAGCATCTCCCAGTTGCCGAGATGCCCGGTCACAAATAGCCCCCCTCTGCCGCTCCGGGCCATGGCCTGGGCGTGCTCCGCCCCCTGCACCTCCACCAGGTCCAGGAAGTCCTTCCTTTTCAGACGAGGAAAAACCAGGAACTCCATGAGGGTCATGCCCAGATGGCGATAAAAGGAGTGGGCGAGGTCATGGAGCCGGTCGTCATTGTATTCGGCCCCGAAGGCATGCCTCAAATTATCCAGCACCACATCCCGGCGATAACGGATCACCCGCCAGGTCAACGTGCCCAGACCGCGCCCCAACGCCAGCAGCCATCTGCGCGGCAATGGCCGGGCGACCAGGAAGAGGCCGTACAGCATCAGGAAATCAAACCGTTGCCGGGTGCGGGAGGTCATGGAAGCTCCAGGTTGAATGATGCGCTTCAGGGCACCCAGATACTACGAGCCAATCGACCGCCGGGCAACCTCCGGATCAACCCCTGCATTTCCAACGCCAGGACGCCCTGCTGCCAGATGTCCTCGCTGCCGGGCCATGACCGGCGCAACTCATCCCGCTTGACACCTGCCAGATCAAGCCGGTCCAGGATCCACGCGGCCGCCCCGGTCAGGATACATTCCGTATCCTGCGGGCCCCCCTCCACGGTGGAGGCCACCTGCGGTCCAGGTCCCACTACCGCCTCGACATCAGCCCAGGATTCGACCAGCGCAGCTCCCTGGCGTAACAGTTTGTGGCAACCACGGCTGTTGTCGTGGTCAACAGGGCCCGGAACCGCCAGCACGTCCCGGTTATAGTCGAGGGCCAGACGAGCGGTAATCATCGCCCCGCTGCGCAACGGCGCTTCGACCACGATCACGGCCAGCGCCAGACCGGCGATCAAGCGGTTACGACGGGGAAAATGATGCTTCAGCGGCGGGGTGCCGACCGGGTACTCGCTGACACAACAGCCCGCGCGCTCCATTTCCTTGCGCAGGGACAGATGTTGCCGGGGAAACGTCTTGTCCAGTCCCGTGGCCATGACGCCCACGGTCAAACCCTTACCGTCGAGGGCTCCGCGGTGGGCCGCCGCATCAATGCCCACAGCAAGCCCGCTGACAACGGTCCAGCCCCTCAAAGCGGCCTGCAGCCCCAGGCCGCGGGCCACGGCCAGTCCCCGCGGGGTGGCGCGCCTGGTCCCCACAATCGCCAGAGACTGCTGAATCAAGGCCCGGGGATCACCGCCGACCTCCAGCCAGGCCGGTGCATCGGGAATCTCATCCAGCAACGGCGGCCACGCCGCAGAGCCGGGCCGTATCCTCGCAAAGGGAGTTCCGCGATCCTGCAAATTCTTCAAGGGCGCATCCGGATCAGGGAGGAATAATCAATCGAGTCGAGAATTATAGAGCCTCAGCAACAGTCGTCGCAATTCATCAAGTCCCGCGCCGGCCACGGAGGAAATCGCCAGAACTTCGCTGCCGCCGTGAGTTTCGGTCCACTTTCCCGCTTCCGCCAGCAGCGGAGCAAGATCCTCGGACGTCATCAAATCGGCTTTGCTCAGCACCACGGCATAAGGCAGTTCCTCCAGCCGCCGGCCGTAGGCGGTCAGCTCACCCCGCAGGTTGTCCAGGGTCGTCATGCAGTCCGGGCCCGAGGAATCCACCAGCAAGACCAGTGCCCGAGTGCGTTCGATATGTTTCAGGAAATCGTGGCCCAGACCCTTGCCTTCACTGGCCCCGGTGATCAGCCCGGGAATATCAGCCAGGGTGCAACTGTTAAAATCCCCGAGGTCGATGATACCCAGGTTGGGAATAAGGGTCGTAAAGGGATAATCGGCGATCTTGGGTTTGGCGGCGGTCACCACACTCAACAAGGTACTTTTCCCGGCATTGGGCTCCCCCACCAGTCCGATGTCGGCCAGGAGCTTCAATTCCAGCCTTACGGCGCGCGCCTCCCCTTCGCGGCCCGACTGGGCCTTCATGGGTGTCTGGTTGCGGGCCGTACGGAATTCCCAGTTGCCTTTGCCCCCTCTGCCCCCGGCGCCGACACACAGGCGTTGCCCGGGTTCCACCAGGTCACCCAACAGACGGTCTCCGGGAACTTCATACACCAAGGTGCCGCAGGGAACCTTGACCACAATATCTTCGCCGTCGGCCCCGGACATGCGACGGGCGCCGCCGGGACTCCCGTTGGCGGCCTGATACTTGCGGCGATAGCGAAAATCCTGCAACGTGGTCATCTGGGCGGTGGCCTCGAACCAAACCGAACCACCACGCCCTCCATTGCCGCCATCGGGTCCGCCCCGGGGAACGTATTTCTCACGTCTGGTGGAGACGCAGCCGTCCCCTCCCTTGCCGGCGTCCACGTTGATTACCGCGATATCCAAAAACATGAAAGTCCTTTGCGGGAATATCGTCCCCGCCGGTTGACGACCTGATGCGGAGGAGTCACCGCCGCGGAAACATCTTTTGCAGTTCAACCGCGATTTCCGGCGGCAGCAGTTTGTCCACGGGGCCACCGTGTTTGAGAACATCCCGGACCAGCGTGCTGCTCACCGCAGCGAGTTCAGGTCTGGCCAGGAAATAGACGAATTCCACATTCTGGGCCAGCAGGGAATTGACCCCGGCCAGACCCCACTCATGCTCGTAATCCCCGGGGCAGCGAATACCCCGAACAACCGCCTGCGCCCCCAGTTCAGCCACCGCATCCACCAGCAGACCCGTGAACACACGGACCTCGACTCCGTCCATCCCCGCGACCGCGCTGCGAATCAAGGCCGCACGCATTTCTGCGGCCAGCAGTCCCGCCTTGCCGTCTTCGGCCACCAGGATCATCACCCGGGGAAATAGCCGCAAAACACGCTCGAGGATATCCAGATGACCCAAGGTAAAAGGATCGAACGACCCTGGATACACGACCGGGGATTCATGTTGCTTGGCCATCATCGCCTCCTGGGGCTTGGGGTCGCATTATGGCCAGCAGGGTCCGGCCATAGGGCCGGAATTCCCACAAACCTCCCCGCAAGTCAGTTACGGGGTTCTTTCCGCCAAGTTCAACCACGGCACCCGAAAATCCCGGCCTGGACCGGAGCCTCCCGCCCATATCAAGAACCCGGGCGGCCAGATCGGAATCATACGGCGGATCGCACAGCAGGATCAAGGGCAGCGCCGAAGGGCGGTCGAGCAGGCGGTCCAGCACGGCCAGCATATCACCCTGCACCAGTTCGTATGTGCCCGGATCGGCCTTGCACCGGACAAGATTCCGTTCGGTGGCGACCAGGGAAGATCTGGCGACGTCGACGAAAACCGCCGCCGAGGCTCCCCGACTCAAGGCCTCGATTCCCAGGCCGCCAGTCCCACAACAAAGATCAATAATTCCTGCGCCGGGAACAAGCGGAGCCAGGATGTTGAACATGGCCTCCTTGACCCTGTCGGTGGTCGGGCGCACGGCCTTGCCGCGTGGCGCCTCCAGCCGCCGACCCTTCCAGTTGCCTGAAATCACGCGCATGGGTTCAACCTGACGCCGCCTTGTCATACCGCAGCGCACGCACCATGGATATTTTGACCAGCTGTTCAACGTTCATCTGATCACTGCGCAGACGAAAATCCGCCGCCGCGGCATACAAGGGTCGCCTGCGGACAAAAAGCCCGGCGAGATCGTCTTGTTTCAACGCCGCGACAAGAGGCCGGCTCCCACCGGTGTCGGCCAGGCGCGACCATGCGGTCACCCAGTTCAAATCGAGCCAGAGAACCGGGCCACGGGACCTGATCAGATCCACGGCCGCCGGCATCCCGACCAGGCCACCCCCGGCGGCCAGGACCAGATCTTCGTCAGGTGGCAGGGCTTGCAGGCACGCGAACTCCCGAGCGCGGAATCCGGCTTCCTTTTCCTGGCGGAAAATCTCGGGAATTCCCCGGCCCGTCTCGGCCGCAACCACGTCGTCCAGGTCCACAAACATGCGCCCGCTGGCCGCGGCCACCCCTGCGGCGACGGTCGATTTACCGCAACCCATGAAACCAATGAATGTCGTCCACATGCAGGCATGCTAATACAAAGGTCCCCGGGACACAACGTCCCGGGGACCAGATCAGGATTCAAACTTGTCCGACTATAATCCGCCGATGTGCTTCGGATCGTAGACGACCGCACTCTTGTCGGTCAAGGTTGGACGCTTCATATAGGAATCCGAAACTATGCGCGGCGTGACGAACACGACCAGTTCCCGGCTATCCTTGGAATCGGTGCTGTGACGGAACAAGGCGCCCAACAGGGGCAGGTCCTGAAGAATCGGGATACCGGTGTGGAGGGTACTCTCGACCTTCCTGACCAGACCGGCGATGATGGCCGTCTGGCCGTCCTCCACCAGGACCCGGGTATCGGATTCACTCGTGTTGATGATGACCCCGCCCTGGACCGTGGCCTGGCTGGAAAGATCGCTCACCTCGTTGTGCACATCCAGGGTGATCCTGTTCTCGCTGTTGATGTGCGGCGTGACCTTCAGCATGATGCCGATGGTCGTCAACTGGGTGATGGCGTTGCCGGCCTGGTCGGAAACGATCAGGGGAATTTTCTGCCCGACCAGAATCTTCGCTTCGCGGTTGTCCGTCGTGGTGATCACGGGGTTGCTGATCAGGTGGGCCTTGTTGTCGTTTTCCAGGGCTTCGATGGTAACCATCAGGTCACCCCAGTCCTGCACGGTTCCCACCTTCAGGTTGCCGGACGGATTCTGGACATCGTTGCTGATCTGCCCGCCGCCGTAGATACTGCTGCCCGGATGCTGGTAGTTGCTCAAGGACCAGTTGATACCCAGTTCGCGCGTCGCCTTCTGGTCGATATCGACCAACCTGGCGTTTATTTCCACCTGGGGCGTCTTGGTGTCGAGCTTGACGGCCATATCCTTGATCAAATCCACCCGTTCCTGGATATCGTTGATGAGCAGGCTGTTGGTGCGCACATCGACATCGATATTGCCGCGTTCGCTCAACATCTTCTCCAGGGAGTCCTTGACTTCCTTGCCGTTGGCATAACTCAGCTTCACCAGGCCCAGGCGCAACTGCGACAAGTCCTCGACCTGTTTGCGGGCTCTCTCGGTGGACAGCTTTTCCTGGCGCAGGTCTTCCGCGGCATCAATGCGGTAAATCCCGTTTTCCTCGACAAAGTCGAAGTTGTGGGCGCGCAGAATCACCGCCAGGGCCTCTTCCCAGGGGACGTCCTCGAGCTTGACGGTGACTTTCCCGGTCACCCGGGGCGAGGCCACGATATTAGCCCCGGAAAATCCCGCCAGGGAACGCAGGACCGTGGTGATCTCCGCCTCCTGGACGTCCAGGGAAATGGGTTCACCCTTGTACTGCGGCATGGTGCCGATAGACACCGTGTCAGGCGCCGCCGCAGTAACCTGCGCCAACGAGCAAACGGGAATCACCAGCATTACCGCCAGAACCGCAAACGAAACCAAACGGATCCTTCCGTACATGATCAACCCTCCGATTTTTCCAGATTGAGGACCACCTTGTTGGTGATCCCGTACAAAGTGACCCGCGCGGTGAGTGAATGCTTGCGGACGCTGACGACCCGACCGTTCTGGATGGAATCGCCGACACGCAGGATATAGCCAAAACCGTCCCCGTTCTCGACCAGTGCGAAACGATCGTCCTGGCCCCACATCACGCCCACCAGACGGGCACTGTTGATATCGAGCAGATCGCCAGGTGCCGATTGTTCATAATCGCCGGCAACCAGGATCTTGAAGGGATCCTGCCGGCCATAGGACTGATAGAAAAACTCATTGTCCCGGATCGCATTGATGCGGTCGCGGGAAACCTGGGATGGGGATACCGAGCCCTGATCCGGTGCCGGTGACGGATCAGCCGCCATGACCACGGGAACCGCAATCAACAGCACCCCGGCCAACGCCAGCAAGATTTTACAGGGCATGGAAACTGATCTCTTCATCACGATCCCCCTTGAGTTCCGGCGTGCGCAGCGCTGTTGGGCCCGGCAGCCTTTTTGTCGCCTTCAGACTGGGCCAACGTGCGGTCGCCACGGCCTTCAAGTTCAGGATGGTTTCCCTGGTTGGGACTCAGGGTATAGGCCGTCAGAAGGAGGTCCGTCTTGACGGTAAAAGCCTTTTCCTTCTGGTTGATCTCACCCTGCAGGTTGAGATTGGAAACGTTGACGATCCGGTTGAGGTTCGCCAACCGGCTCAAGAAGATGCCGGTCTGGTGGTAGCCGCCCTCGATGGAAACCTCGATGGGGTTGTTGGCATAAAACCCCTGCGGAGTCGGGATCTGCGGCTTGAAGAGGGTAAAGGCGACACCGGACTGTTGACCGGCAGCCGTGACCTTCCGCAACAAATCCGGCATCTGGTTCTCATCGGGCAACAACGTCTTGGCAACCTTCCATTGCTCATGCAGGGTGTTGTACTCCTGCTCGACGCGGTCGAGATTGCGCACCAGCAAACGGGCCTTTTCGAGATCCTGGCTCAGCTTCTGATGCTTCGCCTCGAGCTGTTGGGAAACAGCCTGCTCGGATTTATAGGTGAAGGGAAAGGTCGCCGACATGAAGTACATCGGAACCACCACCAGCACCACGAGCACGGAACCGGCCCAGCGGAGGAACTTGGGATCCTTGACATCGATATCCATGACGGTCCTTCCTTAGCCTTCCAACCCGGTGTCCACGGCAGGCCTGGCCGCCCGGGCCTGGGCCTTGAACTTGATGACACGCACATCCCCGATCTCGCCTTTTTCGGCGACCAGCAGGCTCACGCCCGCAAACCAGGGACTGTTATTGATATTCTGGAGAAAATCACTGACCAGGAAGTTGGAAAACGTAACGCCCTCGACGGAATAGCTTCCATCCCCATTTTCTTGGCAGCTGGTCAACCACATGTTATCCGGCAGACTCCGGTTCAACTCATCCATGATATGGACCCGGAAGTAGCGGTCACGATCCAGATCCGTGATGACGTCCAGCCGGTCGTTCAGATCCTTGCGTTGCTGGTTCAGGCGCTTGATTTTGGCGATTTCCGGAGCCAGCTTGCGGGTCTCCATTTCTTCCTCGGCGACGGTCCGCTGCAGACTCTTGATGTGGCTGGTCTGTATCTGATGAACCGCACCGCATGTCACCAGGGCGAGCACGACCAGCACCAGGGGGGCGAAGTTTCCCACCTGGGGAATATTCCAGGCGCGCCGGGTAACGATTTCATCACGCGGCAGAAGATTGATCCGTATCATCTTCAGACCCCCTCTCTCAAGGCAAGCCCGACACTTACGGTCAGCAACGGGCTGAGTTCCTCCGCCTCACCCTCGGCAAATAACCCAGGGTCATAGTCCAGGACCGACAGAGGATCGGAGACCTCGCAGGGCACCCCATACTGCTCGGCCATATAGGCAAGCAAACCCGGCAGGTGGGTGCCTCCGCCGCTCATGACGATGCGGTCTATGCCTTCGATTTCTCCCGAGGATTTCAGATAGGAAAGACTGGGTTCAAGACCGTCGTAGATTTCGGATCCCACGGAGCGCACGATCTCGGTGACCAGTTGAGCATCCACGCCCTCGGTCTCGCCCCGCGCAACCCGGGCAGCCGTTTCGTAGGTCAGCCCCAGCTGCTTCTGGAATTCCTCGCTGAAATGGGTGATGCCCAGGGGCAGGTCACGGGTGAAGCAGGGAATGTGGTTCTTGATGATGTGGACGTTGGTCACGCCGCCGCCGACATCAAGCAGAGCCACGGTCTCCCCGCTTTCCATCTCCAGCTTTTCCCCGGTTTCCTCGTTGAACTCGTCCTCTTCGGATCCGTCTTTCGGAGCGGAGTTTTCGCCCTCTTCGTCAGAGGAAGAGTCTTTGCTGTGAGTGGCGATGTACTCCCAGGTATTCTGGTTTGCGAAGGAGGCCACATCGATCACCAGGGGGTTGAAGCCGGCGTCGCGGATCAATTCCGCGTAGCCGAGAATCATGTCCTTCTTGGCCGCCACCAGCAGCAGTTCCATCTGGTCCGCGCCGATGTCATCCTGGAGAATCTGAAAATCCAGGGTGATGTCATCGATGTCGAAGGGGACATGTTGTTCCGCCTCCCAATAGATGGCTTCCCTGGCATCTTCCTCGCTCATCTTGTCCATGACGATTTTCTTGACGATGACCGCCCGGCCGGCCACGGCGCTGGCAACGGGATCATTAGGCAATTCAGCCTTGTCCGCCGCTTCCCGAATGGCTTCGATCACGAGTTCCCGGTCCATGATTTCGCCGTCGACAATGGCCTCGGGCGGTAAGTTTGCCATGCCGAAGTGCGTCAGCGTCGGGCGCAGACCGGTAAGGTCTAGACGCAGGCACTTGACGACATTGGACCCTATGTCCATGCCTATGAGTGATTTCCGCTTCTGGTTGAGAAATCCGAACATGTCAAGCCTGCCTTGCTGTTCGTGCGTTATGCCGGATTGAGCCGGTACCAAGGGTTACCCTCGGGGGCAACCGCAACATGCATGCCATTACGATCATCGACCGGAGGAAAAAGACCTTGAGAATTATTCTGGGGCTTTTGCCCGGGAAATGCGGTGAGGGGACAGATATTTGCATGAACGGGGTCAGGCGGCCCCGGCAGCCAAGATGCCCACATCAGATCAAGGTCAGAAAATATTCAGATACCAGGCAAGAATTTCCGGCCCGAAGAAATAAACAACACCCCCTCCCAGGGCCAGAAAGGTGCCGAAAGGAAGCTTTGCGGCACCATCATCAACGCGGCTACCGTACAGGAAAGCATACAGGGTGCCGGTCAACGCGCCGGCAAACAGCACGGCGAAAACGCCCCAGGGTCCGGTAAAGGTCCCCAGCATCCCCATCATCATGACATCCCCGCCCCCCATGCCCACCTGGCCGCGCACCAGTTTGTAGCCGTAGGAAACAACGAGGATGATCCCGGCACCGCAAGCCATTCCCAGCAACGCATCCACGGGACCCGGAGTACTCTTCAGGGATGCGGCCAGACCAAGCACCGTACCGGCGACTGTCAGCGTATGGGGAATGACCATGTGCTCCCAGTCAACCACGGCGATGACCAGCAACAACAAGAGCAGCACCCCGGCGGCCAGACCGTGGACGGTCCAGCCGAAACGCAGCAGCCCCAGAGCCAGGGTCAACGCACCGGCGGCCTCCAGAAGTGGATAGCGGAGGGAAATCCTGGCGCGGCAATGCCGACACCGGCCGCGCAGCAGTACCCAGCTCAAGACGGGAATGTTGTCATACCATGCCACCGTGGTTCGGCACTGGGGGCAGAAGGACCGCGGGCCCACAATGCTCAGGTTGCGCGGCAGGCGATAGACCAGAACGTTGGAGAAACTTCCCAGGCAGGCGCCCAGGGCCAGCACACCGGACCACACATAGGCGGCCAGCACCGTCCCCCCTGACAAACCGGCCACCATGGTCTGGGCACAAAAGATTTGTTTGATCATTGCTGCTCCTGAACCGATCCCACGCCATTCCCGACTGCCCGCTCCGAAACCTGGATCCGGGCCGTGATCTCACGGATCATCTTGTGGGCCAGTTGGATCATCTGGGGATTGTCCGTGGAATCCAGCAGGGCTTTCCACAATTCCAGGGAAACCCTCTCATCCCCGGCCCGGTGACTGGCAAAAGCGGCAAAGCGCCGTTCCCGGTCGGTAGCATCGGAACATTTGGCGGCGGCCTCGAACCAGAAAGTCGCCCGCGGATAGTCCTTGTAGAAAACGTAATAGGTGAACCCGATCTGGAAAGGAAGCTTGGCGACATCGGGATTGTGGAGAATGCCCTGCTTGAGGAGGTCCAGCGACTTGGGGAAGCTCCCCAGGTCCGACCACGCCACCAGGGAGGCAAAGTGATAAGCCTCGACAAAACGGGGATCCAACCTCGTGATGCCCTCGATCAATAGATCGAAATACCGCAGATCGTTATGTCCCTTGGCAAAAGCCCCGTAATACTGGATGAACCGGAACCACAGATAGTCGGCAACCGCTTCCCTGTATCCCACGGCGGCCTCGGTCAAAAACCGGCCGGAAGGAAAATAGAGATGATCCTGGGAATCGCCCGCACGCGTCATGGTGTCGAAGCTGAGCTGGGATCCGATCACGATCACCAGCAGCAGGGCCGCCCCCACCACCCTGGCCATGGTGCCGGTACGCAGACGCTGCATCATCGCAGTCCCTTGCGCTGGAACACGGCGCTGGAGAGGATCAACAGCAGTCCGGCATATCCCAGTCCGTAAACCGTGGCCAGCACAAGCTGGTGGGCGCTGATGGTCTCGCCGTGCACTACGGCGCCGCGCACATTGAAGATTTCCAGGTTCGGCACCAGGTAATAGACGGCATCGAAAATCGTCTGCTGCAGGTGCGTTCCCTGCATGCTGCCGAAATCCCTGATGGACTGGCTCAGATGGCCCATGAGAAACACACCGAGCGTCGCGATCGCCGCCAAGGGAGCCGACACGCAGGTGCTGAACAGAACCACCACCGCATTGATCACGGTCATTTCCAACAGGGTCATGTAGATGGCGCTCAGGTAACGCGGCGAAAACGCCCCGGGCGCTACCAGCAGCACCATGAAGAACAGGGCGCCCATGAGCCCGAGCATACAGGCCAGGGTGAGATTCAGTCCCAGAAACTTGCCCACCAGGTATTGGCGCCTGCCCACCGGCTTGGCCAGAATGGTGACGATGGTGCCCTTGTCCACTTCCTTGCGGATCATGTTGCTGCCCACGAGCATGACCACCAGCAGCCCAAAGGCGGACATGGCCGCCAGACCCACGTCGGTCATGATCTTGCTCTGGGCCCCGATGGTCAGGGGTGACAGCACGGCCGTGCTGGCCAGCATGATGAAGCCGAACATGCCGACCAGATAGAACAGGCGATCCCGCACCGTTTCCCGGAATGTGCCCACGGCCAGGGTGGTGAGTGTGCGGATCATGGCAAATCCTCCCCCTGGGAGAGGGTGCTCATGAAGAGTTCCTCGAGGCCTGAACGGCGCGTGCCCACACCCAGGACTTTCCAGCTGCGATGGGCGCAGGCCGTCAGCAATTCACGCAATTCATCGACGCCCCCCACCTCGACCTGCAGGGTTCCGCCGTGCGCGCGCACCACATAGTCGGCCAGGGCAGGATCATCCCGGTCATGGGAGGCCACCAGCTGGACTTCATAGACGGTCTTCCGGTTCAAAGCGGCCATCCGCTGTTGCGCCACCAGCCGACCCCGCTTCAGGATGGCCACTTCATCAGCCAGCATTTCGATGTCCGGAACGATATGGGAAGACAGGATGATGGTCTTGCCGCGGTCCCGCAGCCCCTGCAGCAACTCCCGGACCTGCCGCCGACCGACGGGGTCCAGCCCGGACATGGGCTCGTCGAGAATCAACAGGCGGGGGTCGCCCAGCAGGGCCTGGGCCAGACCGATCCGTTGCAGCATTCCCTTGGAATATTTGCGCAACCGCCGTTTCGCATCATGCTGGAGGCCGACCACCTCCAGGATTTCCTGGATCCTGCCTTCACTCTCCTGTTTGGGCATGTGCAGCAAATCGGCGTAGAAACGCAACAATTCCCGGCCACTGAGATGCTCGAAGAAATACGGACGTTCCGGCAAATATCCGACGGCCACCCGCGCCCCCGGTTCGGCGTGGTTCCGGCCGAAAATCCTCACTTGCCCGGCCTGGGCATGAACAAGATCCAGGATGCAGTTGATGGTGGTGGTTTTCCCCGCGCCGTTATGGCCCAGCAGCGCGAAGATCACACCTGGTCGAACCGAGAAAGACACGCCCTCAATTCCCCGCTGGCGCTGTCTCCGGAAACCCGTCCGGAAATCCCGCGTCAGGTCGACAACCTCCAGGGCAGGAATAACGTCGCGGTTTGCGGAGGCCGGTACACCCTCTTGCGCGGCGTGCTCGGGAGAAAGGGGATGTATCCCGGGGATTGTCTCGTTTATGGCCACCTGCTGCATACTCACTGATCACCTCAAACCAGCTGGACGGGCCATGGAACCCGTTATCCCCGCATTCAGACAGTACAAAGAGATGCCATGCAACACGGATGCCAGCGGGGTTCAGGGGCTTGGCGTAGGGTCAGTTGCCCGCGGTCACCAGGGTGACGATGAGATCCGCACGTCCGAAGCCGGTGATCTTGTATCCGGACACCACGCCCCCGTTGATCACGGATTCCAGACCGATCTGACCCGGAGTGCCGGCGGCGGCGCCGAACTGGGGCTCGCTGTTGACCCCGGTAAAGGAATTGATCATCATGCCTGCGCCGGGCAACAGCGGGGTGATATCCGCCGCGTTGGTGGAATAAACGCCATCGTTGCCCGATGCGAAATCCTCCGCGGCCAGCTGGAGGGTATGGGCGTTCTCCCGGGTTCCCGCTTCGCGGGCGCGGTCTTTCATGGAAATGAAATTCGGCAGGGCGATGGTCACCAGCAAGCCGATGATGACCACGACGATCATGAGTTCAATGATGGTAAATCCTCGGGCTATCGCTTTCGTTTTCGCCTTGGTCACGGCACTCCTCCTGTCATCGCCGATCCGCCCTTGAGCGTAATTAATTCCCGGCATTTCTCCTGGGGTCCATATATCCAGGCTTTGATCCGATACCCACAACCTTGGCCCAGGGAGGTATAGGTCACATCACCGGGCCTGGGGGCAAATTGAAGTGGTTTGCCGTCCAGAGGGTTCGTGGGCGCCTTGGCCTGGGGCAAATATGTCAGGACTTCCGCAACGTCCGTGGGATAGTTCCCCATGTGTTGCCTGGCAAAACTCTCGACGGCCAGTTGCAAGGTGGCCGCATTGCCCTTGACGGCCACGAGCCGCGCCCGGGCTTCCAGATGGTTCAAGACCGGGATCCCCACCAGCATCAGGAGCGAACTGACCAGCACCAGGACACCCACAGCAAGCAGAGTGTCGTCCCGGCTGGGCATCCTGATGAATTTGGAGAATCTGGTCAAGTTGCGCATGACGCTCCCAGAAAGGCAACGGGCGGAACCGGCTCAAGCCAGCTCCGCCCGCGATACCCTTGCGACAGAGATTACTGGCCGCTGGTCAAGGAAATGACGTTTGCCGTCTTGCCGAAACCGGTGATCGTGTAACCCACGTTCACACCGCCCTGGGCGATGGCCACGATGCCAACCTGACCCGAAGCGCCAGCCGCACCAGCCCACACGGGCTCGGTGTACAGACCGGTGAAGGCGTTCTGCAGGTTGTTGCCGCCGCCGGGATCCTGGGGCAGCAAAGCACCCACATCTGCCTGGGCATCCGAGTAGATGCCGTCATTGCGCACGGCGTAGTCCTCGGCGGCCAGCTGCAGAGTATGGGCCGCGCCCTTGACCTTGGCTTCCTTGGCCCGGTCCTGCATGCTGATGAAATTAGGAATGGCGATAGCAGCCAGGATACCGATGATCACGACGACGATCATCAGCTCAATCAGAGTAAAGCCCTTACGATTCAACACTACCTGTCCTCCTTGCAATGGTCCGCGGACCTTGAATCCGGGAGATAACATTACGCCCCTCCCCATCCACCTGCCTATGGCTGAACCAACTATGCAATGGTCATGCCACCCGCAGATTTTTTCCCCGATTCCCATAATTTACTATGGGGCAACGGGTTAGAATTTTTAAATCAGCCTTACCGCATCATTCTTTCCGCATTTGCTTGCGATTCGCCCGGCCACAAGTACCAGGAGCGGGCAAATCACACCGAAAGCTCTGCGGCATCGGCATCAACTCTCTCTTGTGCGGTGGCAGCGGACTCTCCGTCGGCTTCGCGCATGACACTTTCGACAGCATCAAGGAGTTCCGCCCCGGGAACCTCCACCGTCTGGTCCACCAATTCTTCTTCAGCCTCCTCGTCCCCCAGGCCATACTTCTTCAGCTTGCGGTAAAGGGTGGAGGCATTGATTCCCAGGATTTCCGAGGTCAACTTGCGCGCCCCATCGGTGGACTCCAGGACGCCCAGAATGTGGGCCTGCTCCAGATCATCCAACGTCACATTTCCCCCAACCTGCAGGGTGGAGGACGTGGTCCCCGCCGGCCCCATCGCGCGAATGTGTTCGGGGAGATCACCAGCGGTGATCCTGTTGCCTTCATGAATGATCACGGCCCGTTCGATAACATTCTCAAGTTCGCGCACATTGCCTGGCCATTCATAGGCCGACAGGATGCGCAGAGTCGCTTCGTCCATGAAATTGGCTATACCGCCGGTATACTCGGATCCCAGGCAGCGCTTCAGGAAGTGATCCACCAGCAGGGGAATATCGTCGGCGCGTTCCCGCAAGGCGGGCAGCAGCAGGGGAATGACATTGAGCCGGTAATAAAGGTCCGTGCGGAAGTTTCCCTGGCTGACCTCGTCTTCCAGGTCGCGGTTGGTGGCGGCAATCACCCGCACATCGACCTTCACCGGGCAGCTGCTTCCCACCGGGTAGATCTCGCGCTCCTGGAGCATCCGCAAAAGCTTGACCTGGATGGACAGGGGCGTTTCCCCGATTTCATCCAGAAAGATCGTCCCACCCTCGGCTTGCCTGCAGAATCCATCGTGGTCGCGATCGGCGCCCGTGTACGAACCCTTGACGTGTCCGAAGAGCTGGCTTTCCAGGAGTGTCTCGGGGATTGCGCCGCAATTGATGGCCACGAAGGGACCACTGCTGCGGTTGCTCCGCTGGTGGATGGACTGCGCCACCAGTTCCTTGCCGGTTCCGCTTTCCCCGTTGATAAGAACGGTGGCTTTGGTCCCCGCGATCTTGTCCACCATCTTGAACACCGACCGTATGCGGCTGCTGTTGCCGATGATCTGTTTGGGACTCTTTGTCCGCGTCAGTTCACGGCGAAGTTCCTGGTTCTCGCTGCGGGCCTTGTTCAATTCCAGAGCATTGCGGACAACCATCTTGATGTCGTCGTTCTTGCAATGCTTTTGCAGGTATGAGAAGGCACCGAGGTTTACCGCATCAATCGCCGACTGCTCGCTGGCATAGGCGGTCATGATGATGACCGGACTGGTCGGGTCGATGCCCTTGATCTCCTTGAGCAGCTCGATGCCGTCCATTTTCGGCATCTGGATATCGGTCATGACCAGGTTGAATTTTCCCTTGCGAAAACGCTCCAGGGCCGTGGCGGCTGAATTTGTGGTCTCGACGGTGTACCCTTCCTTCTGCAACAGGATGGAGAGGTACTGGCACATGGATTCCTCATCATCGACGACCAATATCCTGTCCTGGGCCATGAAATGCTCCTCGCAACGGGTCTGATCCAAAAGGTGTCAGGAGGGATATCGGCTCCGCAGCCGGCTTCTTTACTGTTGAAATGCGGACGTGGCAGGATTTTCTGCGGAAACGGAGGGATATGCAGGATTTTCGGCGGATTCCTCCCTCACCGGCGGTTGCAAGGGCCAGTTGAACGTGAACATGGCCCCGCCGGATACACCTTGGCCCACGCTCACGTGCCCGCCGTGGGCGGAGGCAATGCGGGCGACCATGGCCAGTCCCAGGCCGGTGCCCTTTTCCTTGGTGGTCTTGAAGGGAGCAAACAGGTCTTTCCGGATTTCCGGATCGATTCCCGGCCCGGAGTCATGGACTTCCAGCACGTGTCCGTCCTCCGTAAGGCTCAATTCCAGATCAATCCGGCCTGCGTAATCCATGGCCTCGCAGGAGTTGATGACCAGGTTGAGTATCAGCTGGGTGAGCTGGGCGGGATCGGCCATCATGACCATGTCCTGTGGCTGACAATTGAATTCGACGTCGACCTTGCCGCCATGGGCCACCACATGCTGGATCGCCTGGAGCTCCACTTCGACCATGAACTCGTCAGCGGCAATGCGCCGCAAGAAAACGGGGCGCATCCTCGAGTAGGCGAGAAAATCGTTGATGATGGTGTTGACCCTGGCACTTTCCTTCAAAACCAGGCTCAACAACTGGTCGAGGTTCCCCTCCAGGTCAAGCTCCGCGGCCAGCATCTCCACGCTGCCACGGATACTGGCCAGGGGATTGCGGATCTCGTGGGCGATGCTGGCGGCCAGTTCGCCCACGGCGGCCATGCGATCCGACTCCCTGATCCGGGCCGTCATTTCCTTTTCCCGGGTCAGATCGGTGAAGATGACGATCGCGCCGGCCAGCTGACCGTCGTTGCTCAACACCGGGTTGACATTGAGCCCCAGGGGCATGATTCCATTCTTGCTCACAACCTGGATTTCCCCTCTGGGCAGGGGTGGGCTGCCTGCGGCGATGGGCAACACGACCTGGGCCAGTTCCTCCATGCCGCCGGCGGTTATCAGTTCCAGATTCTGTCCCAGGACATCATGTTCTTTCAGCCCCAGGATACGTTCGGCGGCAGGATTCATGCGGGTAACAACCCCGCCGATGTCGACGGTCAACAATCCACTGCGGATATTCAGTAGGATGTTGCGCAGCTCGCAGCGCGCCTTGGCGGTGATCTCCTCGCTCCGCTGTTTCTGTCGCCGGCGCATGGTAAGCTTCTGCGCCAGCGAAGCGCTGATCATGCCCGTGAAGATGAACAGCGCCAGATGCAAGGCCGTGACCATGACGGGCCAGCCCTGCAGGTAGGCCACCGGAGCGGAACTCCCGGCCAACATCCAACCCAGCGCCAGGCCGAAGTGGCCGCCACCGGTAAAAATCGCCGCGGCACCGGCCAAGGTCATGGCTCCCCGTGAACCCAGGAAATAGGCCCCGAGCATGATGGGAAAACAGAAAGCGAGCGGCAGGATGGAGAACGGCCCGCCGGTAAAATGAACCAGCAGGCCTATGACCAGGGTGTCTGCGGAAAGTTGTACGGCCAAAAGGGCCTTGGGGTTCAAGGGCACCAGCGCGGCCGCCCAGCAGGCTGCCAAGGTGGTGTACAGCAGTCCCAGGGAAACCACCACTCCGGGCAGCGTAACCTGCAGGGGTCCCATGAGCACCATGCCCGCCGAGGTGCCGGTAAGGACCACGGCAAACCCCAGCCGCCAGCGCAACAGGCGTAGGTTGGGGACGTCGCCCCGGATGATTTCACTTTCCGGACGCATACCGACCCCACCCTGGGACACGCTCATTTTCCGACGACACTGGACATCTTGAACATCGGCAAATACATGGCCACGAGCATACCGCCAACCATGGTTCCCATGACCACGATCATTATGGGTTCGATGGCCGCAGTGAGCGCCTCCACGGCCGAATCGACTTCGTCGTCATAGAAATCCGCGATCTTGTTCAACATTTCATCCAGGGCGCCTGTCTGCTCCCCGACCCCGATCATCTGAACGACCATGGGCGGGAACACGCCGCTATCCTTCAACGGCTTGGCAATAGTGTCGCCCTGACTGATGCTGACGGCCGTATCCTGGATGGCTTTCTGAATGACCGCGTTGCCCGCTGTCTTGGAGGTGATTTCAAGACCCTGCAGGATGGGCACCCCGGAGCCGATAAGCGTGCCGAGGGTGCGGGTAAACCGGGCCACCGAAGACTTGCGCAACACCGTGCCGAGAACAGGAATCCGCAGCGCCAGACGATCAGTAACCATCTTGCCCTTGGGAGTCGCACGATAGCGTTTGAAGGCGAAGGTCAGGATTGCGGCGCCACCGCCCAAGGCCCACCAGTACGCCTTCAGGAAATCCGACAACCCCATCACGATCCTCGTGGGAGCGGGAAGGACGCCTCCGAAATCCGAAAACATCTTGGCGAACACCGGGATCACGAACATGAGCATGAAAATGCAGGCACCGCCTGCCACCGTCAGCACGATGGTGGGATAGGTCATGGCACCCTTGACCTTGCGCTGCAGGGCATCGGCCTTTTCCAGGAATACGGCCAGCCGGCCCAGGATCACATCCAGGATACCGCCGGCCTCACCGGCGGCGATCATGTTTACAAACAGGTCCGAGAATACCTTGGGGTGTTTCTCGAGGGCCTCGGCCAGGGTCGAACCGCCTTCGACGTCGGTGGTGACCTGCTGGACGACTATCTTGAAATGCGGCTTGTCGAGCTGCCGGCTCAGGATGTCCAGGCATTGGACCAAAGGCAGACCGGCGTTGACCATGGTGGCGAACTGCCGGGTAAATACCGAAAGGTCCTTTACTCCGACCTTGGTCTTCTTCAGGAACCCGAGCTGGATTTCCTTCGGCTTCTTCTTGATGGAAGTGATCACGATCCGGCGCTTGCGCAGGTAGTCCCCCACGCCCTTCCGGTCCTCGCACGTGTATTCCCCGGACAGGATCTCACCCTTGTTGGTCCGGCCTTTCCAGTTATAAGTTGTGGCACTCACGGGATTCCTCCGGCGCTACGGGTTATACTACGACCGGTTGGCCGAGCATCTGCTGCAGTTCCTGCACATCCGAACTCCGGCCAGTGGCCGTTTCCAGTGTGATCCATTTGTTGATGACGGCTTGGTAGAGCGATTGGTTCATGGTCTGCATGCCGTGCTTCTGCCCGGCCTGCATGTGGCCATAGATCTGGTGGGTCTTGTCATCCCGGATCATGGACTTGATGGCCGGGGTACAGACCATGACTTCGAGGGCCAGAACACGGCCCGCGCCTCTGGCTTTCGGCAGCAGTTGCTGCGTGATGACCCCATTGAGGCAGAACGACAACTGGGATCGTATCTGGTTCTGTTGTTCAGGCGGGAACACGTCGATGATACGGTTGATCGATTCGAAGGTGCTGTTTGTATGCAGGGTAGCCATGGCCAGATGTCCGGTTTCGGCAATGGTCAAGGCGGCGGAAATCGTCTCCCTGTCCCGCATCTCGCCGATCAGGATGACGTCGGGATCCTGGCGCAGTACATACTTGAGGGCATCGGGAAAACTGTGGGTGTCGCTGTTCACTTCGCGCTGGTTGACGATGCAGTTCTTGTGCTGGTGAACAAACTCGATGGGATCCTCGATGGTGATGATGTGGCCCTTGCGCGACGTGTTGATGGTGTCGACCATGGTCGCCAGGGTTGTCGACTTGCCGCTCCCGGTCGGCCCGGTCACCAGGACCAGGCCATGGGTGCGCTGGATTAGCTGGCGGCACACCGGAGGCAAACCAAGTTCTTCAAACGTGTTGATCTTGTAGGGAATCTGGCGGATGGCCATGGAGACCACCCCCCGCTGCAGAAACACGTTGGCGCGAAAACGGCTGATCCCCTGCACCCCGAAGGAAAGATCGAGTTCCTTTTTCGTCTCGAAGCGCTTTTTCTGTTCCTCGTTGAGGATGCTGTAGGCCAGCCGCATGGTTTCCTCGCCGTTCAGGACTTCCAGCCCTGTCGAGACGATGCTGCCGTCGATACGGTACTGAGGGGGCAGACCCGCCACAATATGAAGATCGCTGGCACCCTTGGTCACCATATCCTCGAGTAATTCCCGCATTCCAGTCACTGGATTTTCCCTCCCGGTTGCTCTAGTCCCCTATTGCGGTTTCCCGCAAAACTTCCTCGATGGTCGTGATGCCCTTCTGGATCTTGATTAGCCCGTCCCGACGCAGGGTCAGCATGCCCTGCTGAACCGCCATCTTCGTGATCTCGCTGGTCGCGGCGCGATCCAGGATGAGATCGCGTATTTCGGAGGTGATGGGCATGACTTCATAGAGCCCCTGACGTCCGGAATATCCCGTGCCCCCGCACTTGTCGCAGCCCTTGCCCGCGAAGACCGTCGTGCCGGGCGGCAGTCCGATATCGCGCAGCGCATCCGGCGGCACTTCAATCTCTTCCTTGCAGTTCGAACAGATCCGCCGCACCAGCCGCTGCGCCATGATCAACAGGGTCGACGAGGCCACCAGGAACGGCTCCAGCCCCATGTCCATCATCCGGTTGATGGTGCTGGGCGCATCATTGGTATGCAGCGTCGAGAGCACCAGGTGGCCGGTGAGCGCCGCCTTGGTGGCAATACCACCGGTTTCCAGGTCCCGGATTTCACCGACCATGATGATGTTGGGATCCTGCCTGAGAAACGCCTTGAGAGCCGCGGCGAACGTCAAGCCGACATCCTCACGTACCTGGACCTGGTTGATGCCGTCGATGTTGTACTCCACAGGGTCTTCGGCCGTCATGATGTTCAGGTCCGGGTTGTTCAGCTTCGAAAGGCAGGAATACAACGTCGTGGTCTTGCCTGATCCAGTGGGACCGGTAACCAGGACCATGCCAAAGGGCTGGGCAATGGCGTGATAGATATTAGCGATCGCTTCCTTTTCCATGTTGAAATCGCCCAAGTCCAGATTCAGATTCCCTTTATCGAGAATACGCATTACCACTTTTTCCCCGTAGATGCACGGCAGGGTGGAAACACGCAGATCGATTTTCTTGCTCCCGATCTTCAATTTGATGCGGCCGTCCTGGGGAATCCGGCGTTCTGCAATGTCCAGTTCGGACATGATTTTCAAACGACTGATGATGGCGTTCTTCAATTTGATCGGCGGCTCCATGACCTCCTGCAGCACACCGTCAACGCGGTACCGGACGCGCATATTGCGTTCGTAGGGTTCGATGTGGATATCGCTGGCGCCCATCTTGACCGCTTCGGCCAGCAGGGTGTTGACGAGCTTGACCACCGGCGCGTTCTGACCTTCCTGCCCGGTGATGTCGTCGTCATCCTCTTCCTCCACGACCTCGATATCCGCTTCGATGCCCTCCATGATCTCGGTGAGGGAATCTGCGGTGGCATAGTACTTGTCGATGGATTTCTTGATGGCCATTTCGCCAGCCACGGCAGGCTGAACATCAAGGCCTGTGATGAACTTGATATCGTCGATGGCGAAAATATTGCTGGGGTTGGACATGGCAACGGTCAGGACCCTGCCCCGCCGCGTCACCGGCAGCACCTGGAATTTTCGAGCCACGTCACCGGGAACCATATCGACGCATTCCAACTCCACCTGGACCGTGTCCAGATCCACAACCGGCAGGTTGTAGACCTGGCCCAGGAAGGTGGTCAGAGTGGTCTCATCGACCGCCCCGGCCTTGATCAAGGCCTGACCTATCGACCCGCCTTGCTTCTTCTGGATTTCCTGGGCCTTGGCCAGGTCAGCATCGGTTATCAAACCTGCTTCCAGAAGTTTCGCGGCAACCTTGTTTTTGGTTGTAATCATCGGTCCCTCGTCATTGTTGTTTCCGCTTCCAGGCCCTGCCAAGCTCCGCGAACCGGAACGACGCCCTGTTTCGATCCACAAATCGGGCCGCAACGGATACCCCGCTCCCTGCATTGATCGGTTGGAAGCCATAAGACTTTAACCTGAATTATTTGGCGGAGGCGGATCCGTAGGCGAGAAGGGTGTCCAGCCGGGCAGCCAGGCGTGCGCCGATGCCTTTGACGACTTTCAGATCCGATGCTTTCCGGAAAATGTGGCCTGAATTGCGGGCATCACGGATCCTGGCGGCCAGCACAGGCCCCACTCCAGGCAACAACACAAGACTGTCCAGGGGAGCCGTATTGATGGCCAAGGGAAGCGATAATACAGCTTTGGGGACCGCGGGTACATCCGCCATGTCGCCGCCCTCGTCACTCCAGGGCAAGTGCTGCAATTCCTGTCTCCAGGCACCCTCCGGCCCCAGCAACAGGTGGACGCGCAACTGGTGGCCGGCTGCCAGCACCAGGATCAGCACCAGGAAACCGACCGCCTGCCGCAGAGGAAGTCCGGGGGCAAAGGACGCCGCGGTTTTCAGCGGGTGAAGCTCCAGGCCAGTCTCATCACCGTTTCCCTGCCCGGCCCCCAGGCCCCGGACGTCAGGCGATAACGTTGTCCCGTGAAATTTCGAAACGCCAGGGACAGATCCGCCCCCACCAACCGAAATCCCAACACAAGATCCTGAATCGTCCGTGAGGGTATCAGGGCCGAGCGCGTCACATCCCAGGGGTCCGCCATCTCCCCCACGTGGGTGCTGAACAGGGCGATTTCCAGGATCCCGTCCTCTTCGAAAAGATGGTTTTCCCACATCACCTGCAGCCGGGAATACCGCCGCGGAGGCAGGGTCGACGGGGGAAGTCCGTCGGGTGTGATATTCTGCCATGTGCCCTCGTAACGGACTCGACCCCAGCCCAGGAAGCGGCCCTCGTGGGACACGGCCGTGGTCAGTTTCTGGAAATCAAGGTTCGCACCGTTGACCAAGCGGCCACGGTCACCGCCGGGGGTGGCGGCCACCCAGGTGATGCCCTCGCTGAGTCGGCCGGCCACACCATCCATGGCAAGATTCAGACCAGCGATGTCCACGCTCAGCCGTCCACCGGCGCGCATGGTCCTTTCCCTTTTCAGGTCGGGATTGGGATCCAGGATGAGTACCCGGTCAGCGACACCATGCCGCAGGATTGTCCCCAGTTCGTCACTGCGGGGGGCGCGGCCGCCCGTCTCCCAGAATAGCCGCAGTCCCAGGCGGCCCCACCTTTGTTGCAGGCTCACGGCGGCGGTGGAATCCCAGCCCAACCGGTTATTCCACAGGCCTCCGGCCTGCGCCCGCCAATCCAGGCCGACCCGCCGGAACTGCGTCGACAATGTGGCGGTGGCCTGTTGGCCATCCATGTGAACCGGATCGGCGACAGGGCCGGCCCAGGTCGTATCCGCGCCGGTATCATCAAGGGTCCAGCTTGACACCGATAGTTTCAGGCGGAGGTAGGAGGGATCGTGATACCGAACTAATGTATCCGAAACGGCCTCCGGCGGTCGCAGGGCGACCTGGGAATCCGCAACGGCTTCCTGCACGCCGGGCCCGGTCAGGGAATCCGCCACTGCGGGCACGGCCATGGCAGGCGCGGTTGGGCGGTGCCTGAGGGTAAGCTCGACCAGAGCGCCTTCGCGGCCGGTCTCCAGCAGGCGGGAGGTCGTATCAAAAGAATCCGAGGCAGGTCCCAGCTTCACATCCTTGTTGCGCCAGAAAACCGCGGTCCGCATCCCGAGTCGGTTCGTGCCGCCATGCATGTCCACCGACACGCCATCCGACCAGATCTCCTGATGGCCCGCCACCAAAGCCGGCAGCTGGTCCTTGGTCAGACGCCCCTGATCGTAGTCCACATCCAGGCGGGAATCCGGACCCAGATTCCGGGTCAGGCGCGCATGGCTCTGGCGCAGGCGTGCGTGTCCGGGAAAGTACGTGTCATCTACCGGGTCAAATACATCACCCGGCAAATCCGTAAAGTTGTAGCCCTCCAGATCAAGGTTCTCCTGGTACTCGAAGCCAAAACGCCAAGGGGCCTGTGGCGTAAGCAGTTGCACATTTCGCATATAGGTTTCATGACGGCCTTTTGTCCCCTGGTATGAGGAGAAGGCATCCTGGGGAACCGGGTCATGACGGTGCAGTTGAATCCAGCCCCCCGAGCCGCCCCAGGGGTCAAGACCACAACCAAGGGAGTCGATCTCCATGCCCGCCAGGGGCACGAGGCCGGGATTGTCGGCCAGCACATGGCCTGTGCCCAGCGGCAACCCGTCCCTCATCACGATGGGATAAGGGGAAGTCGATACCTCGCCCAGGATCCTAACGGACGCCCCCAAACCACCATCGCGGATCGGCACCAGATTTCCACTCCAACCCAACTGGTCCACCAGAGATTGGGAAAAAGGATGCCATAGTCCCCGCCGCCAGCCATTGACGGTGTTTGCCGGCTTCAGGGTCACCAGCGGGGTTTCTGAAACCGTGAGGGAATCGGTCCCCGCCTGCCCCTTGTCCTGGGCCTGGGTCTTGCCGGCTCCCAGAAAAATCAGGAGCAGGACCAGCGCCGCCCCGGAATTCATCCGGCCTTTCAAGGCACCGTGGCCCAGGTGCGACAGGCGGGTGGCCAGCGGAGGAAATAGCAGGGCAAAAATCATGGCATTGGATCCCGTATGAATGAGATAAAACGGCACGGCACCGATCAGCACGACTCGTGGTTCCAGGCCGAATCCCCACAACACGGCGAGATTGGTGAGAACTTCATACCAGGTTGTCACCAATACGCCCAGACAAGCAGCCGCCACCACCGAAGGCCACGGCCTGCCGGGGGCGAATAACCGCGGCGGCAAGGTACCCCACAGACCGCCCAGGGTTCCGGCACCGGCCATGCCACACATCTGGGCGCCCAGCACCCACACGGCGGGGACCCCATAGGGCGAGGCCAGGGAGTAGATCCCGGCAGCCAGCATCCCGCAAATCGCACCCGGACGGACGCCGAGCACCGCCCCGGACAGGGCCACGATCAGGCTCATCAATTCCAGGTTGGGAAGGCCCGACAACAGAAAACCCGCGCCTGTGGCCGTGCCGGCGAAAAGCCCCAGCAATACGGCGGCACGGACTCCGCGTGGGCGTTCGGATGTCACATTCGCCTTGTCCATCGGGGAATCTTAACCCAGGCCTCACCTGTTGGGTAGCGGTGAGGAAAAATATTTCCGGCAGGACTACATCAAGTGGTCACGGTCAATTTCGACCTGAGAGCCGCCACATCCATATATGCGGGATCCTGGGCCAGGATCCGATCATAACACAGACCTGCTTCATCGGTCTGCTGGACCTGTTCGAGCTGCTTGCCCAGGTGATACAACAGCCCCAGACGACCGGTCTGGTTGACGGCCTCGGCCTCAACACCCTGTCGCAACACCGTCAGGGCCTCCTCCATCCGATGGCTGCGTTCCAGCGTGATCGACCACATTTCGTACGCTCGCCCCGCGTATTTCGGGTCTGCGCTCACACCCTGGAAACAATCGATCGCCTGATCGAGCATCCCCATTTCCAGGTAGACCAACCCCATTTCATATTTCCTGTCGGGCGTGTCCTCATCGCCTCCGACCTGGGCGCCGATCTCGGCGGTGATCGTTTCCAGCTGGTTGGTCTCCCTGCCCAGCAGATCACCGTCATCCTCCGCCAAAAGCTGGTCCAGGAGATTGACTTTCCCCTCCTCGGACCCTGGTGCCTGATCCGGATCTGTCGCCGGGTTGGCTTCCTCCTTGTCGGTCCCCATGGCGGCCGACAGGATCTCGCCCAGATCCCCTATCCCCTGGGAGTCGATGCTGAGACATCCTTCTTCATCCTTATCCAGCGCCAGGGGATCGGCGTCGGGCATCGTTTCGTCAGAATTTTTCTCCGGGGAATCGATTTCGGCATTGAGGTCGCTGAAACTGGTTTCGTTGCGGGTGGACTCGTCCGCGGGGTCAGGAACATCGAGCCCGCGGGAACTTGTTTCTCCGGATGGGGGTGCCTGCACGGTGGATGCGGCCCCGTCCAGCGCGACTTCACCGAAGGAGGTGCTTTCGTCTCGGGGAGCGGCCACATCATCGAGCACATCTTGACGCGCCCCAGGAGCAGTCGGCGCCGGCCCGGTGTCTCCGAGGTTCACGGAACCGAAATCGTCGTAAGCGCCTGAGGGTCCCGTCCCTTGGGGATCCACCAATTGACTCCAGCGGGAATATTCCGGGTAGTTTTTGACTGCAGGTTCCCGGGCAACAATGGTTTCCACCCCAGCCGCGGATTCTGCTTCCTCCTTGCCATGACTCAAGCAACATTGAAGAATCCCCGCCCTCGCCGCTTCCAGAGGCTTTTCCCACATGCGGAAAATTTGCACCAGCTTATCCAGGATTTCCTCGTTGTCCGGGTACAGTTCAAGCAGGCTCACGCATCGTTTCAGAAATATTTCCTTGAGGTCCCCGGCCACGTCGCCACTTCCGGTCAGAAAAACCATGACGTGGGCTTGGCCTTCCGCCTTCAGGCCCTGCCCGGCGCGGGACTCGGCCAGGTACCAGTGCGCATTAAGATTGTCGCTGTCATAGCGCAGAATCTTCTTGTAGATCGCGACCGCGTTGTTGACGAGTCCGTTCTTGCGGTACAGGGAAGCAGCATTGAGAAAATATTTTACGGCGCGGGAGGATTCCCCCGACTTCAGGCAGATATCGCCCAACTCATTGACCAGGGTCGGGTTCTTTTTTTCGATTTCAAGTATCTGTTCATAAACGGAAATGGCCAGGTCCCAATCCCTCGCCTTACCCGCCTGATAGGCATCCTGTTTGAGTTGGCTCAATTTGGACAAGTGATGGCCCCCCACTCCAGGTAGGTTCCCATGGCTCGCATAAACGCGTGGCCGAAGTTTGCAATACTGACTTAATGTTCGACCTTGAGCGGGGAAAGTTGAGGACTAAATCCGTCGACCGCGCAGAAAAGCTGCCGCCACCGGGTTGTGCCCTGCCCGGTAGGGCACCAAACGGTAATCATCACCATCAAGCAGCAGGAAATCAGCGCTATGACCGGGAACCAGGGATCCGGTTTCGTGTTGCAGGCCGAGTGCCCACGCGGCATTAAGGGTAGCGGCAGCAAGACATTCGGCAGGAGTAAGGCGCATCTGCGTGCAGGCAATAGCCATGATCAACGGCATGGCGCTGATGGAACAGCTGCCCGGGTTGAAATCCGAAGCCAGGGCCACCGCACAACCCGCAGCGACCATTTCGCGGGCGGGAGCATATTTCTCCAGGCCCAGGCTGAAAACCGTTCCCGGCAACAGGACGGCCACAGTCGGCGAAGCGCTCAACGCCTGGATACCCTGCGCGTCGATCATGATCAAGTGATCCGCCGAATCGGCACCCAGGGCGACGGCGACGGCAGCACCCCCGTAAGCCTCCAGTTCATCGGCGTGTACGGTCAGGGCCAGACCCAGGTCCCTGGCCCGGCTCAGGATCAGCCGTGTCTCATCCAGGTTGAAAACAGAAGGTTCGCAAAATACATCCGCTCTGTCGGCCAAACCTTCGGCGGCCACCCTGGGCAGGATTTCATCCATGACCAGCGCCACGTAATCCTTCCGGCGCTCCCTGTATTCCACCGGAATCTCATGGGCAGCCAGGCAAGTGGTCACCATCCTGACGCCGGTTAGCGCGGCGATCCGACGGGCGGCACGCAACATCTTCAACTCGTTTTCCAGATCAAGACCGTAACCGCTTTTGACTTCCACCGACAGGGTCCCCCAGGCCATCATCTCCCTGACCCGGGTCGCTCCCAGCCGCACGAGTTCATCCTCGGTCCGGGCACGCAGATCATTAACCGACGACATGATGCCGCCACCGGCCGCGGCAATCTCGAGATAGCTTTCCCCGCGAATCCTGCGCTCGTATTCATCTTGCCTGGTCCGCCCGAAAACAAGATGGGTATGCGGGTCCACGAAGCCCGGCAGCACGGTGCATCCCTCTGCGTCCACCCGCTTGACCCGGCCCAGGTCGCAGCCCAGTTCCTGCAGGCGGGCGCCAAGATCGATCCGGGGTCCGGTCGCCAGGATCCGGCCCCCGCCACAAACGAGCATGCCATCGGTGACCGGCACGACATGGTCCAGGTCACCTCCGCGCAAAGGCCCCTGCTTCCCCGCTTCACCGGGCAGGTCCAGGGTGATCAACTGGCCGATGTTTTCCACGATCAGGTCAGGCGAAACGGCAGACCCGACTAGCCCGCCATGGAGCTTCACGTCGCAGGACATTCCTACCTTGCTCCTTCCCCGCCGCTGTCGACGCTCACCGAAGCCAGACAAGCCGAAGTCACGGCAGGCCAGGCGGGCCGATTCAGCCAGGCGGTCACGCGCTCCAGATCACCCGTCAGCGAGCGGTCTCCGGGTTCGAGATCAGCGATCTGGTCAAGTTCCTCGACCACGGCCTCCAGGGCGAGGGAGGTTCGTATGGGATTGCGATGAAGCTCGGCTGCGAGGTCATGCCGGGATAGAAACCGGAGCGCCCGGGCGGCGGTCAGCATTTCCAGACCAACCACCGCCTGGCAGCGGTCCAGCAGGGACGAGAGTTTCAGGGCGCCGATGCTGCCCATGCTCACATGATCTTCCTGGCCGTCGGAGGTGGGGATCGAATCGACGGCGGCGGGAAAGGCACCGTTCTTGTTTTCACTGACAAGGGCCGCCGCCAGGTACTGGGCAATCATCAGGCCCGATTCCAAGCCCGGCCGGCGGGCCAGAAAGCGGGGCAACCTGCCCCCGTTGCCGCCCAGCAGAAGGTTGATCCGGCGCTCCGAAATATTCGCGACCTCACTCAAGGCCTGGTAGAGAGCGTCCAGTTGAAAAGCCAGGGGCTGACCATGGAAATGACCCCCGGTGACGATCTCGCCCTGCTCAGGCAGCAAAACAGGATTGTCCGTCACACTGTCGGCTTCCAGGACAAGCACACTGCAGGCGTGGCGGACGACGTCCAAAGAGGCGCCCAGCACCTGGGGCACACAACGCACCGAATAGGGATCCTGCACCCGGGAACAGTTGCGGTGAGCTCCCAGGATACCGCTGCCGGCCAGCAACCCCCGGCACGCCTTGGCCACATCCAGGATGCCGGGATGCGGACGCAACTGATGGTAAGCTTCGCCCAGGGGCCGAGCGCTGCCCTCCAGAGCCTCCAGCGACAGCATGGCAGCCACCGTGGCGGAGCGAAGCAGTTGGCCGCCGCGAAAAGCGGCCAGCAGACCCAGGCTGTTCATCAGTTGGGTCCCGTTGATGAGGGCCAGACCTTCCTTCGCCTCCAGGACCAGGGCCGGTCGCCCGGTTTCCTGGAAAACAGGACCAGCCGGCAGGGGCTTTCCCTCCGGGTCCAGAACATGTCCCTCACCGATCAGGACCAGAGCCAGATGCGCCAGGGGGGCCAGATCGCCCGAGGCACCCACCGAACCGCGGCTGGGAATCCACGGGGTAATCTGTTGCTCAAGCAGCCAGAGCAACTGTTCCACCACGGCCGGTCGCGCACCGGAATAGCCGTGAGCCAGGCTAGCCGCCCGCAGCAGGATCATGCCTCGCACCTGTGGCCTGGACAAAGCCTCGCCCCAGCCGACGGCATGGCTGCGCAGGAGATTGCGCTGCAGATCGACCTGCTGATGCGCGGGAATCACCGTGTCCGCCAACTTGCCAAAGCCGGTATTCACCCCGTAGATGGTCCGCTGGGAACCTGCCAATTCCCGACGAAAATCCGCACACCGCACCATCCGCTGCCGGGCCGCCTCCCCCAGCCGCACCTGGCAGCGGCCGTCGACCACCGCCATGAATGTTTCCAGATCAAGAGGAATGTCCCCCAGGATATGCTGAGGTTTGGTGCTCATGGTCACGGCTTTTCCTTTAGCTCAGCATCTGCCTGTTGAAAAAATTCCCGGACGCGTTCGACCATTTCCTGTTGGTCACCGAAACTGCGGGGCATGACCGGCATGCTTGCCAGGAAAGTAGCCCCGTAATTTTTGGTATGCAAACGGGTGTCCAGAATGATCACCACGCCCCGGTCCCGGTGTCTGCGGATCAAGCGTCCAAAGCCCTGTTTGAGCCGCAGCACCGCGTCGCGCACCATGAAATCCGTAAAGGGATTGTCGCCACGGGCGGCCACCTGTTCGCAACGGGCCTGAACCCAGGGATCGGCCGGGACCAGGAACGGTAGCTTGGCGACCACCAGGATTTCCAGGTCCGCCCCCGGAAAATCAACACCCTCCCAGAATGAAGAAGTTCCCAGCAGGACCGCCCTGCGGTAGGCGCGGAAAGCGGACATCAACGGAGCCGCCGAAACACCGGGCGTCTGCTGGAGGAGGGTGGCCGCCCCCACCGCCCGCCCGGGTCCCGGGGGAGTGATTCCTGCTTCCTGAAGCATCCGGCCGGCCTCCGCCAGATGCCGGTAGGAGGTGAACAAGCCCATGGTCTTGCGGCCAATATCCCGCATGAGGGTAGCCAGAACCTCGCCCACCTCGCCCCCGAAGCCCACGGCATCCGGAGGCAGGAAATGTGAAGGCGTCAAGACCAGCACCTGCCGATGATAATCGAAAGGGGAAGGCGTCGTGTGGGTCAAGGTGGAGGGCCGCCGATTCGTCAGACCCAGTTCCCGCAGCATATGGGTGAAATCCTCGCCCACGGCCAGTGTCGCGCTGGTCATCACAGGCGACAGTCCGTTTTCCAACCAGTATTCCCGCAACAATTCACCTGATTCGACCAAGGTGGCTCCCAGGATCTTGAGCGGTCCCCGCGGCGTGGCTTCGGCCCAGGTCACCCAGCGATCATCGGGGTCGCGCACCAGGAAATGGATATCCTCCTGCAGCCGGTCAAGCAACTGGCACGCCTGGGCCACCTGGGCGAGGTCATCCTGGACCATGGCCGGCAATTCCTCGATCCCGTTGGCCAGCCCGGCAAAGCGGGAACAGGCGGCCGAAGCTTCCGCCAGTTTTTCCAACAGTCCGCCCACGACCACCAAAGAACCCCGCAAACTTTCCGCCTTGTCGCGAATCCGGATCCGCCATTGACCGTTTCCCGCCGAAGCCAAGAGGTCCGAAAGGTCTGCCGTCACGGCTGACCACCAGTTGGCGAACAACGGCCGGCATTCCTGGACCACCCTGCCGAAGACCGCCACCGCATCGGCGGCCCCGGCACTCCCGGGATCCAGCTGCCGCAAACGCCCCTCGAGCAGCGCGCAACGACCAGGGAGGCCCTGACCCCATCCGCCCAGCAGTTCCCCGATATCCTCCATGCGCCACCTGCCGCAGGCCAAACCGTGGCTGTCGAGGGCGACTTGCGGCAAGCGATGGGCTTCATCCACGACCAGAAAATCATATTCCCCGATCAGGGTGCGTTCGGCTTTCAGGTCGTGCATCAGCAGGGAGTGATTGACGATCAACAGATCGGCACTGCGGGCCCGCCGCCTCGCAGCCTGGACAAAGCACTCCCCGCCTTCATAGCACTGTCCCGGAATACAGGGTTCGGCCACATCGAAAATCCGGGGCAAAACCTCGTCCAGCAGGGGATGTCCCACAAGTTCCTCACGCATGCCCTCGCGGGTCGCGCGCAGCCACATGCGGAAGGCCATCGTCTGCAGGGAGTCCTGGAGACTCTCCAGGGATCGCGTGAGAAAATCCTGCCGCTGGCGCAGGCAAAGATAATTGCGTCGCCCCATGAGCAGGGCGCATTTCAGATCCTGGAGCAGGGGCTGCATACGCGGAAGATCCTGGTCCAGAATCTGGGACTGCAAGGTCCTGGTATGGGTGGAAATGACGGCCCGGACATCTTCCTGACGCACGGCCGCCAACAGGGGAACGAGGTACGCCAGGGTTTTGCCCACTCCGGTCCCCGATTCAACGAGCAAGGGACGCCGGGCGACCAGGGCTTCGGTGACCTGCCGGGCCATATCGGCCTGCTCATCCCTGGCCCCAAAGCCCGCACCATAGACCGCCCCCAACCCCGAATCAGATCCCAGCCAGGCCTGGACGGCCTCCGGAACCAGATGCGGCAGGGGATCCGGGGTTTTCCCCGCCACCGGCACGGGGCCTTCCTGCGCCCCCGGCGGGGGATTCACCCGGGCACCCGCTTGATCCAGGACATCAAGCAGCACGGTCAGATCGGGAGTAAAGCCCCGCAACAGGCCACGCAGGGCACCACCTTCGGCCATCCCCTGTTGGCGCCACCAGACCATGGCCCCGGCAAAGCGTCGACGCTCCGCGCGCAGCGCTCTCTCGATTTCATGTCGCTCGGCGGGAACCGCATCCAGGCTGCGCCCGGCGTCCAAAGGATCGATCAGGGACCAGAGAAGCCCCTCGGAAAGCAACAGGGTCCGGCCGGCAGACACATAGGCGGGTGAAAAATCCCCTGCCAGGAGCACGGCTCCCACCAGATCGCTTCCCGGATGCAGAGGATCGGGTAGGTCCTGGATGATGTCCGGTCCCAAAAGATCCAGACCAAGCCACGTCGAGAGACCAGGGCGATCCCAACGACGCAGCAGAATCAATCCCCCTTCACCCAGGTTCATGGCCATCATCCCCGACCAAAGCCCGGAAGGCCGCCTCATCCAGCACCTGAACATCCAATTCCCGGGCTTTCGTGAGCTTGCTGCCCGGATTGTCCCCGGCCACGACCATATCGGTCCGCTGGCTCACACTCGTGGCCACGCGACCCCCTGCGGCCTCGATCAAGGCCCGAGCACTGCTGCGGGAAAACGATGCCAGAGTACCGGTCAAGACCAGGGTCTTCCCAGCCAAGGGGCCGGTTTCAAGATTGTCTACACCACCTGCAACTTCTTCTTTTTCAGCAAAATACCCGGACTCCTTAAGGCGCTTAATCAAGCTTTCGCTCTCGGGGTCATGCAGGAATTCCACAATAGCCTGAGCCACCACCGGCCCGATATCAGGTAATCCGTCCAGCTCCTCTTCGGTTGCCGCTTGCAGGGCAAAGATGCTGTCGTATCGTCTGGCAAGGGTTCTTGCGGTCGTCACGCCCACCTGCGGTATGCCCAGGGAAAAGAGCCGGGCGGCCCAGGGCCGCGCGCAGGCTTTGCGCAACCCGGTCATCAAGCGATCAGCGGACTTTTCACCCCACCCCGGGAGAGCGGCCAGCTGTTCCCGCCGCAAGTGGAAAAGGTCTGCAGGAGTGGTCACCATTCCCAGATCCAGGAACGTGTCGACCCACTTGCCCCCCAAACCATCTATATCTGCCGCATCCCGGCCGGCAAAGTGCCGCAACTTGCCCGCCAGGATGGCGGGACACCGGGAATTCGCACAACGCAAAGCCACCTGCTCAGGCACCGCGGCCACCGGGGACCCGCACACTGGACAGGTCTGAGGAGGCGGCAGGATCCGTTCCGAACCCTGGCGCTTTTCCGTCACGACTTTCAAGACCTTGGGAATGATATCTCCCCCCTTGACCACCACCACTGTATCGCCGATGCGGATATCCTTGCGCGCCATTTCCTCCCAGTTGTGCAGGGTGGCTCTGCTGACCGTCGAACCGGCAAGCTCTACCGGGTCGAGTTCCGCCACGGGCGTGATCACGCCGGTTCGACCCACCTGAAGGGAAATATCCCGCAAGGTCGTCACCGCTTCTTCGGCAGGGTACTTGAAGGCCAGACCCCACCGCGGAGCCTTGCTCGTGGCGCCCAGACGTTGCTGCAAGGCGCGCTCGTTGACCTTGATGACGGCGCCGTCGATCTGGTAGTCCAGATCCCCGCGCACAATCTGCAACTCCTCGAGATGAACCATGATCTCGCGGGGCTCGGTCACCATGCGGAAAAAAGGATTCCGCGGCAGACCCAGATTGGAGATGACACGCATTTCCGCGGCGTGGTCCGGTAAATCCACAACTCCGGGTTGGGAATCGTCCAGGGGAAACAGCTGGTAGAAAAAAGCCGCCAGCCCTCGTCTGGCCACGGTGCGCGAATCCAGGGTCTTGAGGGTCCCGGCGGTGGCATTGCGGGGATTGGCCAGCAGATCCTTCCTCTCGGCGGCACGCATGCGATTGAGCCTGTGGAAGTGGGAAAAAGGCAGGTAGACTTCGCCGCGCACCTCAAAACCCTCGGGACAGGGCGCGGGAAATTCGTTTTCCCAGTCTGCAGGCAACTGGACGGGCAGTTCCTTGATGGTACAGGCGTTGGCGGTGATCACGTCCCCCGTGCGGCCGTCACCCCTGGTCAGAGCCATATCGAGCCTGCCGTGCAAATAGCGCACGGCCAGAGCCACCCCATCGATCTTCGGTTCGATGGTAAAGGTCACGTCCGTACGATCCAGATCCCGCTGGACACGGTCCACGAAAGCCATGACCTCCTGGGGATCATAGCTGTTGGCAAGGCTGAGCATGGCCCTGCTGTGGGCGGCGGAGGGAAAACGGGCATCGTTGTCGTCGCCCACGGCCAGGGTGGGACTGTCGGCGGTCACCAGCTCGGGAAATTGGGATTCCATGGCGGCCAGCCTGCGCTCCAGGGCATCGTACTCCTCGTCACTGATCACAGGCGTGGCATACTTATAGTAGAGTTCGCTGTGACGTTTGAGTTCGCGCCTCAGATTCTCGATTTTCCGGCGGGCCTGATCCCGATTCATGATCCTCCCGGCAAGTCGACCCACCAGCGCCGGCCAGTGGCCCGATAGCCTGGTTAAAAAGATTCCAACAAGGTCACGTGAAGCTTGGCCAGGTCGAAATCCACGGTGCCCGGGAAACCGATAGCCAGGGAAAGGTCGCCACCCCTGGTGCGGGCCAAGAGCCCCAGACCGAAACCGTGGGGGCGCCCCTGGATGGTCTCGGTGAACTGGGAATTGTCCTGGGAATTCCTCACAAAATGAAAGTATCCCAGGTCCCAGAAGGTGTAAAGGCGGGAGCTGCGGACTTTGCCGATCCGGAGTTCAAGACTACCCCAGGCAGCCCGGCTGCCATGAAATTCCCGTTCGTTATAGCCGCGCAGGGAATTGGCCCCCCCAAACCAGAATTGTTCCGCTAGCGGGACCACCGGGTCACCACCGGTCTGTTCGCAAAAATTGGTTCGTGCCGCCAGGCTCAAGGTTTTGCCCAACCACAATTCTCCACTCAGTTCCGCAGAGTAGATACGCACTGACGTCGAATTGCCGAGCCGATCCTGAGCCAGGGAATCGATTCCCGCACCGCGCAAGCGGGTAGAGCCCCGGGCGCTGGTGATTCCGAAATTTCCGAACCAGCCACTGCTCCCCATATCCCCTCGTCTGTGGATCACCGACCCGGTGACAAGCAAACGGGACGTATGCTCCAGGTCCCCGACCGGATATGTTGCCCGGTTCCAGCCCAAACCGCCGCCGAGGCCCCACAAGGCCACCACGGGCAACTCCCAGGTTCCGGTGACATCAAAGCGGGTATAGACATCCTTGCGAACTTCGCTGTTCATGCCGAGGGTCATATCCAGAGGAGACCCCAGCAACAGGGGTTCCCGAAACTGGAAGCCGATACGGGAAGTGCCCACACCGTCGTCGCGCCAGCCAGCTTGCAGGTTGCGGCCGGTGCCCGCCATGTTAAGCAAGTCCAGATCAACCTGACCACTGAGGCGGCTCGGTCCGGTGCTGTTATTGCGGCTGAGCCCCAGCACGACCTGTAATCTGTTGACCTTGCGGCGCGGCACCACGGGAAAATAGATTCCCACGGTATCGGCCGCTGGAGTGAGATAAACCCGCGGTTCCCCCACCTGGTCATAGAGATCCCGCGCCTGAAGCCTTTGAACGGCAAGCTTCAGACTGGCAGAGGAAAACAGTTGTCCGCCGCGCAGACCGCTGGCGCGCACCAGAAAATCCGACCCGGGTCCTTCCGGGAGGTCGCTGGTCACGGGCCCGATCCGGCTGAGACTCCCCGGCAGCAGGCTCGCGGCAAGAGTGACGCCATGGGTTTGGGTATCAAGCTCGACCTTCCGGGTCACCCACCGGGGAAACGGATAGCCCCTTTCGCCCAGGGCTTCCAGAAGGCCGGCCATGGCCTCACCCAATTTGGCCGGGGCAAACCGCGTACCGATCCGGGGCAACCAGTTCTTGAGTACGGCCTGCCGGCCGGGAAAATCCGGCCCTTCCAGGGTGATCCCGGCCAGGGTCCAGACCTGGCCCGGATCCACAAAGAGGGTGTCGGGGTCGGCTTGCCCGCCGGCCGTCCAACGAACGGCAGCCTGGAGATAGCCCCGGGCGAACCAACGATCCCTGATCCGGGAGACCAGCGGACGTCCCGATTTTCCCGGGCCGCCAAGGGATGTCCGCACCTGTCCGCCCAGGGCGGCCAGCGCCCGGAGGTCCAGTGTCAGGGTGTCGGGTAAACCCCGGGCCGGCTCCGGCAAATCAACGAAAGCGCGCTCCTGGTCCTTGAGTTGCCTCAACCAGGCCGCATCCTCCTTCAGCCACTGTGAACAGCCTGGACAACCTTCATCCCCACCCGATAGTCTCAACACCGGAACAGGCCGAGGCCCGGCGCAGGCAGTTTCCACACCGGCCGGGAAAACGGCAACAGCCACGGCCGCCAGGATCATCCACCCAGCCATCTCCTTCAGCCTGCTAGAAACGCGCTGTCGATTCGAGCCGCACATCGTGTTGCCACCTCCTTTCCCCTTCCTTGCGCGCGAACCAGCTGGCCGCGAAGGTAAGATACCGGGTGGGTTCCCAAGACAGGCGGAATGAGGCGTCCACCTTTACGCCGCCGGTGGGAAAGAACCAGGGCCGGATGGCACCGGCCGGTTCCCGGCTTACGATGTTGCCGACCCGAAAATCCCCCAGCAAAGTCCAGGCTTTCGCCAGGCGCCGCCGCCCCGTGGGATGACCGGCCCACTCGGTCTGGTGAACTCCCGTCACGCCGTCACGCCGGTCCAGATACTCTCCCTGCAGGGTGAATCTCAAATCGGGGCCGGGACCGAAGGTCCAGCCGAGTTCCGCACTGCGGGTCGTGACCTGGAAACTTCTGCGTGCGCTCAAGACATCCTCGGTGCTGGCCCGGATTTCCTGCTTTGAATAAAGGCGCCATTGCCAAGTCGACGCCCGCCCGGTGCGCACACTGCCCCGCGCCTGCCAGTTGCGTTGGAGGCGGTCTTCGGGATGGGTCGCGAACTGTCGGTCCCGCGTCTGACGAAAATCGAATTTCCCGCGCAAATCCACCCGGGGATGATTCTGCAGGAAAGTCCATTCCTGGGACATGGTCACATCGCCGAGCACGGTGGTGCTGTCGGCAAGAATCAAGCGGGGGTCCAGGGCAAGCAACCGGCTGATATCATCCGTGGTGCTGCGGCCCTCCACGCTGGCCAGAGTGAAAACGGACCAGGCGCCGTACCAGCGTTCGCGTCCCAGGAACCCAAAGCCCTGTCGCCAGTTCAGATCCGCCTTGACGGCCGTGGTGGCCACCAGGCTGTCGGTGCCGGCAAGCACCATGTCGTAGGCGCCCAGGTCCTGGCCCAGGAACTGTCCGTCCTGGTCGTAATCGCCCTGGCGGTCGCCGACAAAAACAATCTGACGATCCAGCACCTCGGTCCGACTGTTGTCCACACGATAACCTAGGGAAAAATCCGTGAGGGTCCGGGCCCATTTCCCGGCCAGCACCGCCTGTCCCAACCGCGTGGTCTGTTCAGGCAGATCCGGCCTGAGGATCCTGCGCAGGGTGGCCGTGGTCACCAACCGCATTCCTGCCAGACTGCCGGTTGCCAGGTTGAGGCGGGAGGTGCGCCCGTCCCGTTGTCGATCCCAGGCCCCCGTGCGCAGGGAATCGGCAAGCTCCCGGTTGAAGGACACCCGCCAGGTCAACGCTTTGCCGTGCTTGCCGTCGAGGCTCAGACCAACCTGATCGCGGCGATATCCGGCAGCCACATCCCCGCCCCGTGCGCCGTCCCGCCAGCGTTCGAAATCGTATTGCACCCCGGGCCGCAACCAACCCAGCTGCCAGCTTACTTCATGCCTGCGCCGGGTGTTGCTGATGCTCAGGGGTTCGCGGGAATCGCGGGCGGTCCCCTCGTCCCAGGTATGGCTGCCCGTCAATCCCGCCCAACGCCACTTTCCCTGCCAGGACGTACGGTCGGCCGTCATGCCCACACCGTGATCAAGACCACCACGCACATAGCCCACCAGCAGATGATGCCTGTCACCCCCGGTTTCCCAATTCCCATTCAGTGTCCACTGGCGATCGGCCTCATCCAAAAAACCCTCGCGGCGCGCGCGGTCTTCCAAACCCCACTGACGATAGGAAAAAATATTCCTGTTCAACTCGAAAGGCCGGAAGGTGGCGGTCAAATCCGAGTATTGGGCCTTCAGGGAAACCCCACCCAACGACACGTCGCCAAACCGCAGGGGCTGATTCTTGAGCTTCCCTTCCAGATGCAGTGCTCCGCCGTGGTTGTCTGCATCCCCGATTGCGGAAAGCCGGTTCAAGTCGCGGGTGGAAACGTCCCACTCGGTGTTCAGATGGGTACCGGCCGAATCGCCCATGGCGGCCGTCAGGCTGACCATGCTGTGGGCGCTCGGAAGTTCCAGGGGACGGCCCACGGCGTAACTGCCCAGCTGCTTTCCCCGGTAGACAAAAAGACGCTGCCCGGAGGAACCCAGGGTATCCAGATCGTAATCGCCCTTGCCGGGCCCGACGAAATAGAAGCTGACATTCCAGAGGCCGCTGCCGTGAGCCTGGACGTAATAATCCTGCCCGTCCCCGGTTACCAGATCATAGGCCCCGGTGCTGTCCGGAACGGCCACGGCCCCGGCAGCAACGGCGAGATCAGGATCATCCCCGGCCGCGGCCAGGATCGCTTCATCATCCGGTCCCAGTTCTCCGGTGCGCAGCCGGCCCGGGTCATCTTTTTCCGACAGGACGCGCATCCGGAATGAACCCGGGCCAAGGGCGCCGGGCAAGATGAAGTCCACGCCGGTCCCTGCGCCGCTGACCGTGCGACCGTAAGGGCCCTCCCCCTCCTCGTATTCCACGAAGATGGACGATTCAGCGGTGATCAGACGCTTGTAGGTGAACGTCACCGTTCCGCGCACATAATCGATGACGTAGTCACGATCCGCCCCCCGGACCATGGCTATCCCGTCAAGGGTCACATGTTCTGATCCGGCCACGATGAAAAGGTTGGCCGCACTGTCCCCGCCCCCCAGGAAGTACGGACCCTGATTGGATTCCTGGCCCTTGATTTGAAGGGTGCGGTAACGACCGCGGGGCGAACCGGCCAGCACCTCGTATTTCACGCTCCCCGATTTTCCCTCCAGGGAAACGCCCTGCAACTTGCGCCGATAATTCCCGAAGGCGGTTCCTTCCCGCCTGGCGACGAAGTCTCCCAGCGTGGATGACCAATGCCGGCTCTGCAGTTGAACCAGGACCTTGTCGATATCCCTAAGTTGCTGGGTGTTCCCCTCGGGAACCACGGGCAGGTTGTCGTCCGACAGAAACGCCCGCACGGAAATGTCATCCGTCAACTGACCGGATATATCAAGGCGCAGGTTCTGGTCCACGACCATGTCCCGCCGGCTGCCAGAGGAAACCTGGACCGTCTTGCTGCCCCTGACCGTGAGCTGATCGGTGCCGGGCAAACCGCTTTCCGTTGACGCGTAACCGGGCAGGCCCGTCCCCCCGGGCTTATGCTCGGGTCCCGCCCCGATCGGACGCAAATCCAGCCGCGCCGGCACCGCCGCCGGCAAAAATCGGTACGAGATCACCAGCCCGAGGCCCCGGGACGAATCCGCCGACACCGGTATCAAATCACGCCAGGGACGCAGGGGCACCAGCACTCCGGTGCGGCCCCGCAACCGGATATCGCGGCCGTCGACCAGCAGCGAATCGGCAAGGATCACCTGCAGGGAACTGGGTTCAATGAAACCGTGAGCCAGGGTCAGAAGTTCGGATCCGGGAGGCAGCGCGTGGAATTCCACTTCGGCCCGATAGAGAATCTTGCCTGCCGGGGCCGCCTGCGCAGGGGATGCCAGACAAAGCACCAGCAGCAGCCACAGGAACCTGCCCGGTTCGTTGCGCATGGCTATTCGTATATGATGCGGTAGACAAGCACGGCGGACCGCGCCAAATCAGTCACCGCCAACAGTTCCCCCGGGCCCACAGCTACGTCGATGGGGGTCAGCGGGGTACCTTGCAGCGTGAATTCCTTGCCGGCGGAGAACCTCGGTCTGAGGTCGGGATCCAGGATGTGAAGAGTCCCATTGCCGGGGTCGGCAATGAAAACGTTCCCGAAGCGATCTCGATCCAGTCCGGCCGTAGCGACAAAGGGGTTGTCCTTATCGAAAACGCCCCCGACCACACCCACGAAAAAGCCCAGCCGGCCGTAAGTGGTCAGCCGGCGATTGCCCTGGTCGCTGACCAGAAAACTGCCGTCAGTGCGAAAAAGGATCCCCATGGGATCATGGAACTGGTCACCCAGGCTGCCCGGGCCCCCGATGCGCATGGTGAGCTTCAGGAATGAATCCAGCAACAAGACCTGCTGACGGCCGAGATCGGTGATGAGCATGCGTCCGTCCTGATCGACGTCAAAGGCCGTGGCCTGGATGGGATATCCCGGATCGACCTGGTCGAGGTCCAGCAGAACATCGAGCAGGATCCCGTTCAAATCGAACCGGTAGATCCGGCCGCCGCCGGGATCCAGGACCAGAACCTTGAACCCGTCAACCCGGACATCAACCGGCGTGTAGGGTCGGGCAACCGGGGTCTCGAATTCATACCAGGTCTGGCGCATGGGATCCAGGGCGTGGACTTTGCCGCGCTTTTCATCACAGAAAATGAGCGTGCCGCCGGGACCATACTCACAACCGGCAATACCCCCGATGGGGAAATAGGGGCTGGAGGAATCGTTTTCAAAGGAGTAGAGAAATTCCAGCGCGGAGACCCGCGTCCCCGGATGCGCCGCAGCCGCCCCCCCCGCAGAAGCGCCGTCTCCGCTGTCCATCCTGGCCGAGCCGTACCCGCCCCCGCACCCGGCAATCGCCAGCATGAAGCCGCCGATGATGACGGCAAAGCCCGCCAGGAATTCCACGCCGCTAAATGCGGTCAGGCGGCGCATCAGAAGCTCCGCGAGACCACGCACCGGGCGGCCGGTGAGGTCCAGACCGGAGCCACCTCAAGGCGCACATTCATGCCCATGACCTCGGTGCCCAGGGTGGGGTCGTCCTTGCCGGCCCCCATCACCGCATCGACCACCGAAACGGCGCGGTTGACCACGGCGAAGAGGATCATGAAATCCCGGCGGTCGTAGGCGCTCGCAGCGTCGGCGCGAAGTTGCCGATAGCCATACATCCGGTCCTGGTTGACCCATTGCCAGCTATCCAGGTCAGAAATAATCCCGCTGGCCGGTTCCTGCAGGGCGCGAGCCTCCCGGTACCGGTCTTCGTTGAAAGCGTCGCTATCCATGAACCGCGCCACATGCTGCCAGTAGTTGTCGTCATGGCCATCGTGCGTCCCGGCATAGATGCCGGCGAAGTCTCGGGCATCGCTCATACTATGGTCACCCTGGGAATCGAAAACGAAGTAGGCGGTCCAGATCGCCACCTCCACCCCGCCCATGATGTAGGCCTTCTGGCGCCTGCCGTTGTAAAACTGACCGGCCCCGGGCAGGACCGCAGAGAGCAAACCGGCCTTGATCTTCTCACCCAGGTGGGATGGTCCCTGTTGCGGCTTTTGGCGCCGGGAGACGCCGCCGCCGAATTCGTCCGGTTGGTCGGAAAAACCCCGGGAACCGATCTGCGACCGAAGTCCGGAAGCGCTGACATCCGCCTGCAGCAGATCACGCCAATGGTCCGGGCCGAGAAAGACCGTCCCACCGCGGACGGTCGGCGCCGGGGTGCCGGCAAAAGACCAGGCCGCCGTCAACGCCAAGCACACCGCAACCCCAAGGAAAACGGAGCCGAAGGTCGGGGGATTCCTTTTCAAAACATGCCTCCCGGCTGGTCTGGTCAAAGTCAAAAGCTCACCGTCGCCGCCATGGTTCCCCGCCCCCAGCCGACGGGCTGGGCGAGGAAACTCACCTTGTGGCCGGAAATTTCCAGGTCCTTGCCCGGTCCGCCGCCCAGGATACCTTCCAGGTAGGCGGTTTGCACAACACTGAAAACCCGCAAGCCGATATTCACATACAACCACGAGTCCCGTTTCGAATAGGCGTCGTCCGAGCGGCCCCGCATCTCCCGGTAGATGTCGCGGTGAACCGAGGTGAAGGACTGGTGAAAATCATCCAGGGTGCCGTTGGGGACATAACCGCCGGTGGCCACCGTATCATTAGGGTTGACGAAGTCATCCCAGCCGAAAACGAACTGGTCCCATTTGCCGAGGTTCTCGTAGTACTCCCAGTGATCGGCATCACGGCCGATCCACAGCGGCAGGTTGCCCGGAAAATCCGCAGGGCTGGATACGGGATCCACGTCCTGGAAATATTCCAAGCCCAACCCGCCCCGCACTTGGTCCTCGCTGGCAGGATTATAAGCGGCGGCCAACCGGTCCTCGCTCCAGTGCGCGTCGGCATAGTCGTAGAATGACGCCTGGATATCATCCCCGTCCTTGTCGTACTTGGCAACCCGGGTCCAGGCAAAGATATCGGCGGCCATCATCAGGTAGCCGCGCTTATAGCCCAGCATGGCTTCGCCGCTTCCGGGCAGAATCAAGGAAGAGAGGATGTGCAAGCCGGATGATAGGCCCCCCCGGGAATACTGCTGGGAGCGGATTTCCGGCGCCTCGCCCCCGATCTCCAGCTGCTCCGAGGCAAAACCCACCAGGGCCCGGTCCTCCAGGGCTGCGTGACCCAGAAGCCATCCCGCCCGCTCGATCCCCATCTCATGGGAGACCCCCGCTTCCGCTGCCAGGGCCGGGGAAACCAGCAAGGCCATGGCAAGGAAGGCCCACCATGCACGAGACGTTCTCTTGTTCATGAATCCCTCTCCTTTTTCAGTCATCTGCCGCGATGGTTACCGCTCCACGGCCAGAGTCATGGTTCGCATCGTTCTGCCCGCCGTGCTGCTGAATTCGAGACGACAGACATAGAGACCGCTGACAAGCTGCGGCAGGGCCACGGCCTGTTCATTGATGGTTTTTGCCAGGGACGGAATCTCCGTCTTGTAGACGATCTCCCCGTCCAGGTTGTGCACCCAGAAGCGTGCGGGCCGGGTATCCTGGCTAAAAAAGCGTACCGTCAGCGGAGCATCACCCAAGGGGTTGGGATACAGCACGGCCTTGTCCGTTTCGAACGCCACGGGAGCTTCGACACCCAGACTGGCGGCCGTTCCCACGGGGCCGTTGCGACCCACTCCACCACGGGCACCGAGCCATTCGCTGGTTCTTCCTGACGCCGCCGGCGCGGAGAGCAGGAATCCCGTGACCCGGCCATTCACGAGGTTGCGCTCAAGGGGCGGACCGGAATAACCACCTTCGCTACCCAGCCAGAGGACACGAGGTGAGGTCGGCGTGGCCCCCAGTCCCACGGCGAAACCCGCCGCTCGTTTTCCGGCCCAGCGGAAGGGAAACCCGGGCAACAGGGAACCGGTGGCATCCACGCCCAACAAATGCCCGCCGCTGGTCTGGAAGTAGACGTCGTCGATGCCGTCCCCGGTCCCGTCGGCAACCACCAACGGACCACGAATGCGCGTGGTGTCGGCCAGGGGAAACAGCTCACCCAAGGTCACGGGCCAACCGCGCAAACGGGCGCCCGTCGCCGCGAAGGCATGGATGCGGCGGCCGTCGGCCACCAGCAGATCATTCCGGCCGTCGCCGTCCAGATCGGCCACGGCGGGCTCACAGACGATACCCGCGTCCAGTCCCAGGGGATCGCCGGGCAGCCACTGGCCATTCTGTCGCTGCCATCCCCCCAGGTCGCCCTGTCCGTCCAGGAACCACACCCGGCTTCCCGTCTCCGAATCCACCACCACGCAGCGGACCCCCGCGGAAGCTTCCCGAGCGGGATAGGGGTGATAGGTCAAGGCCATCTCGCCGGTCAACGACGGGCCGGCGATTTCGTACCAGCCCGCGGCGCCCGGAGCCAGGACCTGATCCCCTGCCGGGTCGGAGGCGACCACGGGCGGCCCGGTGACCGGCCCCTGCCCCAGGGCCACCGGCGGGGCAACCGTCGTGCCGTCTCCAAGATCGAGGGCCGTCATCGTGTCCCCCCCAACCAGGGCAAACACCACGGGGTCCAGACCGGTGTGCAGCAGCGTGACGGCGCCGGTCATGAATGTCGCGCCCAGCTTCCGCGACCACACGGCATGGGCCTGGGACGAAACATCCATCAAGCCCACCTCGCCCGACCTTGTGCTCCAGACCAACCCGGTGCCGGCAGCACCGATAGCAGCGATCACCGGAGGTCCGGCCAAGGGGCCCGGCAGCGTTGCGAAGGCACCCGGGGGACCGCCGGGCAACGCCGGCCACACGGGATTGCCCGTGGCATTGAGGGCAAAAAGGAATTCCGGAGCCAGGGTCGAATCACCCGCCGCGGGTCCAGAGGCAAAGATCAGGATGCTGCGGTCATCGGCCGCAACCAGAGGCGTGAGCGACTCAGCCGCCAGGGCCCGCGGAACCCCCTGCCCAGCAGGGTCCATGGTCCAGGGATAACCCTCGACCAGGGGCGCAATCCCGGCCTTGAAACGCATCACACTGGGTTTGTCCCGGGAATTGGGGACCACATCCGTCAGGAAGAATCCCGTCCACGAGCGGTCAATGGCCCGGCTCGAAGGAAAGCCGGTGGTAAACAGGTTGTTGTAATCAGTCGTATAGCCGGCGGAATCATAACCGCCAAAGGGATCGCGCACCGATCCGTACCAGCCCAGGACATAGGAATCGAGAATGCCGATGTCGGTAATACCGTCGGCCTCGACCAGACGCAACCCGTCGGACTGGGTGTTGATGGTGTTGTCCGCCAACCCCTGCTCGATCCTGTCCTCGTTGACATGCCAGACCAGAACCCCGCCGGCAGGCATGAAATAGTCGTAGAGACCGGAATTCTTCCAGAAACCCACGGGCCGCTCCCCGGCCAGGTACAGAATGACGCCGGTATTCTCGTCCCGTTCGAAGGAAAGATTGAAGTAGGGCGTTTCGTCAGGACCGCTCGGCACCCACCGATTTTCGAGCAGAAACCATTCCCGGGAGGAAATTCCCGCCCGCAGAGCCTGGTGATCCCGATCGCTGAAATAGCCGGTCGTTCCGTTGTAGGTCCCGTACTGGCTGCGGGGAACCTCGACGGCCGGCAGGCGGTATTGCTGTTTCTGGCCCTGGATCTCGCCCACGTCCAGCCACCCCAGAAACCACTTGTTCCAGGCTCCCAGGGACGGGGGCAGCACACCGTTGGCGACGATGAACGTCGTGTCGCCCTCAGCGGAAACCGACCCGATGGTCACGCCCAGATTGGTGCCCGAATCCATGAGGTCCCAGATCCCCGCGTTGGGTGTCTGCGCTTCGGTGTTGTAGACATCAACCAGACCCAGAGCATGGCCGAATTCATGGTAGAACGCCGCGGCAATGCTGCCGGGATATCCATCCTGGCTCGCTGTCTCGGGAATGATGGAGCATTCCGAGAGCATCCCGGTGGCGCTGGTTCCACTGTCGCTGCTGGTCAACGGCTGAGGAGAACCCAGGGTCACAAAGAAGGTGGGGATATCGTTGGGTGAATCCCCATTGATGTCGCTCTGCCAGTCACTGCCGGCGTGGACGAAGATGATATAGGTGAAAGGATTGTCGTCGTCGTAATCAGCCAGGTTGGCCGCATGATCCGCCTGGGTTCCCTGATCCGCGGCCACTATCATGTCCTGCACGAGTCGTTCCAGATCCTCGAGGGTCCAGAGCCCGCCGGTGCCGGGACCATAATCCGCCACATCGCTAACCTGGTAGCTGCCGTCGGGATCCTCCGGCAGCACACGTCCTTCAATGTGGAGCCGCCCTCCCGACTGGTAATCGTAATACTCCGAAAGCCCCTGCAGGTGCGCTTCGTAGAAGGCCTTGTTGTGGGGTGGAGGGTCTATCTCCAGGGGCCCCGGGTTGGCCAGCGGAGCCAGAACGAAATTGCCATCGGGCGCGATGGTGGTCAGACTGGAATCCCGGTTGGTTGCAAAAGAGATCCGCACGATGAGAATGCGCAGGGTATCCTGATAGTCCTGGGCCTGCTTGTCCGCAAAACCGGGCTGCCCCGCCGCGAGCAAAGCCGGACCTAGTCCCCTGGCGCGCAACAAGGCTTGGCTCTTGCGGGAGACCAGGTGGCTGCCCAGCAGGCTGTGGACAGCGAACCCCCGGCGCTCCCTTTCCGCCGCGCGGAAATGCTCCCGCTGCTCCAGAGCTTTCCCGCCGGTGCTCTGTTCCAGCTGCATTTCATTCCAGCGCTTGGCGGGGATCCGGCCGTAAGGTGCCCGGTCGGCCGCCGCGGCCATACCCGCCCACAACATCAACCCAAAAGCCAAGGCACACACCGCACCCCACAACATCCGGTGGGGTGCAGGACCATTATTTTTGACAGGAAACAACGCCAACTCCTATGCCCAGGGGTGGGGCTTCAAGGCTTGATCAGAACCGATAGGCAAGCGACAAGCGATTCACCGAAGGCAATCCCTTGGCCTGGGGAACCGATGCGTAATCAAAAGTGACAGCCTGACCGACCCACCGGTTCAGGTCCACGCCGAAGCCATAGGTCCAGTCGTTGATGTCGCCGAAATCAGCGCTCTTGTAACCGATACGCATGAACAGGGAGCGTAGGTAATTCCATTCGAAACCGCCGCCGTACTCCTCTTCCTCGGTGGCCAAGCCCGTACCCCACTTGTCATTCGAATACTTGTACAACGGCACCAGATAATCCGCCACGGCCAGCAGACCCATGAATTCGCTGTGGTACAAGCTGGTCGCAACACCCAAGGTCATCTTGCGGGGCATGGGGTCGCTCTGGGCGGCATTGACATGCTGGATTCCCGGCCCCAGGTTCGCCACCGCCAGACCGAAATTGGATTTGAGGCGGGGCACCTTCATGTGAATACCGAAATCCACACCGAAGCTGTCGCCGCTGCCGCTGCCGGTGGTGTCCTGCAGGAAAATGGTGTCGGCCAATTTATCCAGGAAG
>CAZJGK010000003.1:48904-63320 GCA_964545545.1 uncultured Fibrobacteraceae bacterium | reverse complement strand
GATTAATTGGGGGTCATTTGATCCGAATTACCCTATCCTGTCGGGTATCAGCGGAAATGGGACCAAGGCCGATGCCGGGAACCTACACGACTGGAATGACGAGGACAGGATATGGAATCAGGAAAGATGCTTGGGCACTACGAGGTCGCCGAACAGATCGGCAAAGGAGGCATGGGCGAAGTCTATCGGGCCCGCGACACCCAGCTTGACCGCGATGTGGCCCTGAAGATCCTGCCGCCCGAGTTCGCGGCCGACGCTGACCGTCTGACCCGCTTCAAGCGCGAAGCCAAGGTGCTCGCCTCTCTGCACCACCCCAACATCGCCTCCATTTTCGGTTTCGAGACCGTTGACGGCCAGACCTTCCTGGTCCTGGAACTGGTGGAAGGCGAAGACCTTTCCGAGATGCTGTTGCGCGGCCCCGTGCCGGTGGAAGAGGCCGTGGACATCGCCTGCCAGATCGCCGAGGGCCTTGAAGAGGCCCACGAGAAAGGCATCGTACACCGCGACCTGAAACCCGCCAACGTCAAGCGCACGCCCGACGGCAAGGTGAAGGTGCTGGATTTCGGTTTGGCCCGGGCTTTCGCCGGCCAGGCCACCGGGGAGGAAGCGATTTCCAGCGCGCCGACCATGACCGCGGCCATGACCCAGGTGGGCTCCGTGCTCGGGACGGCCGCTTACATGAGCCCTGAGCAGGCCCGTGGCAAGGAAGTGGACCGTCGCGCCGACATCTGGGCTTTCGGCGTGATCCTTTTCGAGATGCTGACGGGCAAGCAGGTGTTCGCGGGCGAAACCGCCAGCGACACCCTGGCGGGCATTCTCAAGTCCGAGCCCGACTGGGGCCAGTTGCCGGCCGATTTGCCGTTCCAGGTCGATCGGGTGCTGCGGCGCTGCCTGGCCAAAGACCCGCGCCAACGGTTGCGGGATATCGGCGAAGCCCGCGTCCGGCTCGAAGACCCCCAGGCTGAATCGGGCATGTTCACCCGTTCGCTCAAAACCGTGACGGACGGCCCCGGTCCCCGCCGCCGGATCGGGCAACTTCTGCCCTGGATGCTGCTGGCCGTCAGCGTGGTGACCCTCGGCTGGCTGCAGTTCCGACCGGGAACCAAGCGGCCTGACGGCGCCTTGCACCTGGCTGTTCCCTCTCCTGCCGGCGTGGAATTCCACATCACCGGTTCGTATCCGGGCTTGCCGGAAATCTCGCCCGACGGCAGTAGCATCGCCTTCTGCGGGGTCGACACGACCGACCAGATGATCCGGCTGTACGTGCGAAACCTGGGCGATGTGGAATCCACCGTCCTGAACGACACCGAGGACGCCCAGTATCCCTTCTGGTCCGCCGATGGCAAGTGGCTGGCCTACTACTCCCGCAAAGAGGGCCTGATGAAGATTCCGGTTGCCGGAGGGCCCCCCCAGCTGGTTTGCGCCGCAACCAACGGCAAGGGCGGCGCCTGGAATCGGGAGGGCGACATTCTGCTGACCACCGACTACAACTCTTGCATCTACACGGTCAAGGCCACCGGGGGCACACCCCGCGCGGTGACGGATCTGAAACACGACAAGCACTTCAACTCGCACCGCCATCCCCAGTTCATGCCCGATGGGCGGCATTTCATCTACTTTGCCCGGGGCGCCGGCAAGGTCGATTCCGAGATCCGTTTCGCCTGTCTGGACGACACCTTGCACACGGTGGTGACGACCGGACCGCTGATGGGATATTACGGTTCGGGCTATCTTGTCTTCATCAGCCACGGCGACCTTGTCGCCCAGCCTTTCGATCCGAAAACAGGGGCGCTGTCCGGGGCCGTGGTGCCGTTGGTGCAAAATGTGCAGACCATACCCGGGGCTGCCAAAGGAGCATTTTCGCTCTCAACCCAGGGCACCCTTGTGTACCTGCAGGGAGGCTCCGCCGAGGAGTCCAGTCTGACCTGGCGCGACCGCACCGGTAAAGACGTGGATCAAGTGGCCCACCTGGACCGCTACGACTTCGTGGCCCTTGCTCCCGACGGCCGCAGCGCCGCCGTCGGCATCATCGCCGACCAGGCGGGCACGTGGGATCTATGGATCGTCGATCTGGTGCGGAACTTCATGACCCGGTTCACCACCAATGTCGCCGACGACTACGACCCGGTCTGGAGCCGTGACGGCCGGACCCTGTTTTTCGTCTCGGAACGAAGTGGTGAGCCCGCAATCTATCGCAAGGATATCGGCAGCCCCGACGCTCCCCGGGAAATCTTCGATACCGGCAAGGACCTCCGGTTATGGGATATTGCCGCCGACGGAAAGACCATCTTCTATTCGGCCGTGGGCCAGGGTACCGCAAGCGACATGTGGTGTGCCGACCTGGACAGCACTACAGCGCCCCGGCTCTTGCGCGCCACTCCCGAGGGCGACAACACCTGCCAGTTGTCGCCCGATGGGAAGTGGTTGGCCTTTGCTTCCGCCGAATCGGGACAACCCCAGATCTACGTGGCGCCTTGGCCGGCCATGAGGCCGTTCACGCAGGTGTCGACCACAACGGGGGCCTGGTCGGCCTGGACCAAGGGCGGAAGTGAGTTGATCTTCCAGGAAATGGGAGGGCGCCTGGTGGCCGTATCCATGACCGTCGATGGGGGCCGCATGCTGGTCGGACCGCCGAAACCCCTTTTCGATGCCGGACCGCCGGTGTACGAGGGGGTCAAGTGGTCGGTCACCTCCGACGGCGAAAAATTCCTGACGGTCAACAGCCAACGCGGAATCGTGCCCGATTTCTGCAACCTGATCCTGAACTGGCCGGCGCTGGTGGCAAAGCGATAATAGACATCAAGGTTTCAAAATAGAGGGCGATACAGGGGGGTGAAACCCTCCACGGCTTAACCACCACCCTTTTTCCGGCAAGAGGATTGGCGAAATCCAGCCCGTTGGAGTCCCAGGTTCCGACCCCGAAGGGGCGCCACATCATGGGAAGAGGTCTCTACGCATTTCCGATCATGGTGGCGATACTCGCACTATCGGCAACCGCCATGGCCAACCCCGATGTCAGCCAGGTCGAGATCCACGGATACGGCGGCTGGACCTACAGTAAGTGCAATTCCCAGGACAACCGGTATCTCACTGCGACCAAGGCGGGTGATGCGGATTACGTCAATATGGCCTTTGTGTTCACCTCCCGCACTTCGGACCGGGTCTGGATCAACGCCCAGGTCTGGTGGGAACGGCTGACGGACGACGAATGGGATGCCGTCGTCGACTACGCCTTCGGGGAATGGAGGGTATCCGATGCCTTGCGGCTGCGCATGGGCCAGGTGAAACAACCCTACGGCATCTACACGGAGATCTTCGACGTAGGAACCCTCAGGCCCTTCTTCTGGCTGCCACAGGGCATTTACGGGCCGTCCGGCGCGGTGGCGGAATCCTACCGGGGTATCGGGTTGACCGGTTCGGTCTTTTCCGATGGCGGCTGGCGGCTCGAGTATGATCTCTATGGTGGGGAATTTAACCTGGAAGCTGCGCCCTTTGCCTCCATCCTTGCCGCCGCGACGGAAACCGCCCCCGCTGAGGACGAATCTCCCCCTGAAGATGAGGTTGAGATCAATGACGTCGTGGGCGGGCGGGTGACCGTCACGTTGCCTGAAAGCAATATCCGGCTGGGCTTCTCGGCTTACACCGGGCGCCAGACTGAATATGGCGGGACGCGACACTTCAGCCTGGGCGCTCACGCCGAATATCTTGACGACACCTGGACGCTCCGGAGCGAATGCAGCCTCCTGCAGGAGTCCCCCGCGGTTGAAGCCACCGCAGCTTACCTCGAAATTGCCCGCAGGCTGTCGGACACCTGGCAGATCGCAGGACGTGTGGATTATTCCAAAACCCGGTTGGACGGCCTGGATGCAGGGACGGCCACCTCGCTATTGGACCACCGGGACCTCACGGTCGGCCTGAACCACTGGTTCGACGCGAATTTCGTCGCCAAGCTCTCCGGTTCCTGGGTCGACGGGAACCGGTTCGCCCATCCCGAGGACCTGGAAACCGTGGCCGCAGGCACACCGCTCGACCGCAAGACACGCCTTGTTTCATTGGGGGTGCAGTTTGCCTTCTAGGCGCACCCCAACCCCGTTCCACGGGATCGCCTGGCTCACCCCGGTGCTATGCGCACTCCTCATGAGTGTCTGGGGACCCAGTGATCTCCGTGCCGATGACCAGCCCGGATTCACGGCCGTGGTCAACGCCGCCAATCCGGTGACGTCCCTTTCCGTGGAAGAGGTTTCCCGCCTCCTGCTCAAGAAGGTCACCAGATGGCCCGACGGCCTGGAGGTTGTGCCGGTGGACCAGTCAAGTGACTCCAGCGTTCGCCAGGCATTCTCCCGACTCATTCACGGGCGGACGTTGCGCGCGGTCGATGCCTTCTGGAAGCAGTGTATATTCTCGGGTCGGGCTATACCGCCGCTGGTGGTCGCCACCGACGAGGACGTGGTCAATTACGTTGAGGGGATTCCCGGCGCCATCGGTTATGTGACCGGGGGAACGCCCTTGAGCAAGAATGTTCGTGCGCTACATATTTTGGGATCCTCACCATGAAACTGAATTTGTCCATGCGCCAACGTTTATCGATCCTTCCCCTGGTGGCCGGCATCGGATTCATCTTCTGTTTCGCCGTCAATTTGGACATTGAATATGAGGGCAGGATGTCCAATAAAAAAATTCGCACGGTTGACTACCCCGCCCTCGAGCGGGGCCGGACAATTCGTCAACACGTGTTTACCCTCCAACATATCATGGAGGGCGCGGCAACCTCTTCGGATCTCGATCTGTTCCATGAGGCAGACAATCTTTGGGGCGAATTACTGGACGCGATCGATTCCGGCGCAAGGTCAGGGATTCTGACTCCCGGCGTCAGCAGTGACCTCCGGAATGCCGTCAACGATTACCACCGGATCATCAGCACCGTCGTGCCGGACCTTATCGCCGGTCATGAGGGTGAAGAGATGACCAGTAGACTTCAGGACATGGTCGAGGCGTACCATCGACTCATCGCCGTCATCGAGGCCATGAACAACAATAGCCTGGCCCAATTGAACTCCGATTTCGACGAATCCCAACGAGAAGCTGTGAACGGGCTGCTGTGGACGGCATTCGCCACCCTGCTTTGTATTCTGCTGCTGGTCGAGATCACCAGACGTCAGGGCATCGCCATCACCAGGCCGCTGGCGGCTCTCTTTGCGGCGGGCAAAGAAGTGGCCCGGGGAAATTTCCAGGTACACATCGAAGCCGTTTCCGATGATGAGTTAGGCATGCTGGGCAAGCTTTTCAACGAGCTGAATGCAAACTCCATCCAGGGGATTGCGGACGCGGAAACTCACGCAGCGGAGCTGGACAAGGCACGGGTGGTTGCCGAGAACGCCAACCGCGCCAAGAGCGAATTCCTCGCCAACATGAGCCATGAGATCCGCACGCCCATGAACGGCATCCTGGGGATGACCGAAATCCTGCTCGACAGCCGGTTGACCGATGACCAGGCGGACGCTCTCGGCGTCGTGAAAAAATCGGGAGATTCGCTGCTGCGGATCATCAACGATATCCTTGATTTCTCGAAGATCGAAGCCGGGCACATGGTGCTGGAACCGGTGCCGTTCGAAATCCGTGAGGAGATGGAGGAAGTTTTCGCCATCCTGGCGCCCGAGACCCACGAGAAGGGTTTGGAGCTGTTGATCGACATTTCACCCGAGGTTCCGCAATGGGTGGTGGGAGATGCCAGCCGGCTGCGCCAGTTAGTGATGAATCTCGTGGGCAACGCCATCAAATTCACCGAGCGGGGCGAGGTGGCACTGGAGGTCAAACCGGAATCCGGTGCGGGGGAATACCGCCTTCACTTCACCGTTACCGACACGGGGATAGGGATTCCGGCCGACCGCCAACAGGCCATTCTCCAGCCTTTCGAACAGGCGGACGGCACCACCACCCGGCGCTTCGGCGGCACGGGACTGGGGCTGGCCATCTCGGTTCACATTGCCCAGGCCATGGGTGGACGCTTGTGGCTTGAGAAGGAGTTCGGACCCGGATCGCGTTTCCATTTCACCGGACAGTTCGCTGAGGCTACCGAGAGTGCCTTGATCGCCTCCGGACGACGGCGGACATTCAGAGAGGCGACAGGCAACGTCCTGGCCGGACGACGGGTGTTAGTGGTGGACGACAACGACGCCAACCTCCTGATCCTCGCTGAGCACCTTCAAGGCTGGGGGGCCACGCCGTTTTGTTGCACCGGAGCGTCCGCTGCGAGCAAAGCCATGCGGGATGCCGCAGACGCGGGTCGGCCTTTCGACGTGGCCCTCGTCGACGCCGTCATGCCCGGCGAAGACGGGTATGCCCTGGCCCGGGAAATCCAAAAGAACCCGGAGTTCGCCACGCCGGCCATCATTGCGCGCTCCCCAGGTGACCGCAAGGCGTCGGGCGCCAGATGCCGCGAAATGGGCCTCCGTGGGTACCTGTTTAAACCCATCGCCAAGGCCGCCCTCCTCGCTGCGATCCTCAAGGCTCTCGGTCAAGCCAAGGTTGGCCCCCCCCTTCAGGATATTCCACGAGACCACCAGGCGCCCAAGCCTGTCCCCTTCTCGGGGCTGCGGATCCTGGTCGTCGAGGACAATAGGGTGAACCAGATGGTCGCCACCCGCATGTTGGCCAAGCAGGGACATGAAGTGGTCATCGCCGCAGATGGACATCAAGCGCTTGAGGCACTTGCTGCGGAATCCTTCGACATGGTGCTCATGGATGTCAACATGCCGGTCATGAACGGTTTGGAGGCGACCATCGAGATAAGAAACGGCGAACAGAAGACGGGGAAACATATCCCCGTCGTGGGACTGACGGCCTTGGCCATGATGGGCGACAAGGAACGCTGCCTGGAGTCGGGAATGGATGACTACATTGCAAAACCCCTTGCGGCCAAGGATCTGCTCCGGGTCATCGCCACCGTAATGGGCACCGCCCCCCTTCCTGCCTAGTTGTGCCTCCAGTGTCCGTATGACACGCCACATTCCTCCACGATTGAACAGGTTCCATCAACTTGCACACGCCCCTATCGCCGCTTGACCCATATCTCGAGTGCCCCCGCGCGATTCACCAGTCGGTAATTGCGCGAGAGCAGATCGACGAAGTCCTGGGGGTGCATGCGTTCGCCGGGCGGATTCTGTGACTTGACGATGATGGCCGGTCGTCCGGTTTCGATGGCGGAGATCACCTCGTGAAAGATCTCCGCCGAGTACTGGACGTCGCGCCAGTAGAGCTGGGGCACGGCGGCCTTGCGGCGCGCGGCGTAGTAGATCTGGGCCTCGGCGAAGGCGACCTGGATTCGATCGTCGGGGCGGGTGTGGCGCCGGATGTAGCGACCGATGTCGTCGGCGAAGACGTAGGCGGGCCGGTCGTAGATTCGCCTCGAAATATCATTCGGCTCCCGGAACCAGAAGGGTGCGTCGGCGCGGGCGAAGAGCGCCAGGCCGGCCAACGCCGCAAAGCCAAAGACCGCGTCGACGATCCGCGCGCGGCCCGAGACGCGTCGGTCCGCGGCGATGAGCGCGCCGCCCGCTCCGACCGCGAGCGGCGGTATGAGTTGCTGGAAATAGTGCCAGTGCCACAGTCCCCCCAGGGCCATCCCGGCGAGCGACGACAGCACCCAGAGGCCGATGAAGGCCGAGGCGCGGTCGCGCAGGCGAAACGCCGCGTAGGCGGTCGCCGCCGCCAGCGCGGCCCAGGCCGAGGCGGTGTCGCCGAAGCCGTCGATGAGATGATCCAGCTGTTCGCCGACGCCCATCGAGGTGGCCGAGTAGAGCAACAGCCTCCGGCCGACGAAGGAATCCCAGTAAGCCGCCCAGTCGAGCAGCGCCCCATGGAGTACGCATAGCCCCGGAGCGACGGCGAAACCGCCGAGCAGGCGAAGGAGGTCGCGCGGTCGCGCCCGGACGACCAGCAGCCAGCCGATCGCCAGCGCCAGTCCGGCGGCTCCGTTCGGTTTGATCGCCGTTGCGATGCCGGCGGCGAGGCCGGCCAGCAGCCACTGTCGCCGCCAGGTGAAGAGCGCGGCGACGGTCAGGGGCAGGAGGGTGAATATTTCGGCGTTGGCGGTGAATCCCTCGATTCGCGGTGCAGTGCTGAAAAGGGCGAAGAGTCCCGCACCGAGCAAGGCCGCCGCTCCGGCCCGCCGCTCACCCCGGAAGAGCGCGTGGCAGCACAGCAGCACCGTCGCCGTCGTCAATGCATTCCACAGGGCCGCGAAGAGACGGATCGCGCCGATGCCCTCTCCCATCTCCAGGGCGAGACGGTAGAGCAGGAAAAGCCCCTGGGGTCGGTCGAAGGGGACGTCACGATAGGGCATGTAGTCGGCGGACCAGAAATGGGCGACGTAGGCGTACCCACCCTCGTCGCTGATCATCGGCACCTTGAGGAAGGGCACGCGCAGAACCACGGACAGAGCGATAACGATAATTATTGGAAGCAGTTGCTTTTGTCTTTCCACGTCGTCTCGATGTTGCGGCGAGCCCGGGCCTGCGGGGACGGGATGGACTCTACCATATCTCCTCCGGGAAAAACCCGCGAAAATATTCTGCAACCCTCGTGGAAAAAGCCCGGGGACCGGGCGTATCCCCCATCGACGCCCGGCCCCCTCGCCCTGTTCGCCCACCAGGGTGTCAACGCACCAGCATCAAACGCCTGACCGCCACGAGGCCCTCGGCTTCGAGGCGGCAGATGTAGGCCCCCGACGCCGATCCCCGGCCGCTATCGTCTCGGCCGTCCCACTGCACGCTGTGACGCCCGGCAGGCACGATCTCGTCAACGAGCCGTCGCACCAAGCGGCCGGACACATCGTAAACGCGCAAATCGACCCATGTCGCGTCCGGCAACTCGTAGCGAATCGTCGTCAGTGGGTTGAAGGGGTTGGGAGTGTTCTGGCGCAGCGCCACCGTTGTCGGCACGTCCGGCAGCTCCGCGCCGCTGATCTCCGCGGGCGTGGCGGCGGCGCTCTCATTGCCCGCATGGTCCACGGCAGAGACCTTGTAGTAGTGGTGCCAGGCGTCGGGCGCATCATCAGTCCATTCCACCGCGGACGTGTTGTGCACCAGGTTTCCTGGGCCTGGCACGAAATCCGCGCTGGTGCCGCGGTAGATGCGGAAGTACTGGAAGTCCAGGTCCGGGCTCGGATCCCAGGTCAGCTGGTTGCCGCCGGCGGCGTAGGCCACCGAGAGTTTATCCGGCACACCGGGCGCAATGTTGTCCACCGAGTAGCCGCTCGTCACCTCGCTCACATAATAGACCGACGGTGTTGTGGTCTCGGCGGAAACGCAATACTCGGTGGCGAGCAACGTGGCGGCAGAATCCGCCAGCGTCGGCACCAGGCAGATGTATTGATCCTGCTGGTGGGCAGGCACCGCGCCCACGACTTCCCACACCCCGGGTGGCATGGTGCCCGTGGATTTGGCGGTCACCGTCACACAGGGGACACCGTTGTTCAGGACAACGGGCCGGCCGCACAGCCGGGCCGGCAGGTTCTTGAGCGCGAGGGCCGCGTCACCCCCGGATGTCGGTTGATTCGCACCCGCGGCGGTTTCGCTCTCCAACCGCCGGAACACAAAATAATCGGTTATCGGGTTGATGGTCACGTCGGCGAAATCGTAGCCGGAGCGCGTGAAGTGCAGGCGCGCCCAGCCACCCTGGTCTCCGGGGACGTCGACGACTGAGTCGGGGGCTGCGGACGTGTAGAGCCAGTCCACGGCGAGGTCGCTGCAGGTCGGGTTGGACAGACCGTCGGGCGAAGTGAGGGTGGCGCTCCAGAGGGGGTCGGTGCCCGGGACCGTGAGGTCGAGCCATGATCCGTCGGCGGCCGCGGTCTGCCAGTTGGCGCCGTCATCGGCGCTGACGTACCAGGTGAACGAATCGGTGGACACGGGAGTCAGTGACATCTTGACGACGGTCTCGCTGCTCGAATCCAAAGCCAGGGAGCGGGCCGCATTGTTGAACAGCGACAGTCCTGCGCGGGTGCCGACCTGGACGACCTGCAGCCCGTCGTTCTCGTCGGCGACGTACGCGTAGGGTCCCTGGACGTCGATAGCCCACGAATTGTCGGGCAGAGCGACCGTCTCGACCACGACCGGCAGGTTCGGATTGCTGATATCGACGATCTGCATCTGCGCCGCGAAGAACCCGATGTACGCGTACTCGCCGCAGACGGTGATGCGGCGGGCACCGCTGGCGAGATCACAGGAGCCGATCTCTTCCAGGGTGCCGGGAAGGGTGATGTTGAAAACATGGAGTCCGCCCGAGACCATGTAGAGGTGGTCGCCGGCGATGGCGATGTCCTCGCCGCCCAGGGCGTTGCGGCCCTCCTCGGTGGGGCTGCTCGGGTTCGAGACGTTGACCGCGACCAAGTCCATGCCGACGATGTAGGCGTAGCTTCCGCTCACCTGAACACCTTTGACGCTGAAGCCGGGGTCGAAGTCCCCTACCTCCGATGGGGACGACGGATCCTCGACGTTGACGATCTTCAGGCCGTCGGCACCGGCGGCCAGGTAGGCGAGGTCGCCCTCCACGACGACGTCGTAGGCCTCGGCGGTCACGTAGTAGCCGACGGCCGTCGGCGCGCCGGGGTCGCTCACGTTCAGGACGCGCAGCCCATTGTTGGCCAGATAGGCGAAGTCCCCGTCCACGGCGACCGCATAGCCGGAGGAAGTGCTGAAGCCGATCCCGCCGAGGTAGACCGGATTCGTGGGGTCGTTCACGTTCAGGATCCGCAGACCCCGCTCCCAGCCGTCGGCGACGAAGGCCAGGTCGCCCCGCACCACGACGTCGCGCGAATTGGTGACCGCGCTGCTGCTGCCCACGATGGCCGGCACGGTGCGCTGCTGCAGCCCAACGACCTGCAGATCGCCGTCGTCGGTGGCCGCGTAGGCGTGGTCGCCGTCGATGGCCAGGCGCATGGCTAGCCCGGGCGTGTCGACATGGTAGCTGACCACGGGATTCGCGAGGTCGCTGATGTCGATCCCCGTCACGCCTGCGGTGCCGTCGGCCACCACGGCCAGCTGGCCGGTGATCTGGACGTCGTAGACGAGGCTGTTGGTCAGGACCGTCGCGCGGTGGACCGGTGCGGCGGGGTTGGTGATGTCGTAGAACATCACCTCGCCTGCCCCACAGGCCACGGCCGCCAGGTCGCCGCTCACGGCGCAGCCCCGCGCTCCATACGCCTCGGGAACCACGGCCGTCAGGATCGGCAGGGCGGGATTCGTGACATCCAGGATGACCAGGCCGCCGATACCGTCCCCCACGAAGGCGTGGTTGCCCACCACCGTCACCGAGCGGGCGTTGCCGGCGGTGTTGTAGACGATGTTAATGTGCTCAGGATCGGCGACGTCGCGGATGCGCAACCCCTCCGTGTCCGCGGCGATATAGGCCAGATTGCCGTGCACTTCCACGTCGTAGCAGTAGCCGGCGGGGTTGTATTGGCTCAGAAATGTTGGCGCATCGGGGTGGGTGATATCGAAGATGATGAGTCCTAAGTCCTTGTCCGCTAGATAGGCGTAGTTTCCGGCGACGTCGATACCGTAGGCGTATTGGCCCCAGGATCTCGCGCCCAGGAACACCGGTTGGGTGGGATCGCTTACATTGACCGTCACCAAGCCGTATTGGTAAGAAGCGATGTAGGCCACATCACCGCGGATCACCACATCGCGGGCCCGGCCTTGGCTGAAGGTGGCTGCACCGGCGTTCCAGAAGTCGAAGTCCGGCAGCTTGAGTTCGCCGGCCAGGGTGTCCCAGTCTGCCGTGGTGAAGGCTCCATCCCTCAGCTGCCAGGTTGCGAAGTCCTCGTCGAGGTGGTGGGTGGCGGCGGCCGACAGCGGCGCCGCGGTGCCCAGCAGGACCAGGAGAAACAACGTGATAGATCGGCGCATGGCGGAACCCCCTGCCGTGAGATGATTGTTCGATGCGGGCCCCCACGCGGGGCCTATACACCTTTCTCGCCACCGGACCCGGGATCTAACAGGAAAACTTCAGAATTATCGGAGGGGGCTCAGGAGCCGCCCAGCAGGACGAAGGACGACCAGTAGGCGGGATGACGGAATGGTGTGGCGCCGTGCTCGTCGCGGTAGTCGCGCAGCCAGCGCTTGGCCTCGTCGAGGGCGAGGGCGGGGTCCGCAGCGGCGCCGGGGGCGCCCAGGTTGGCGTAGAAACGGGACATGAGTCGTGCGGTGGCCTCGTCCTCCACGTCCCACAGGCTCACGACGAGGTTCCGCGCCCCGGCCCGCAGGAAGGCGTGGGCCAAACCGATGTATCCCTCGCCTTCGCACACCTTGCCACGGGCGCTGCGGCAGCTGCTGAGCGTGACCAGGTCCGCGGCGAGGTGCCAGTCACGGGCAATCTCTCCTGCCGTGAGGTATCCGTCGCAGACCTGGCCTCGCGAGCCGGCCGCCGCCAGGGTGTCGGGCAGGTCGCCGCGGTAAAGGACCAGACAGGAGTCGTCGGGCCGCAGATCGTCGGCCAGGGCGTGGGTGGCGAAGTGGATGAACCGGTAGCGGCTCAGCTCGCCGGCTGCGGCCCGTTCCTGCAGCACGCCCTCGCTGGCTGCGGACCCGGCCAGCACGGTCGCGCCGGGATACATTTCCGCGAGAGTCGTCAGCTCGCGGTGGGCGCCGGGCAGGGCCGGCAAGGACGACGACCCGTCCTGCGGTGGGTCCCCCACCAGCAACACCGCGGCCGGGGTCGCCCGCGGCGGCGGTGCGGCCTCCCGGATCGCCAGGAGGATCGTGGCCGACGGCACGTAGGAGATGTTGAACCGGTCCACGAGTTGGTGTCCATCCCCATCGACGAGGGCCTCGAGCGGGATCGCCCGCAGGGGACCGGAGGGGATGACCACCAGGTGATCGATCCCGCGCAGATGGTCGGCCAGGGGGGCTATCCAGCGGCGCCACAGGCGGTGGGCGTTGGCCTCGACACCGCGAGTGTCGGTGACCCGGAAGGGCCAGGCTGCCGCAAGGCCCAGTGCCTCCAGGAATTCCTGCCCGGTGGTGGCGCATGTCGCGGTGGCATCGTATTCGATCCAGGCCAGGGGTGCGTCCCGGCGGATCACGAAGGTCCAGGGGCCGTGGGCCTGGGGCCCGGGTAGGGCCGCGACCATGCCGATGACGGCCTCCCGCGGGCCGAGCACCCCCCGCACCTGCTCCAGTGAAACCACATCGGCGGCCGCGGCGCCGGGGGTGGCCAGCAGGCGGCGCCCGGTGGGCAATGGCCAGACCGGTGCAGCGGCGCGTTCCGGGGCCTGCAAAAGGTCGGCCAGGGCCCGGCCGTAGGAGCGCTCGGCCGCCTCCCAGGCCTCCTGTTCCCGGCCCAGGGCCAGGTCGACGCCGGCCAGCCGACCGTAGGGAGAGCGGGAGAAAAAAGCGCGGGCGTAGCCGTGGCCCACCTGCACCCGTGCCGTCTCGAAGATCCGTGCGGCGGCGGTCAGGCTGCGGGCTGCCGCCGGAAGATCGCCCCGATCGAGGTGGATGGACGCGGCCTCGTAGTAGGCGGAAAGCAGGGCAGGATGGCCGGCCCCCAGCGCGGTGGCCAGAACAGCCAGGGCCTCGTCGACCAGAGGCCAGGCGCCGTCTGGGTCACCGTTTCGCCTCCGCAGGCGCGCCAGGCCGAGCAGCCCCTCGGCAACATCCGGATGGTCGGGGCCCAGGTGTTGCCGGTCCAAGGCCAGTGCCTCGCCGCGGAAACGGGCGGCGGCTTCCAGATCACCGGCGGCCTCACGTTGGTCGGCGATGGCCTTGAGGCAGGCTACGGTCTCCGGGCTGTCCGCATCCTGATGGCGGCGGTCCAGGCGCAGCGCTTCCTGCAGGCATGAATCCGCCGCGGCGAACCGACCCAGGTGCGTGAGGGTCACCCCCAGGTCCACGAGGCTACGCGCCACGTGAGGGTGTTCTGGAGCGAGGACCCGGCGCCGGATGGCCAGAGCACGGCGCAGGAGGGGTTCAGCGGTCAGGGGGTCGCCCCTTTCCTCGGCGACCTCCGCCAGGTTGGACAGCAGTGTCGCGTTCAACCAGTGGTCCTCGCCCCGCCGCTGGCGGTTGCGTCCGAGGGCCAGTTCCAGCAGGGGCTCGGCGGCCGCCAGGTTTCCCCGGTGCAGGTGGAGCTGGGCGATCTCCAATAGGTCCCGGTCGACGGGTTCGCAATCGTCACCCATGGCTCGACGCCGGGTGTCGAGAGCGTCGACCAGGGCGTCCTGGGCCTCGTCGTATCGCCCCTCGTCGAAGAGCACCTCGCCCAGGAAGCGCAGGGTCTCGGCCACATCGCGATGATCCGGGCCGAGAAGGCGCAACCGCAGGGCGAGGGCCTCCCGCAACAGGGCCTCGGCCCGCTCATGGTGGCCGCGCACGGCGTGGAAGCAGCCCAGGTCGTGCAGGGACTTCGCCACGTCGGG
>CAZJGK010000003.1:20447-48804 GCA_964545545.1 uncultured Fibrobacteraceae bacterium | reverse complement strand
CCGCAAGGAGCCCGACGCAAACGCCCGCAAGCAAGCGGCTGCCGGGGCGGATCACCGTATCACCGGCCCGAGCGTTCCAGCCGCGCCTCTTCCGCGCGGGCGCGCCGACCGAGTTCGCCTTCCTCCCGGGCCAGATCGCCGAGCAGCGTCGCGGCCTCGACCCGGAGGCCGCTGCCGGCCAGGGCCAGGTAGAGGTTCCAGCGAGACTCGCTGCCCCAGGGGTCAGGCAAGGGCTGGCTCGTGACCGTGACGAGCATGTCGGCGGCTTCGGCCGGCCGGCTCGCCTGGAGCAGGGCGCTGCCCAGGTAGACCCGGCGCACCAGGTCAAGCGTGCCTTCGCTGCGTGCACGGGACAACAGGTCGATGGCGGCAGCCAGATCCTTACGGGCATAGGCGTCGAGCCCGGCCGTGAGGTCGGCGCTGTCTCCGGTGGGCGCCCCCTGCCGGATCAGCAAACCCTTTGCGGGGACGGGCAGCCAGCGGCTGCCCTCGGCCTCGGGACCTTCACCCGGCCAAAACCACAAGAGGAACAGCACGGCGGCGGCAGCCAGGAGCGGGATGGCGACACGCATCATCGGTCGCCGGTGGATGAGCCGCAGCCGGGGTTTGGCCGACGACGACGCCTTCCGTCGCATCACCTCGAGCTGTCCGCTGTCCGTCGTCCGCAGTTCACGCGTGGCCAGCAGGTGTTGCTGGTCGGCGTACTGTCGGCGGAAGGCCTCCTCGCAGGCAGGGCATGCGTCGAGATGCGCCAGCACCTGCGAGGACGCTTCTTCATCCAGAAGGCCGAGCAGCAGATCGAGCCGCAGGTCGGCATCAGGGTGTGTCTCGGTCGGGATCCGTGCTGTCATCATTCCGCTCCCTCGCCGAGGTGTAAGGTCCGCCACAGCGCCGCGAAAGTGCCCGGGACCAGGTGGCGGCGGTCAAAGCCCAGGCCGGCCAGGCAGGCCCTCAGTTTTTCGCGGCTCCTTTGCAGGATGACATCGACATGGCCCGGTTTGCATGCGATCCCGGGATGGGTTGCGATGGTCTTCGTCGGTAACTCGGCGAAGACTCGCAGCATCCAGACTCTTCGCGCCCGTGGAGTCAATCGCCGTACGCAGCGTACAGCCGCCTCGACGAATTCTCTGCGGTGGACCCCGTCGGCGGCCTCGGCGCCTGCGGCCGGCAGGTCGCAACCGCCGAGGCGCGTCTCGTCGGCCGCGTCGAGGGACACCTGCCTGCCCAACCGGCGCAACCGATCCAGCAGCCCGTTCCGGGCCACCTTGGCGATGTAGCCACGGATGTCGGCTTCCGCCCACTCGTGCGGCGCCCACTTCCCTGATTCGATGCTGCGCAGGATTTCTAACGATTTTTCCGCAGCGATGTCACAGGCATCGTCGGCGCAGACGGAACCGCAACGCGCCATTTGGAGGTTCAGGTAGGTTCTCAGAGCGTTCTGGAGGATCTGCCAGGCGGCGCCCCGGGCGGTGGGGTCGGCCGGGTCCGCGGCCAAGCGCGGCCCGAGTTCGGCCAGGCCGGCGGACCAGCGGGCGGGGCGGGAGCCGGGTGCGGAAAACGGCAGAGGGGAACGGGCGACACCCAGGGTTCCGGCAGCATCGGGCTGGACTTGGGGCAGCATGATGAACCTCGGGATGCCAGGATTCGCCTTGAGCCGCAGGCGCTCAACATCATTCCCTACCGGGATTACTGACCCATATATTCTACCATGTTGGTCAAGTTTGGTGCACCTCTCGGGACCGTATGGCCCTGGCGTTGGCGGATCTCAAGGGCCTGCACCCTCCGTCCTGGTCGGCGCCCTGCCCGACGGCCTGGATCGGAGTGGCGCGGTTATAATCCCTGGCTTCCATGCCGTCATGGCGTTTGTTGGCAATGATTTGCACAATCAACAATTCCCCAGGGATTTGTTTTCATTTCTTGTTTCTGCGCCCTCGGGGCTGTAAAATATTTCCCATGCAGTCAGTGGGATTTTCACCTTTTCACCCACCGCCTTTCCCGGAGAGCGTCATGTTCCGTCGGCTCATTTTCGTGTTGGCTCTCGCGGCGACCGTACTCGTTTTTGGCGGGGCGGCATTCGGCGTCACCACTTCCGACCGGATCGAAGTCATAACCGACCAGATCGGTTACTTCCCCTGCATGGATTGCCACAAGGACCAGGCCTCGAACCCGGTGCCGAGGATCATGGAAGAGGAACATTCGGATCCTGTCTTTTTCGATGATGAAAGTAGTGTCCGGCACAGGGTCACCTTCGGGGAACGCGTGGCCATCGCCGACCTCCTCGTCTCCCGCAAACCAGGGAATCTGCGCAGCGACGAGATCGCGAAGATCGGGGCGATTATCGGGATCAAGAAGTACATGGAATTCAACGGGCTTTCCCCGCAGGACTCGGTCTGGGCGATGTTGCACGGGGGTGGGAACATCTGGTGCCTGAATTGCCATGACGCCAAGGACCGCGACAAGCTGGTCAAGCTCAACGGCGAATTGCTCACCTTCAACCAGAGCCAGCTGCTGTGCGGCGAATGCCACGGGCCGATCCTCACCGATTGGGAACTGGGCATCCACGGCAAGACCACCGGTTTTTGGGATCCGGCCCTGGATAAGAATTCGCGCAGCGTGAAAAAACTGTGTGTGGAATGTCATAATCCCCATGCCCCGGCCTTCCCCCCCATGACCGCCCTGCCGCCACCGGTTCCCCGCCTGCCCCGTCACCGGGTCCAGGAGGCGGTGGACCATGAGTAGGAAAGCCCGTTTCAAGGAAGGGACGGTCGACAGGCGCGGCTTTTTGAAGCTGTTGGCGGTGACCACGGCCGGGGCCATTGCCTTGCCCGGCATCGCCGAGGCGTTCGACATGGACGAGTTTCTCCAGCGCCACTTCAAGGAACTGGACAAGGACCAGCTCGCCAAGACCCTGAAAAGGCTGGAAGAGAAATACAACCGGGAATACGACCACACCGATTTCAAGGTGAGGGCCAACGGACCGTTGCCCGGAGTCAAATTCGCCTACGCCCTGAACCTGTCCAAATGCATCGGTTGCCGCCGCTGCGTCCAGGCCTGCGTCGAGGAGAACAACCAGCACCGCGGCAGCAAGGAGCGGAAAGACCGCATCGAATATATCCGCGTCCTGGAAATGGAAAAGGGCTCCCTCGACGTCGAGAAATCGGATCATTTCTACGACCACGAAGTCCCGGCCCCAGGCAAGTATTACATGCCCGTCCAGTGTCACCATTGCAACAACCCCCCCTGCGTCAAGGCCTGCCCCGTGGAAGCGACCTGGCAGGAACCCGACGGGATCGTGGTCGTGGATTACAACTGGTGCATCGGCTGCCGGTATTGCGCGGCGGCCTGCCCCTACTGGGCCAGAAAATTCAACTGGGTCAAGCCCCGGATTCCCAAGGATGAGGTCAACCCCGACACCCACTACCTCGGGAACCGGCCGCGTTACAAAGGGGTCATGGAAAAGTGCACCTTCTGCATCAACCGGGTGCGCCGCGGGATGAATCCTGCTTGCCTTGACATCTGCCCCACCGGGAGCCGAAAATTCGGCAACATCCTGGACAAGGACAGCGTGATCCGCGAAATCATCGAAACCAAGCGGGTCTTCATTCTCAAGGAGGACGTGGGGACCGACCCCAGTTTCTACTATTTCTTCGATTGACCCGAGCAACCTGACTCCATGTGCCTGGTGCCAACCACGGGAAAGCGCTGCGTATGAACTATTCGATCTTCGTGTTCCGCTCGATCAGGGGCATGTTCCAGGGCAGTGCACTCTATCGCTCCTGGCTGGTCGGGCTGATGATGATCGCCGGCGCCGGGGCACTGGCCTATAGCCGCCAGGCCGCCCAGGGTCTGGGCGTCACCGGCATGACCGACGAGGTCAGCTGGGGCTTTTACATTGCCAATTTCACTTTCCTGGTCGGGGTGGCGGCAGCGGGTGTCATGATGGTCATCCCCGGTTACCTCTATCACAGGATGGAGATCAAGGGCGCCGTGCTTCTGGGCGAAATCGTCGCCATCGGGGCCCTGGTCATGTGTCTGCTGTTCGTGGTTGTTGATCTGGGCCGGCCGGATCGCATGTGGCACATGATCCCGCCTTTCGGCAAGTTCCACTTCCCCGTTTCAATGCTCAGCTGGGATGTCCTGGTCCTGAACGGATACCTGTTGCTGAACCTGCACATCCCCGGCTATCTGCTCTACAAGAAATACCGGGGGGAGAAGCCGGCCACCTGGCTCTACATGCCTTTCGTCTACATCTCCATCCTCTGGGCGGTCAGCATCCACACCGTCACGGCCTTCCTGTACACGGGCCTGGCCGGCAAGCCTTTCTGGAACACCGCCATCCTGGCGCCGCGCTTCATCGCCAGTGCCTTCTGCGCGGGCCCGGCCTTCATCATCCTGGTCCTGGAAATCGTCAAGAAGCGCTCCGCCTTTGCGCTGGACGACAGAGTGATCCGGTTCCTGCGGATGGTGGTTTTGATCTCGGGCCTGATCAATGTCTTCCTGCTGATCAGCGAGATTTTTACCGAGTTTTACGCCCACAGCGCCCACATGGCCGGCGCCGAGTATCTCTTCTTCGGACTTCACGGCCATCACCAGCTGGTGCCTTACATCTGGACCTCCATCGCCCTGAACGTCACGGCCCTGATCGCCCTGATCTCACGCAAGCTGGAAAACAGGGGCACCTTGGTCAGGATCGTCCCTTTGGTCATGTTGATCGTCGCGATCTGGATTGAAAAGGGAATGGGACTGGTGATTCCGGGCTTTACGCCCACTCCCCTGGGGGAAATCCTGGAGTATAGCCCGACCCTCAACGAGATCGGGGTTTCGGTCGGAATCTGGGCGGTCGGGATCTTCATCATGACAATCTTGATCAAACACGCCGTGGACATCGAAACCAAGGTCCTGGCCCTGGAACCGCCGCTGCGCCGGCACGGCGGGGTCCGTTGACCCCACCGTCGGCCGGACCGCATCAGTCCTTGCGCTTGTCCTTGACCGCCTGGGCCTTGGCGACGCGGTAACTCGCCAGCAGATCCTGGGTGTCCTGCTCGACCGTGTCCAGGTCGAAGCGGTGCCACTTCGCCGAGAGTGCACGGTACTTTTCCCCCAGCTCATCCACCAATTGACGGTCCTTGGCGTTGGTTTCGACGAAACTTCTGTATCCCTTGATGATGTTGATCTTGCTGAGGATGTAGTCGGCGCGGTCGGGAATATCGGGATGATTCCCGGATTCCTGGTTGTGGCAGAACTCGCAGGTATTCTTGACCCGGCTGGAAAATATGAAATCCATTTCCATGGCGCCGTGGCAGGTCACGCAGTTGGGTGCGGTGCCCTTGTCCTCCAGGATCCGGTAATGGTCGCTGGTGATAAAGGCCTTATACTGGTCCTCATGGCACTTGCCGCAGGTCTGGGGAATCCGGTCATACTTCACGCAGTCCAGAACACCCTCATGCGCTTGATCCATGTTCCTTGTCGTCGGATCTCCCCCATGGCAATCCGAACAATCGAGTCCGGCCAAGCCATGGACCGAATTCTGGAATTCCACGAAGTAGTCGTAGAGTTGCTTGTGCTGGATCTTGTACAGGGGTGATTTGTGGCAATCCCAGCACTCCGAGGCCCGGCCCGGAACAGCAGTCAGGCTTACACACACCAGGGCAAGAATGGCCGCGATCAGTTTGGCTCTCATGGGACGGTCCTTCCTGGAGACTTTGGGGCCCGATGTTCAATCCCCACGTTAATACTATATATTCTTGTCGGACAGGAGGGAAGGAAAACCACCACCTTGCACGCGAGGATCTCCGCCAATATTTAGATAACGATATCCACTTTCGCAAAACACTTGTCAACAACAGCTTGAGTTGCCGCCCCCACTCTTGTCATTATTCACACCAATATGCTAGTCTATTGAACAGGCGTATCGGGCCCATGAAAAAGGAGCGAACATGAACCGCAACCCTTCACCGGAGGATCTGGCCCGTATCGTCACCGAACTCCAGACCAGGATGACGGGGTTGGAGGGACGGGTCAGGGAATTGGAAGTGCTGGCCGGACCCGGAGCCCTGCCCGTCACCGCTGTCCCGGCTCAAACCGAGGCGGTCGGCATGGTTGCGGAGACTCCCCCGTTCCCGACCCCCGCTCCCGCAACCGAAGAGAGCACCTTCGGCCGCTTTCTCTCCCTGTCCGGGCGTTCCATCATGGTCCTGGCCCTGGCCTTTTTGCTGCGCTTCCTCACCGATTCGCATATCCTTCCGCCCGTCCCCGGAGTGATGATGGGGGTTTCCCTGGGGTTGCTCCTGATATTCCTTGCCGACAGGGCCGGGCTAAGCGGGAACCGACCGAGCGCCAACGCCCACGGCTTGACCGCGGCCATCATTGCTTTTCCCCTGATTTTCGAAACGGTGGCCACCCTCCACATCATTGCCGTACCGGTGGGAGCGGGCATGCTGACTCTGGTCAGCGGCGGGGGCCTGGTGGCGGCTTGGCGACAACATCTGCGCAAGCTGGCCTGGGCCTTTTCCCTGGGTTCCCTGGTGCTCGTCCTGGCCCTGGTCAGGGCGACCAACGAAATCTTCATCTTCGGGTATTTCCTCATCGCACTGGGCGTCGGCACCTGCATTCTCGCCTACACCCGGCACTGGCACCTCATTCGCTGGGCCGTGGCGGCTGTTCTGGCCATGCTCCTGGTGAGACTGGTTTTTGTCTCCATCACCGGGGAAGTGCAGCCACCGGCAAACACCTCTTTCGCCGCCATCAGGCTGCTTTGCCTGCTCTACCTTTTTGCATATTTGGGAACGTTTGCCTGGAGAGCGGCCATCAAGGGCCGCGGAGTCAAGGTCTTCGACATCGTCCAGTCGCTGCTCGTGGTGACCGTCGGTTTCGGCGGGGCCATGCTGGTCTCCCACAAGGCCGGGCACGACAGCGTCCCGTTGGGTTGGCTGGCCCTGAGCTGTGCCCTGGCCTGGTACACCATGGCGTTTCTGTTCGTGAGCACCCGCCATGGCCGCGGCCGGGCATTCTTCTATTTCGCCACTTTGGGGCTGGTCTTTCTCTTCCTGGCCAGCCTGCTCATCGCCCAGGGCTCTTGGTTAACCTGGAGCTGGATCATTCTGGGCCTGGCCTCGGCAATGATCAGCGTCCGCTTTGGACGAATAACTCTACGCTACCACTCCGCAGTTTATCTGATGCTTGCCACCGTCCACTCGGGGCTGATGAAGGCCGCGTTGGCGGCCTTCATCTACCCTCCGGACAAGCCCTGGGTTGTTCTTCCTCCTTTGGGTATCGTCGCCTTTTTCAGCCTGATTATCGGCTACATCATTCTTCTGTCTGGACCCGAGCAACGCAGTGAGTCATTCCAGCGACAAATTCCACGGCTCATCCTGGCCGCCCTGTTTCTGGAAGGAATCGGTTATGCGGCCGTGCGGTCTCTCCTCCTCTTGCTGACAAACCTTCCTCCGCATGCCGACCCATCCCTGACCGCCCTGGTACGGACTCTCGTCATCGCCCTGACCTGCGTCACTTTGGCCCTGGTTCGCCGGCGGTGGGGAATGAAGGAATGGGGATGGCTCGTTTACCCCCTGCTATTTTTCGGAGGGTTCAAGTTGGCCCTCGAGGACCTGCGCACCGGCTCGCCCCTGACCCTTGCCCTGGGCTTCGCGGTGTTCGGCGCCGCTTTGATCCTCAGTCCCCGGCTGTTGCGGTCGCATTCCGGAACCGATGCCCAAACGTGAAATTGTGTGCGCCGGACAGCCAGGGACCCTTCGGATACCATCGGCAAGCATAGACCGGCGCACCCCATTTAGCTTTTGTCCACCCAGCCACGGAGCTTGTAGACCACTTCGCCGTCCCAGAGGGTGACCGGGGCGGCGTAGAAGGTGGTCGGCCCGTCAACCACGAGGACCCGGCCGTCTGCCAACGTGAACTCCACCCTCATGTCATAAACCGCGCGCAGAACAAAGGGATGGTCGCGTTCGCCGGCCGCCTCCCAGGTGATCAAGGGCGCACACCGGTCCACCGAGATGGACAAAATGGCGGGAACGGCCACGCCCGCGGAATTGGTGCACGCCTTGCCGCTGAACATGCGTCCGGCGATTTTCAGTTCCTCCTCTTTGCCCCACATGACGGCGTCCGGGCCTTTCCCCAGCTCGTTGATATCGCAGGGTTTCATGGAGAAGACAAAATCCTCGGTAAGCAACGACTGGTAAACCTCCAGGTCGCGGTTGAGGTAGGCGGTCGCCACCTGGGTGATCAGCTGATCCGGGGTGTTGGCCCGGTATCCCCGTTTGTCCACCGACGGCGTCAGGATAAATCCATCCCGGCCGCATCCGGCCAATCCGATCAGGACCAGGATCATGATGGTCAATTGCCTGGAGTTCATTTCATGCCCTCTTTCGCCTGTGGGGTTGCCAAAATCGTCTGTGGCGAACGGGCGGCAAGAGGGCGAGTGAGCAAGTAGAGCGAGTCGGGCGGGAAGACAGGCGACCGATCCGTCACCCGTCTCTGCATGAGGCTAGGGAATCCCATGCACCGGGTCAATGGCCCGGTAATGATAATGTTGTGCCTATCAAATATTCCGACCGCGGTGAAGTTTACCGACTTTGCTGCAGGTGCCGATATCAGCGATACGGCTCCAATTCCTATATTACCCCAATTTCTGGCATATTCGCCCCCTTGGGGGCAAATCATATTCCTGATTAGGTGAGGAATTTTTTAGGTGTGGGCAAACCTACCTGACTTCCTTGGTCAAGATGGACTTTTGACCAGGAACAACCATGCCCCACGGAACGGCCTACCTCGTTAGTTGAACCGCGCCTTGACCGAACCCCACGCCTCGTCCTCGTTGTCGACGGTCTGGCACAAGGAGCAACCCAGGCCGTAGGCGACAGCGTCTTCGCAGGTAAGGCATTGCAGGTCGATGTTCATGAACGCCGTCGAGGCCGTCGTATTGGACGCCACCACGAAGGAATACGTACCCACATCCAGGCAGACATCAAGCTGCATCAACCCCATTCCCTGGACGCTATTCGTGCATGTTCCGGCGGAGCAATCGTCCATGAGGATGATGGCCGTTTCGACGATATTCCACGAGGACGCGGCACTGATACCCCGAAATGCGATCCAGCCGGGGTTGGTGACGGTCACCTCGATCACGTGGAGGGTCCAGCCGGTGTAGTCCACCCCGCAGATCACTTCGCCGGGCTGGCCGTTCAAAACGTCGTAGTAACCTTGCTGGGCGCAGGTCCAACTCTGGAAGGGTGTGCAGTCCAGGGCCGCCGCCGACAAGGGAACCAGGAGCAGGGCGAGAATGAGAAGAAGAGGTCGCATCTCGGGCCTCCGATGCTGAAGTTAACGATGACTCGATCATGAGCCTACCCCATTGTCCCCACCAATGTCAACCTAATTTGTCCTGTTTTGTGTCCGGCCCCGACAGACCCGCGCACGGCCGTCACAAGCAGAGCGCTACTCGGAACCGGAAGGTTGTGCCTCGGAAATTGTTGCTGCCGTCAGGGGACGTGGCGCTGTTTGGGCTCCAGACAGGCATAACCCCTTGTATCATGGCGTCATGGAGGCCCCGGAGCCATGATGGCGGAGGGGACGGAATGCCGAGGTTGGAGGCGACAGGAGGTCGCGGCCAACCGTCCATGAGACAAGGGGTTATGCCTGTCTGGACTACATATGCACCGCCATCAGCGCGATCGCCTGGTCCGCCAAGGCCTTGAACTGCCCGAAGTAGAGACCCAGCACCAGGGTGGGAATCGCCAGCACGGCCAAGATGGTGTACTGGAGCCAGTGCAGCGACAGGGGCGAGGTGTCGGCGCCCTCGGCGGGCCGGGTCAGGAACATGGCCTTGACCACCTTGAAGTAGTAGAAGAGACCGATGACCGAGTTGGCGCCGGCCACGATGACCAGCCAGAACCACTGACGATCCATGACGGCCGTGAACAGGTACAACTTACCGACAAAGCCCGCGAACGGCGGAATGCCGGCGAGGGACGCCAGGAATATCACCATCATGGCGCCGGCCCAGGGAGCGCGGAAACCCAGTCCCACATAGTCCTTGAGTTCTTCGCTCTTCAGATGATTGTTGATGGCCACCACGAAGAAGAAAGCGCCCAGGTTCATGAGCGTGTAGATCAGCAGATAGAACAGAACCGCCTGCAGACCCTCGCCCGTCAGCAGCACAAAACCCATGAGGATAAACCCGACATGGGAAATGCTCGAATAGGCCAGCAGCCGCTTGACGTTGGTTTGCCGCAGGGCGACCAGGTTGGCGTAGGTCATGGTCACCGCCGACATCACCGCCACCAGCAATGGCCAGTTGAACGAGGCGATCAGCGTGGACTCGCCCGCCGGATGAGCGCCTGCGGCCAGGGCGGTGTAGAAGAACCGGATCATCAGGGCGAACCCGGCGGCCTTGGGGCCCACCGAGAATAGGGCGCTGATGGGAGTCGGTGCGCCTTCATAAACATCCGGAGCCCAGTAGTGGAACGGTACGGCGGCGATCTTGTAGCTCATGCCCGTCAGGACCAGGACGGAGGCCACCAGCAAACCGAAGGGACTGGCGGCGCCCTGCAACAACCCGGCGCGGATACCCTGGAAGGTCAGCGCCCCGGTCATGCCGTACAGCAGGGACAGCCCGTACAGCATGATGGCGCTGCTGACCGCGCCGAAGATGACATACTTCAAGGAGGCCTCGGTGCTGCGCAGGCTGGTGCGCATGAACCCGGCCATCACATAGCTGATCAGGCCCACGCCCTCCATGGACAAAAAGAGCATCAGCAGATCGTTGGCCTCGGCCATGACGCACATGGCCAGGGTCAACAGGGTGGTCAGAGCATAGAACTCGCCCTTGTTCTCCCGCGTGGGGCCCATGATCTCTTCGCTGGTCCAGGCAAACAAAACCGTGACCAGACCGATGAAGATGAACATCAGGCGGAAGTACTGGGCCAGGCCGTCGACGACCATCAGCTTGCCCATGATCGTATGGGCCTCGGGTCCGGCGTGCATCACGGCGGCCACGGCATAACTGCCGGCGGTGACCAGACCGAAGACCGAGATCACGAACGGCACCCAGGGGCGACGACCACGAACCACCATGTCGCCCAACAGCGCGACCAGGAAGGTTCCGCACAGCACCGCCTCGGGTATCCAGTTTGCCAGGTCCGACCAACTGGGAATGCTCAAATTCAACAGTTCCATCGAGGAACACTCCTTAGGCAGGGCCGGATCAGCCGGCCACCACCTTGATCAGGTTGTTCAGGGACACCTTCATCAAATCCAGCACGGGCATGGGATACACACCCAGGATCAGAACGATGAGACCGATGGGCACGAGCGTGAACATCTCGCGGGCGTTGATGTCCGGCAGACTGTCCCATTTGTCGTTCTTGGGGCCGAGGAACACCCGTTGCAGCATCCACAACACGTAAGCTGCGCCGATAATGATACCCAGGGCGCTGATCATGGCCACGGTGCGATAAACCGGGAAAACGCCGATGAAGATCATGGCCTCACTGACAAAACCGCTCAGACCCGGCAACCCGATGGCGGCGAACAGCGCAAAACTGAACACGCTGGTGTACAGGGGCATCTGCAGACCCAGGCCGCCGAAGCCGTTGATCTCGCGGGTGTGGGCCCGATCGTAAATCACGCCCACGCAGAGGAACATCATGGCGGTGATGGTGCCGTGGTTGAACATCTGCAGCACGGCGCCATTCATGGCCGCGGGCGTAAAGGCCGACATACCCAGCAGCACATAGCCCATATGACTGATGGACGAATAGGCCACCAGCTTCTTCATGTCCGTCTGGGCCATGGCGCAGTAGGCGCCGTACAGAATGTTGATGGCCCCGAAGATGGCCAGCGCATAACTGAACCACATGGCCGAATCCGGCAGGATGGGATAGCTGATGCGCAGGATACCGTAGGTCCCCATCTTCAGCAGCACACCGGCCAGAATGACGGAGACGGCCGTGGGCGCCTCGACGTGGGCGTCGGGCAACCAGGTGTGGAACGGGAAGATGGGTACCTTGATGGCGAATCCGATGAACAGCCCGATCCACAACAAGTGCCGGATGTTGGTCGCCTGCAACCACGGACTGTGGTTCGTCTGGTCCATCATGTAGAGCATGTTGAAGGTATGACCACCGGTCGTCGGATCCTGCACGTTCAAGTAGAAGGCGATCATGGCCAGGAGCATCAGCACCGATCCGGCCAGGGTGTACAGAAAGAACTTGATGGCGGCATACTCGCGCCGCGGACCGCCCCAGATCCCGATCAGGAAGTACATGGGCAGCAGCATCAGCTCCCAGTACACATAGAACAGGAAGAAGTCCAGGGCGCAGAACACCCCCATCATGGCCGTATCAAGCAGGAGGAACAGGGCGAAATAACCCTTGGTTGCCTTCCCGACATTCCACGAAGCGATGATACAAATGAACGAGAGCAACGCAGTCAACAGCACCATGGGGGCGCTCAAGCCGTCGATACCCATGAAGTACTCGATGTTGAAGCTCTTGATCCAGGTGTAGTGCTCGACGAACTGCATGGCCGCCGTACCGCGGTCGAAGTTCATGAACAGTTGCACCGCGAGGACCAAAGGCACCGCGGTGGCAGCCGCAGCGATCGTCTTGATGATGTCTTTCCGTTCCGACGGAATGAACGCGATCACAGCCGCCCCGATGACCGGAAAAAAGGTCATCCAGGAAAGAATGTGCTCACCCATGCGTGGCGCTCCTCTCGGGGGTACTCGATATCAACCCGGACATTACAAAACCTTGTAGACCAGAATCAGGACCAGGACCGACGCGCTGGTGTACACCAGGTAAGTCTGGACCCGACCGGTCTGAAGACGACGAAAACCTTCTCCTGCTCCCTGCAGAACCGAGGCGACCCCGTTGACCGCGCCGTCGACCACATAGCGGTCGAACAGGCCCGAGGTCCAACTCACCATGCGCGTCAGGTATCCCGAGCCGTTGACGATGCTGTCGATGACATAACGGTCGAACCCGGCGCAGACCGACGCCCACCAGAGAGTAAAGCGGTAAACGGTGGCCGCGTAGAACTCATCAAAGAAATACTGTCCCTGCAGAACAGTGTAGAGACCCTTGAACCGACGCAGCATGGCCGCCGTGTCGATCTTGTGCATGAAATAGACCCACCAAGACAACAGGATGCCGAGGCCGGCCATGCTGATGGACATGATCATGGCGGTGATATGGGCCTTGTGATGGATGGCATCGTGTTCCGCGTGCCCACCCTCCGCCGCAACCGCACCTTCGGCATGGCCCTCTCCGGCATGCTCCACCGGAGCCTCGGCCTCGAGGGCCGGCTGGTGATGCGTGACCACGAGCCCGTGAACCGGATTGGCGGCGTGAACGTCGAACTCTGCGGCGATGGCGGGCACGCTATAGGGAGCGATAAACTTGGAGAACCAGCCCTCGTCGGCGGTCTTGAAGCCAGAGGAAACGATGGCCAAAAACGCCAGAACCATCATGGGGATCGCCATGTTCATGGGGCTCTCGTGAGCATGGTCGAATTTCTCCTGGTTCCGGGGCTTGCCCGTGAAGGTCAGGAAAATGATGCGGAACATGTAGAAGGGCGTGATGGCCGCGGCCACGATGCCCAGGATATACGGGAGGTACTGGCCGGTCGTCATGCCGTAAGCCAGGGTGGAACCCAGGATGCCGTCCTTGGAGTAGAATCCGGCGAATCCCGGCACCCCGCTGATGGCCAGGGTGGCGATCAGGAAGGTGATGAAGGTGATCGGCATCTTCCTGCGCAGCCCGCCCATCTCGGGCATTTCCTGCGTATGGACCGCGTGAATCACGCTGCCGGCGCCCAGAAAAAGCAGAGCCTTGAACATGGCGTGGGTCGTCAGGTGAAACATGGAGTTGACCGAATCGCCCGCGCCCAGGGCCATGACCATGTAGCCCAGCTGGCTGAGGGTCGAGAACGCCAGCACGCGCTTGATGTCCGTCTTGACCAGGGCGATGGTCGCGGTCAAGAAGGCCGTGATGGCGCCCACGTAGAGGATCACTTCCATGGCCGTATGGCCGAACAGGGGAGCCAGCCGCGCCACCATGTACACACCGGCGGCCACCATGGTCGCGGCATGGATCAAGGCGGACACCGGCGTGGGGCCCTCCATGGCGTCGGGCAACCAGATGTGCAGCGGCATCTGCGCCGACTTGCCCACGCAACCCATGAACAGGCCGATTCCCGCCCAGGCCAGCAACGTGCCGCTGATGGTGCCGGCATGCACGTGCGCGAATAGTTCAAAGTAGTTCAGCGTGCCGGTGACGGTGAAGAAGGTCAGGATCCCCAACCAGAACCCGTAGTCGCCCACCCGATTGGTCAAGAAGGCCTTCTTGCCGGCACTGGCGGCGGAGTGCTTGTGGAAGAAGAAACCGATCAGCAGATAACTCGACAAACCAACCAGTTCCCAAAACACGTACAGGAACAACAGGTTGTTCGAAAGCACGATGCCCAGCATGGAAAAAGAGAAGAAGCCCAGGAACGCGAAATAGCGCTCGTAGCGGCGGTCGCCTTTCATGTACCCGGTCGAATACAAGTGCACCAGGAAGCTGACCGTGGTCACGACCATGAGCATGACCGAGGTCATGCCGTCGACCAGGATCCCCGCGTCCAGGTGGAAACTGCCCAGATTCACCCAGGTGATCGAGCCTTCCACACGGTAGGACGGATCGGCGATTTTCCAGAAAGCCAGAAAAATCCGGATGGCCAGCAACCACGCTGCGCCCATGAAGGTCACGCCGATGAAATCGCCTCTGCGCGGCAGTTTGCTGCCGAAAAAGAACGTCAGCACATAGGACAGCAGGGGCAACCCCAGGATGATCAGTGCGCTGAAAAGGATGGCATTGTCGCTCATCACCGGTTCGACTCCCTTATCGCTTCAGGCGTTGGACGGCGTCCGCATTGGCCGTGCCGAAGTTGCGGTACATCGCCAGGATGATGGCAAGGGCTACGGCGGCCTCGGCCGCCGCCAGGACGATCACGAAAGCGGCCACGATCTGGCCGTCGATTCCACGCTCGACGTAGCGGGAAAACGCAACGAAGTTGAGGTTGGCCGCGTTGAGCATGAGCTCGACACCCATGAGGATCCCGATGGCGTTGCGCCGCGACATCACGGCAAACAGGCCCAGGGAAAACAGGATCGCGCCCACGGTCAGAAAATGGGGCAGGCCGATGTTCATGGGGTCACCTCCTGGTCCGTCGCTTCGTCGGCGGCGTCAACTGCGCCCTCTGCGACCGGGAAGGCCTCGCGCGTCAACAGTGCGGCGCCGATCATGGCCGCCAGCAACACCAGCGAAACGTATTCGAAGGGGAAGATGTACTTGGTCATGAACCCGGCACCGATTCTGGAGATGGTAGGCTCAACCGCACCCGTGGTCACACGCCAGGTTACCGAGGTGATCAGCTTGTAGACCACCCCGAAGACCAGCAGGGAAAACACCGCGGCCGGCACATAACGATCCAGGCCATGGTTCTGCTTGCCCTGGGGCACGTGGGTCATCATGACCGTGAACAGGACCAGCACCAGCACGCCGCCGATGTAGACCATCACCTGGGTGACGGCGATGAAATCCGCCCCCATATAGGCGTAGAGCCCCGCAGCCCCGAAAAGCGTGAACAGCAGGCTGAATCCGGCATGCAGCAGGTTTCGGCTCAACACCACCCAGACCGCGGGCACCAGGGTCAGCAGAGCCAGCAGGATAAAGATCAGGTCACCGGTCACTTGTCCTCTCCTTTGTCGCCGGAAGGCACGTCGGTCGGAGGCTCGGGTTTGGCGACAGTTTCAGGTTTGGCCGCAGGATTTTCCGGCTTGGCCTTTTCTTCCTTGGGTTCAACCCACCAGCCCAGTTCGATGCGCGTGGCGCGATGGCAGGGAATCTTGCCCTTGGCAGGATCCATGAATTCGTAGACCAGGCTGCGGCGGTCGTACACCGAATGGTCGTAGTCGTGGCTCATGGTGATGGACCCGGTGTGGCAGTTCTCGGTGCACAGGGAACACCAGATGCACTTGTTGTAGTCGATGGCGTACCGGGTCATGTACCGGTCCTTGGCCTTGCCTTCGGTCTCGATGTAGATGCAGTCCACCGGACACAGGTTGGCGCAGATCCCGCAGGAATCGCACGTGGTCATGTCGTTGTGCACGAAGCCGCGGAACCGTGGAGGCATAACCTGCCGCTCGTCCGGGTACTGCAACGTGACCGGCTTCTTCCAGATATGCTTGATGGTGATGCCCATCCCCACCAGCGCCGAACTCAGCGCCGCATAGATGTCTTGGAAGTACTGGACCATCGACTGTTCTCCGCCTGCTTGCCGCCAAAGCAGGGCTTCGGCGGCGCGGTTAAGGGCAAGAGGGCCGTTATCCCATTTCACCCGCTATGATCATCCACAATCCCGAACCCGCCACGCAGAGCAGGGTCACGGGAATCATGATCTTCCAGCACAAATACATGAGCTGGTCGACACGCACGCGCGGCAGGGTCCACCGCACCCACATGTTCAAAAAGACCATCAGCACGCCCTTGATGATGAACGTCAAGGCCGGCGCGAAATCCAGGCCCGGAATGGGCGACCACCAGCCGCCCAAAAACACGGTGACCGCGATCACCGAGACAAGGAACAGGTTCGCGTATTCGGCCAGGAAGAAGAAGGCGAAACGCATCCCCGAGTACTCGGTGTGATAGCCGGCCACCAGCTCGGATTCGGTCTCGGGCATGTCGAACGGTCCGCGATTGGTTTCGGCGATGGCGGCGATGAAATACATCCAGAAAGCCACGAACAGGAAGGGATCGTGGAAAACGAACCAGTGCAGGATCCCGCCTTGTTGGGCGATGACGATGTCCTGGGTGTTCAGCGAGCCCACGTGCATGATCACCGGGATGGTGGCCAGCGCCAGGGGGATCTCATAGCTGACCATCTGGGCCGCGCCGCGGGCCGCGCCGTACAGGGACCACTTGTTGTTCGAGGCCCAGCCGGCCATCATGATACCGATGATGACCACGCTGCTGGCGGCAAAGATGTAGAAAAGTCCCAGGTCCAGGTCCGCGGCGACAAAGCCGGGCGCCCAGGGAATGGCGGCCCAGGCGAGCAGGGATCCGAGCAGCACCAGGATCGGGGCGAACACGTACAGGCCCTTGTCGGCCTCGGTGGGAATGATGTCCTCCTTGCCGAGGATCTTCAGCATGTCGGCCACGGCCTGGGCCCAGCCATGCCAGCGACCCGTACGCATGGGGCCGTAGCGGCTCTGAATGAACCCCGCGACCTTCCGCTCCATCCAGGTAAAAATGAGGGCGCAAAGAGCCATGACCACGAACATGAGCGTGGCCATGATGGTGGCGCCGGTGATAAACAGGCTCTGGTCCGACATGCCGCCGAACCCCGGGAGCCCCTGCAACCAAGCCGTGAGGATTTCCATCAGCGGTCGATCTCCCCGAGTACGATGTCCAGCGACCCCACCAGGGCCACGAGGTCAGAAACCATCTGTCCCACGCCCACCTTCTCGACGACCTGCAGGTTGCAGAAGGACGGAGAGCGCGCCTTGTTGCGGAAGGCGGTCTGGCCGCCGTCGGAAATGATGTAGTGCCCCATCTCTCCCTTGGCGCTTTCGGTGCGGGCATAGGCGGCGCCGGCGGGGACCTTGACCATCTTGTTGAGCGGTATGGCCTGGTAGGGACCCTCGGGCAGGGTGTCCAGGGCCTGCCGGACGATGCGGCACGACTGCTGGATCTCACGCACGCGGACCATGTAGCGGTCCCAGCAGTCCCCCACCGTGCCCATCTCGCCCATACCCACGGGAATTTCGAAATCGAACTTGTGATACACCGAGTAGGGATCGTCGCGGCGGCAATCGAATTTCACGCCCGACCCGCGCAGGACCGGGCCGGTGCAGGCGTAGGCCTTGGCCGTTTCCTCATCGATGACGCCCACGTCGGCGGTGCGCTCGATGAAGATCTTGTTGTAGCTCAGCAGGTCGTTGTAGTCCTTGATCTTCTTCTTCTCGAGCATGGTGATGAACGTGAGCACATCGGCGATCCACTTGGTGTCGGGAATGTCGTAACGAACCCCGCCGGGGATCATGTAGTTGTAGAGCATGCGCCCGCCGGCGATCCGTTCCAGCAGGTTGAGGATCTCCTCACGCTCGCGGAAGCAGTACAGCAGCGGAGTCCAGGCCCCCATGTCCAGGCCGAAAGTGGCCAAGGCGATGAGATGGCTGGCGATGCGGGAAAGTTCGGCCGTCACGACCCGGAGGTGTTCGGCGCGCTCGGGCACCTCGGGACGCAGCAGTTTTTCCACCGCCGTCACGTAGGCGTGGTTGCAACATACCGGAGCCAGGTAATCGAACCGGTCGGTGTAAAGCACCCACTGCTTGTAGTTGACGCCTTCGGCGATCTTCTCGGCACAGCGGTGCAGATAGCCCAGCACCGGTGTCACCTTGTAAACGATTTCGCCGTCGGTCTTCAGCAACAGCCGCAGCACACCGTGAGTTGCCGGATGCTGGGGCCCCATGTTGAGTTCAAGCAGCTCGCTCTTGATGCCGGGCATATGGTCCTGGTCGGCCCAACCACCCAGTTTCTGTTCTCCAGTGGCCATCTTACGCCTCCGCCGGGGGGGTATCGCCGCTGGGCTGTTCGCCTCCGGCCGGTGGTTCAGGGGAAGGGAATGGATTCCGGGAGTAGGGACGGCCTTCGAGGGGCACGCCGGCCCAGTGGCCGGGCATCTGGTAGTCCTTCCGCAAGGGATGCCCCTCCCACGCATCGTCCAGCAACATGCGCCGCAGATCAGGATGACCGGTGAACGTGATCCCCACCATGTCCCAGGCTTCACGTTCATGCCAGGCGGCGGTGGGCCAGATTCCCGAAACGGTGGGCACGGCGGCCTGGCTGCGGGGCAGGCGCACCCTCAGGGTGAACTTGTGCCGCTGGCCGTGGCTGAAAAGATGGTAGGCCACGCCGAAATCACCCGTGGCCACGCGATCGGAGGTCTCGGGCTGCCCTTCCGCGGTGTAACCCAGGATAGCCACGGACTTGCCCTTGCCGGCCTCGTCGTATCCGTCCCAGTCGATGCCCGACAGGCACATCAGCTGGTTGAAGTCCAGGCGCGCATCCTCGCGCAAAAAAGCGCAGGCGACGGCGATGCCGGCCGGGGCGATTTCAGCCCAGGACTCGATCTCATCCTCGTGCCAGCCCAGGGCCCCGTCCCCCAGTTTCTCGGCCAGCAGATCGTAGATGGCTTTCTGTTCCATGACTCTGCGCCTTTACTTGCGGTAAGGGATCTTCTTGGCGTAATCGGTGACCCACTTGGGCGTGACGAACTTGCCCTTGCGGCCGCGGATCTTGTCCTGCAGGCGCATCAGGCCCTCCAGCAAAACCTCCGGCCGGGGAGGGCAACCGGGCACATACACGTCCACCGGCACGAGCTGGTCAACACCCTTGACCACGTGGTAGCCATACTTGAAATAGGGCCCGCCGCCGATGGCGCAGCTGCCCATGGCGATGACCCACTTGGGTTCGGGCATCTGGTCGTAGATCAGTTTCAGGCGCGAGGCCATCTTGCCCGTAACCGTGCCCGAGACGATCATCAGATCGGCCTGACGCGGCGTGGGGCGAAAGGCGCCGGCCCCGAAACGGTCTATGTCGTAACGAGTTGCACTGGTGGCCATCATCTCGATGGCGCAGCAGGCAAGGCCGAACGTCACCGGCCAAATGCTCGAAAGCCTGGCCCAATTGAAGACTTCGTCGACCGTGGTCAGGATGAAATTCTTGGCGTCGCTTTCGGTCAACTGGGCAAACTGTTCATCGACCTTGAAGTTGAGCATCTGCTCCCGCTGGACGTCGTAGCCCTCCGGCGGCGTCTTGGCGTCGTGGCTCATGAGGCGGGGACCTCCTCCTTGGGGGCGGCTGCCGACGGAGTGTTTTGCTGAGGCCGCTGGGCCAGCTTCTTGACCCAGGCGATGTCGCCCTTGACCCAGACGTAGGCCAAGCCGAGGGTCAAAATGGCCAGGAAAATGATCATTTCCCAGAAGACCAGGGCACCCAACCCCGGCACGGGGTAGAGCTGCCTGAAAACCACGGCCCACGGAAACAGGAAAATCACTTCCACATCGAAGATGATGAAGAACAGGGCCACCAGATAGAAGCGGACATTGAAGCGGATCCAGGAGGAGCCGGTGGGCAACTCACCGCATTCGTAGGTGGTCATCTTGGCGGGGCTGGGATTGCTGGGACGCAGGAGTTTCGCCACACCCAGGGCAATGCCCGCAAACGCGAACCCCACCAGAATGAAGATGAAGACCGTGGCGTAATTCGCGAGCAGGCCCGTGGTCACCGTCCCGAGAGGGAGTGTAGTAATCATAAAGGGAACCCGGATTTCGTTGAGTCCGACACTGGAGCCGGGCTGACGCGCCTTGGTTGACCGGAATCTTTCGAGCGCATCCGGAAACCGCCTGCGGCTCCGGTGCGATCCCGGCATGGTGTCAATACGATGACAACCGTTGGCGCCAATTTCATATGGGCGTCCACCAAGTGTCAAGAACTTGTTCCATGATTTGGATTTCGAGGTGCGACAACAACGTTGTGTGCTACCGTGCAAGCGGTTGCAGCCAACTAAAGGCCATCATTGGTGTCTTCTTTCAACCTGCCTCCGTCCCAGGAAAGGAATTGCAGATGATCAGGATCATGGCGGTCGGTAAAATGAAGGATCAGCGCCTGGCCGAGCTCGCGGCCGATTACCAGCGGCGCATCCACAGCCTGGGCAAGATCGACCTCCAGGAAGTCCGCGATGCCGGAAAGGACAAGGAGGCCCGGGCCATGATCACCGGTCTGGGGTCGGCTCGCGGCAACCAGCTGGTGGTGGCCATGGACGAACATGGGGATGCCCTGGACAGCCGCGGCCTGGCCGAACTGCTGGGCAATCACGGCGGGATCTGCTTCCTGATCGGAGGGCCCGACGGCCTTGGTTCCGCGGCCCTGGGGCGGGCCGACCTCACCCTGCGTCTTTCGCAGCTGACCTTCACCCACGAAATGGCGCGGGTATTGCTCTTGGAACAGATCTACCGTGGCCTGGGAATTCTGGCCGGAAGGCCTTATCATCGGGATTGACCTTTTGGGGATTTTTCGGGCCAAACAGCCCGCCGTGACCTATAATTTCCGCGCCGTGTACCCGGAATCCGGGTCAAGTCCGCCGGCTCTGTTCAGCAAAGGGAAATGAAACGATGACGCGAACGTTCTTTACACCCACCGGTCAGGTTCAGCGTGCCGGCCGCCATTCCTGCAGCCTCGCCCTCCGCGGCGGCCCTTTGCTTTGGTGCATCCTTGTGTTATGCGGCGCCGCGGGTGTCAGCCAGGCCGCCACCGTGGATATTCTGGGGCCTGCAGGCGCAGAGGTCATGCTCGACGGCGCGCCTCTGGGGTTCCTGCCCTTGGCCGGATCAACCACGGTTGCCCCAGGCAAACACGAACTCCGCTGCGACCTGCCCGGCTACGTCGACTACAAGGAGCCGATCACCCTGGACAACGACCAGGACCATCTGATCATCACCATCCGCATGACTCCCCTGAGCCTGCGCACCGCCATCGGCAGCAACCTATTGCTGGCCGGCCTGGGGCAACATTATCTGGGCCACGGGACCAGGGGATGGCTCTACAACGCAACCGAAATCGGCGGCCTGCTGACGGCCCTGTCCGGAGAAATCCAGCGCAGCAACCACCGCAAGGACTACCTCCTGCTGCGCGGCCGCTACGACCAAGCCATCAACTCCGAGGAAATCACCACTTTGCGGGCCGCCACCGACAAGGCCTACTCCGACATGCAAGACATGGAAACCCTGCGCAACACCGGCCTGGCCGTGGCCGGCGGTGTGATCATTTTCAGCATGATCGATGCCTGGCTTTCCTTCCCCCGGATCACCGCGGGCTCAGGCACGTTGCCCGTCGCCACGATTCATGCTCCTGTGAGCAACCAGCCCGCCCTGCACGCGGGACTGAGCCTGGGATTTTAAGCACAGCAAGGAGCCTAGTTACCATGCCCCGCACGCGCCTCCTGACCATTCTGTGGCCCGTAGCCATCGCTGTTCTGGCCCTGGGTCTCCTGCTCGGCTGCGAAAGCACGCCGACGGCCCCCTCCTTCCAGAACCCCTTTGATCCCAGTGGTCCAGATGGCGGCGACCCCCTGGATCTGACCGCCACGGTTGTGGGCAACACCATCATTTTGTCCTGGAACCAGCCCCAGGGATTCGGCATCTCCAGCTATAGCATCAGCCACAGCGTCGACACGGCCAACAACTTCGAATTTGTCACCTCCGTGGAACAGACGGAAAAACCCAAGCTCAGTTTCATTTACGCCGACCCCGATCCCACGCGAATTCATTATTTCAAGGTCCAGGCCTTCAACGCCGCCGGGGATTTCACATTTGTTGCCGACCAGACACCGGCCTTTGTCGCTACCGGTCCAGCCATCGCCGTCGAAGGAAACCCCGTCGGCAAAATGGTCGCTTCCCGGCACGTCCACCTGACGGTCACCGTCAGCTCCCAGGACAGTATCCTCATGGCCGGATCCCCTGATTTTTCCTCGGCCGTATCCTTCCCTGTGACTCAGCCGGGAAGCGAACAGGCGATCATCTGGGATCTGCCTGCGGCCGCCCAGGGCGACACCTTCCACCTTTACGCCAAGGGTTACACGGGCACCTTCGCTTCGGCCGTGACCGTGCGGGATCTGATCGTGGATTTCTCCCCCGAATTCCATATCGTCGGCAAGCCCGCCACGGTTCCCGCGCGCCATGTCGACCTGGAAATCGAGGAGTTGGGTGTGGAGCAGATGCGCTTCGCAACCACCCAGGCCGCCCTGGCCACGGCCGCCTGGTTGCCTGCCGATTCAACCCTGACCGGTTTCGCCCTGGACGCTTCGGCCGTGTCCCAGACCATTTACGGCGAATTCCAGGGGGACTTCGGCTTCAACGCCACCGGGACCTGGAACGCGAACCCCGATCTGATGCAAAACGCCGCTTTCCGGCTGGCGCTGCCCGCCGGGGATGTCACCGCTGCCACCACGGTGACCGGCATTTCCACGGCCAACGCCATCCAGATGCGCTTCAGCACCCAGCCGGACTTCCTGAGCTCCCCCTGGCAAACCTACGCCGACACGGCCGCCATCGTCCTGGATGCCGCCGAAGGCCTGCAGACCATCTACGCCCAGTACCGCAATGACTGGACCGATTCGGCCATCCTCACCGACACGGTGGTCCACATCCTGCAACCGGTCAGCGTGGGTTTCCTGGCGCCCCTGGACGGCCAGGTCGTTCTGGGCGGCGTGCCCCTGCAGATCCTGGGATACAGCACCGACAGCCAAGGCAAGGCCGCGGTGGATTCCTTGCAACTGGATCTGGGTGACGGGGCGGGTTTCCGGTCGGTGACCGGAACCGACTCCTGGTCCTACTTGTGGGATGTACCCCGCTTCGAATCCGACACGAATGTGACCCTGCGCGCGCGGGCCTGGGCGGCCGGCGAATCGTCCACCACGACCATCGGCGTGACGGCGACCCAGCTCACCATGTTGATCGGCGCGCCGCTCGATGGCGCGGAATTGAAGGCCAATACCGAAGTCACCATCGCGGGGCTGGCTCACGGCCTGCTCAACGGCCCTCCCCTGGATCAAGTCACCGTGGCGGTTGACGGTCAAACCATCGTGGCCACCGGCACCGAAACCTGGTCGGCCTCCTGGCAGACCCCCGCAGTCACCGAATCCACGGACTTCACCATCGTGGTCACGATCCAGGCCGGCGCCGAAAGCCTGACCCAGGAGATCACCGTCACGGTCGTTCCCCCTGTTCCCTAGAAAGACCATCGAGGCAAGGAAAGAACTGAAGACTGAAGCGGCCCGCAACGCGAAGTTGCGGGCCGCAATTCATGAGGGAAGGGAGCATGTTCCTTGGCAACAGACCCGGGATAAACCTCCCGGATCGCAAGGCTAATTGAACAGGGCCTTGACCCGGCTCATGCTGCTGGACTCCGTGTCGACGATGTTCTCGGGCGGCTCCGTTTTGCCGTCCCAGACCTCGTCATAACCCGGTTCCAGCAGACCGCTGTCGACACTGGTCGCGGACACGAATGCCCAGTGTAACTGGTCCACAGGGGCCATATCATCCACCCGGGTGCCACCGACCCAATCGAAAAAACCACTGACGGAGTTTGCGGGAACAAACTTGCTGAGCGTGGTGAAATTGCCGATCAGAATCGCCGTCCCGTCGGTAAACGTCCCGGGATTGGCGAAATCAGCCAGGGTTCCGGCATCCTTGTAGATAGCAACGGTGCCACCGGAAAAGGTTTTAAACATGCCGTCGGCGGTCAAGACAGCCTGATCCACAACCAGCGTGTACTGGTAGTTGGCAAAATCCAGGGGCAAAGGGGTATCGATGGCCGGCGAAGCGTCGCGCACGACGCTGTACATGGTCAAGGTGCCTCCGACTCCGGCGGGCATCAGGGCCTGACCGCTGAAGTCGAAAAGTTGTTGTCCCGACGCTCCCAGGGGAATGGCCACGAGAACCAGCACGATCAGGAGTCCTTTAAGCATTGTCTTCATCGGTATCCTCCCATATCCGCATCAACATGCGGGATCGTTTATTTGAAGAGCGCCTTGACCGAGCCCCAGCTGGTCGTCTCGGTGTCAACCGCCGAATCAATTTCAAAAGTACCATCGATCTGAAGCGAATAGCCATCCGGGACATAGACCCCGGATGCCAAAGTGAAGGCCCCGCCCCATGTGTACACGCAGTTGGTGCACATGGCGTTGATGACCGAGCCCGCAATACCGTCGAGATAAGCCTGGAATCCCCCGAATGATCCGGAGGGATCGAAGGTCATGGTGAAACTTGTGAAAGAACCCCTGAAGAAAAGTGATCCTTCAGTAAAAGTGCCGGGCGAGGTGGCATTGGGAGGAAATGTGCCCCAATCCGCGTTCATGGCGGGATCTTCGTAGATGTCCATGATACCGCCGGAATAATTGGTCACATTGTAACCGCCCATATCCACGGGGCCATCGCTGATCAGCCCGTAGATGTGCAGGGTCATTTCTTCGGTGCCCAAATCCACACCGAACGCGGCATCAACTCCATCGGCAACGCTGGTGATGATCAGCTCATCTCCGGCGACCTTGCCCGGTGTGGGAGTTTGCTCCCAGCCATAGCCAAGATAGTCTATCGAGTAAACCTGCCCCGCTGCCGGCAAAGCCAACAGAAAAACTAGGAGCGTGCCCACCAGAAGGAGTTGCCCTAGCGATTGTTTCATGATTCCTCCCCCAATTCTCAACAGACAGAAGGTTCATATATTAAATCAGGACTATAATGGGGCGATTTGGGGGAGGATAGCACATGCAAATTGAGCTGTCAAGCAATTTGGCAAAAACCACTCCTTTTCATCTCTTTTAAATACAACAATTTACATGATTCCAGAAAATTCTCTCACAAATGTGATTTTGGGGTAAATATCTTTGATCACTTGCGGAGGAGGTCCAACAAACCAATACTACCGAGAATCAAAGGAGATCCGAATGAAAAAACCTCGCGCCAGGATGATGCTCGGAACAATGGGGGGAGCCCTCGGTGGATTCCTGGTCAACCGCTGGGTTACCTGTCACAGCGGAGGATGACACATCACCTCCAACCCCGTCCTGATGGTGTTGTTGGGTGCCGTTCTGGGATGGAGTATCTTCTCCGGTGGAGGAGACCGGTCCGAATAATTGAGTCGCTCCGCGATCCCGCCAGGCGATTCAATTATCGAGTCAAGGCACCACGGTCAAGTCGGACTCGTTCAAATCAAGTTCTTCACCCCTGAAGTTCACCGCTCCATTGTGGGCAAGTTGCCATTCGGGAAAAACAAGACGGGGAATTTCCCGGTAGCAATCGCTGCACTTCGCATGGCCGCTCAGGTTCAATCCGCGCTTGTTGCCGTGGGCAAGGGCACCTTTGGGCAACAGGATCCTGCCGCTGTTGAACAGTTCCAGAAACCTGTCCCTCAAGGCACGCGTGGCCTGTTGCCAGTCCTCAAGCGCCTTTTCCAGCGACCGGCACAGATCCGTTTCATCCTGCTCGGACACCGCTCGGTCCATCATGGTGTTGAACACCTGATAGGCCGCCTCGGTCTTGATGAACAGGACCCCGTATTCTTCCAGGTGTGAACAAAATCTCTCTGGCATGACGACACCTCCCTGCCCCTATGATCGGCAAGGGAGGCGTCTGGTTTAACCCGGAGCTCAGATTACAGCGTGAAGGAATCCTTCAATTTCGGAACCGTGACCTCTGCGTGTGTGGCTGCAGTGAGCAGGCCCGCCAAGTGCGCCGACTGCATTTCCTCCCCGTGGACCACGAAAATACGCCGCGGAGGCCTGGGGGCGGTGCCGACCCAACGCATCAGTTCGTCGCGATCGGCATGACTGCTCAGACCTTCGATGGTGCCGACCTTGGCCCCGACCTTGACGTCCTGGCCGTGGATGCGCAGGTGGTCGGCCCCTTCCTGCAGAGAGCGGCCACGCGTCCCCATGGCCTGATAGCCCGACAGCAGCACCAGGTTGTGCGGATCCGGCAAGCGCCGGACCAGATGGTGCAAAATTCGCCCGCCGGTCATCATGCCGCTGGCGGCGATGATCACCCGGGGGCCGGGTAGATGATTCAGGTCCTTGGATTCGTAGACCGTCCGGTGCAGATGCACCTTGCTGGGAAACAGGCGGTTGCGCCCGTCCTGGGTAATATCCTCGTCCAGGTTCCCGTCATAGAGATGCCGCGAGTAGATCAAGGTGGCGTCGATGGCCATGGGGCTATCGATATGGATGGGAACTTCGGCCAGCTCGCCGTCGCTCATCAGGTGGCGCAGGATCAGCCCCACCAGTTGGGTGCGCCCCACGGCGAAGCTGGGAATCAGCACCACCCCGCGCTTGTGGATCGTGCGTTTGAAATCCTCGCCGATCTGCGCGACAACCGGCTCGTGATCGTGCACCCTGTTGCCATAGGTGGATTCGATGATCAGCACATCACAAACAGGAAGGGGTTCGGGATCGATGTGCAGGGGCACACCGTAACGGCCGACATCGCCGCTGAAGACCAGGGTTGTTTCGCCGGGGTTGACCCCGTCTTGGCCGCCGTCCCTGATCCGGAACTCCACGAACGAGGCACCCAGGATATGACCCGAGTTGTGGAGTTTCATCCTCAGGTCAGGCCCCAGTTGCAGCCAGCGGTGATAGGGTTCGGGCTGGACCAGCTTCAAGGCATGCAGGGCATCCAGGGAGGTGTACAAGGGCTCGGCGTGTTCGTGTTTGGAAAAGCCTTTCTTGTTCGCCCAGGCCGCGTCTTCCTCCTGCAGATGCGCCGCATCCATGAGCATCAATTCGAGCAGTTCCGCGGTGGGTTCCGTACAGTGGATCGGACCCTTGAAACCATATTGCATCAGGCGCGGCACATAGCCCGTGTGGTCGATGTGGGCGTGGGTCAACACCACCCGATCCAGAAAACCAGGCTCGAATCCCGGGGCGTCCCAGTTCATTCGCCGTAGTTCTTTCAGCCCCTGAAACAACCCACAGTCGACCAGGATTCGCTGACCTGCAGCCTCGAGCAGATGCCGGGATCCGGTAACGGTTCCGGCGGCGCCGTGGAAAGTCAGTTGCATGTTGGTTGTCCCTTCTTCGACATTGGGTACTCACACCTTGGCTCTTGCCCCGATTCCCCTGATACTTTCATCCGATTCATCCCTGTGGCAACAACAAAGGGAGAATAATGTTTCGCCGGATAATCCGCTTGGCCATGATCCCCCTGGACAGCCGCCTCGATTTCGGGGCAGAGAAGAAAAAACGCCCCGGTCACAGGGGCCGGGGCGTTGCAATCCAGGGGAATAAAGGAGGCTACTTGGAAGTGCCGGTCTCCATGTCCTTGGAGGCCTTGTCCACCTTCTTGTCGAAATCCGCCTTGGTCGCCGCGGCATCCTTGCCGCAACAGCCCTTGCCGTTGACGGCAGCAGCCGCACAGCATTTGTGCATGCCCGCCTTGACGGCCATGTCGGTTTTTTCCTGGGTCACACGCTGGTTGAAATCAGCCTTCAGGGCGGCGGCATCCTTGCCACAACAGCCCTTGCCGTCCTTGACCGCCGCGGCACAGCACTTGTTCATCCCGGCCACAGCGGCGCTGCAGGCACCTTTGGCCGAAGCGCTGCAGGCGGCTTTGTCCGAAGCGCTGCAGGCGCCTTTGGCCGAAGCGCTGCAGGCTGCCTTGGCCGAAGCGCTGCAGGCGGCCTTGGCCGAAGCGCTGCAGGCGGCCTTGGCCGAAGCGCTGCAGGCCGTCTTGCCGGCATCACATGCGGGC
>CAZJGK010000003.1:0-20347 GCA_964545545.1 uncultured Fibrobacteraceae bacterium | reverse complement strand
GCAGGCGGCCTTGGCCGAAGCGCTGCAGGCCGTCTTGCCGGCATCACATGCGGGCTTCTTGGCGCCCTTCCCGTCGCCGGCCATGGCGAAGGAGGCCACGAGGGTAACAACGGCAAAAAGGGCAATCAAAGTCGTGTTGAAGCGTTTCATGTCAGATTCCTTTCAGTCGCCACCTCGAAGGTGGCGGCTACCAGGTGGTCGCGGGGATGCCCCCGGAAATGTCAAATCACGAGTACCGGAACATATCCTACCTTTTAACTATAAGATTTGTTCCCGAAACGGCAACTTTCGTTGTAACAAATCGCTTCTGGCCGAATACCTGGGTTGAACCGGAAAAAATCCTGCCGACCGGTGCTGGTGGACCGAGGGGGATCGGAAACGCCTCCAGATTCCGTGCCGGCAGGAAATGATTCCGTCGGAACACCGGAAGCCGGGCGGACTCTGCAACAGTCCCATTCGAGGTGCAGGGGGGCATGTTTCCCACGCCATCTGCAGGAACTATCGGTGTCGACCCATCAGGGATCCGGTAAACGACCAGGTGAGCGGAGTCCCTGAAAGTTGGGCTTCGACATCAAGACCGCAACCGACCTCCGGTGACATGAGACCGCCGACGGGATTGCCGGCTGCTCATAGGCCATAGAAAAGGAAACACGGCTCCAGACGCCTGAAGGAAACGTCCCGAATACCTTAAGATTGTCAAAATGATGGTAACCTGTTCAATAACATATGGTTAAAAAATCAGGTGGTGCCTTGGAAATTGTGTCCGCCGTGCTGGAATATGGCGCCACAAGTGCTCCCGGCAGGCACAACCAACAAATCACTGATAATTCCGCGCGCTCTTCATTCCCATCAAATCCGCCGCCGCCACAATCTCGCGCACATAGATAAAAGCTCCGCCTTGTGGTCCAACGGTAATTCCTCCGGCGACCAATCCCGTCAAATCGGCAACCAGCGAAGATTTTCCGGTTTTGCAATCCTGCCACACCAGATAGGGCGTTCCGGAAATACGCTCCACCCAGGCCACATGGTCGCCCCGCAGGCGCCAGTTGCCGCGATCGGCGGGCAAAAGTTCAGGAATCATCACCTCGGGAGCGCCCCCCTCCAGGTTCTGTCTCCACAAGCCTTCCTGCTCCGGGCGGGTGAAATAGAGCCAGTTGCCATCAGGGGATATTTCAGCCGAAGTGGCGGGGATATCGGTCACCTGGCGAATTCCCCCCATGGCTCCCTCCATAGAAACCGGAACATCAACCGCCAGCAGTTGCCAACGCTTGTTGTCCCGGCGCGTCACCAGCAGGGCCGAACCATCGGGCATCCAACCGGAAAGAACCGCCTCCCCCGTGCCGGTATCCACAGAAACGGGTATACCGCCCCCGACGGGAACCATCATGATTCTGCTGCCGGCCCCTCTGTTGACATGAAACGCCAATTTGTCCCCTCCGGGCGACCAGCGCAGGTCGCTGACCGCCACGGCCTTCAAATCCGTCAGCTGGACAAGATTCTGCCCCGCGCCATTGGCCAGCCAGACCTCGGGAAATCCCGAGCGGGCCGAAACCAAGGCGATTTGGTGGCCGTCCGGACTGAATTCCGCACAGTATTCCCAGCGGGTAGAAGGGGCCAGGGGAGCACTTTCCAGTTCCCACGGGTCACGCCCCTTGACTCGGATCAGGACCAGGTCCCGGTCCATGTGCACCTGTTCAAAAGCCAGGTCCCCGTTACGCCGGCTGACCGTAGGATTCAGGGCCGGCCCCGGTCCCGTATCCAGCGGCAGGGGGTCACCCCCGCTTGCGGCCACGGTCCAAAGTCCCGGCAGGCCCGCGGGGGAGGCGGAAAACACCAGGTGGCGACCATCCGGCAACCAACCCGCCAAACCCAAGGGGCCCATGTCCCCGACCACGCGGTGAACGTCCGTATGGATCAGATCCCCGACGCACAGGGTAAACGCGCCCCCCGGATCCTGATGAATCCAGGCCAATTCTTTACCATCGGGCCGGCACCGGGGCTGGAACTCCCCTCCCGCCACCGCCCTGGAAACAGGAACTTCCCGCACGTTCAGGGAATCCAGATCGACAATCATCAGTTCCCTCACCCCGGGACTGGTTTTCAGGGCGGAAAACACCAGCTGTCTCCCGGTGGGCAGCCAGTCCACGCCCTCGATCAGATCCTGACTGTGGAACACGGTGCGCGCCACGCCACCCAGGGAAGCAATGGTGCACAAGGTGATTTCCCGGCTGCCACCCTGGACGAAAGCCAGGGTCTGGCCATCGGGAGACCAGGCGGGCCAGGCCACCCACCCAGGGGCCGCGGTCAAGCGCAAAGCAGATTCCAAATTCCGTTGTTTGACATAGATGGCGTTGGCGCAGCCGGCTGGGAGATCCCCGCCGGCCCACACAAAGGCCACCCGGTTCCCGTCGGGGGAAAGGGCGGGATGACGCTCACGCCCCTGGTAGGAGGTCAGGGGCACCGGCGGGTCCCGCCAAAGCGCTTGCTTTTCCCGGGTGTGCGACCCGAACTGGACCATCGCCCACCACGAACCGGCGAGCAGCGCGACCAGGAACAACGGCCACACAAGCCATCGGTTCCGGGACCTCGGGGCCGCGAGTACCGGCGGCACGGGATCGGGTCCTGGTTCCGGCGAGGGCGACGTCGGCGGGCTTTCCGGCGGCACAGCCTGGATATCGGCGATCAGACGGTAACCGTGGTTGCGGATGGTTTCAATGACCCGTGGTCGGCGCGAATTGTCGGCAAAGATCCGGCGCAATTCGGAGATGGCCCGCGTGAGATTTTCCTCGCCCACAATCTGGTCCGTCCAGACCACTTTCAGCAACCGCTGCCGGGGGACAACGGCCTGGGGTTGGGCCGCCAGGGCCAGCAGGACCTGCATGACCCGCGGTTCAATCGAGACCGGTCCCTCGGGACCGGTGATCCGATTCAAATCCGGCTGCACAAGTCGGCCGTCCACCATAAACGGTGGATGATATGGCGCAAAATCTGCCATGGATCCTTTCCCGATCAAAGGAAGAGATATAATCTGGATCATTCTACGAGCGGGCCCGTGCAGGGGCAACCTCGGGGTTGAGCCGACGGCCTCCATGAACCATACTGGTTCCCGGCTAAATACAGAGAGGCTCCCTCCATGAACCATCCCCACGACATCATTAATCAGGCCAAAGTCGGCCTCCAGTACGGGGAATACATGAACCTGATGGCCGCGCAAGCCGCCCGCGACCCGAATTCGGTAACCGGAGAAGAAGCCGAGAAGCTTGCCTTTACCCGGCTGAACCTCCACCGGGCCCGGCGCATTGTCCGTACCTGGCGGCCTTCGGAGGAACTTGCGGGGGCCATGACCGACCTGCCCGGACCCCAGTTGTGGCTGGCCTTGACCGAACCCTGGTGCGGGGATTCAGCCCAGTGTCTGCCCTCGTTTGCAACGCTTGCCCGCGCACGGTCGGACCTTGATTTTCGTTTGCTGCTGCGGGACGATCATCCAGCCGTGATGGACAAGTTCCTGACCAACGGCAAGCGCAGCATTCCCGTGGTGGTCGGTTTTGACCAGCAGGGCAAGGAGCTGTTCCGCTGGGGCCCCCGCCCGGCCGCAGCCCAGGCCGTCTTTGACGAGGCCAAGGCTGAAGGTCTGGAAAAACCCGGGATCCTGGAACGCCTGCACCTGTTCTACGGACGGAACCGGGGCCAGGCCCTCGACGCTGAACTGACGGTCTTGTTGCGCGGAGTTGCTCATGGCCGGTAAGACCTCCCTGATCCTGCACCGCGATCCCCATTGGCTTGTCGTGGACAAGCCCACCGGCATGGCCACCCACGCCGGAAAGCCGGGAGAACTGGGCGCGGTCGAATGGCTGGCCCTGCATCTGGGCATCAAGGCCCACGTCGTCTCCCGCCTGGACCGGGCCACCAGCGGCGCCCTGTTGCTGGCCCTGGATACGGCAGCTTCAGCGCGCGCCCAGACCATCCACCGCAGTGGCGTCGCCGTGAAAATCTATGAATTTTTGGCCGCCGCCGGTGAGGACGCACCTGAAGCCGGCGCCTGCTGGGTGCGCCACGATGAGCTTGACGGAAAGGCGGCCGCAACCCGCTTCACGTGCCTTGGTCTGGTTTCCCTGCCCGGCATGCCCCCCCTGGTGCATGGCAGGGCCGAGATCACCCATGGCCGCATGCATCAGATCCGCCGTCACGCCGCCATGTCCGCCCTGCCCCTCCTCGGAGATGAAAAATACGGCGGAAAACCCTTTGCGCGGTTGTGCCTCCACTGTCGGGAAATTCGCTGGCCGGAAATATCCCATGCCGTCACCTGTCCCCTGCCGCCGGCCATGGCGAGCATGATTGACGATCCCGACAGGGATTTCAGGTTTGCTCTGTGCAGAGACCGTCGGGGATTGTGGCCCACGGCCGTCAGCGATGCCTTCCGTGCGGTTCACCGGAACGAAATTCCCGGCTTGCCCGCGGCCCTGGATGTTTACGGTTCATGGTTCGATGCCGTCTGGTTCGACGAGAAGACACCCCTTGCCGCAGCCCGGAATGTCCTGCAACCCATTATGGATGAGGCGGCTTATACCTGGGGGCTCAAAGGCGGGATCCTGCGCGCCCACCGCCTCAACCCCCACGCCAACGACCTGGTGGGGGAACGCCTCATCATCGGCGCTACGCCGCCACGGGTTTTCACCGTGCAGGAGCATGGCTTGCGCTATCGCATCAACCTGTTGCGAACCCAGCATACGGGTCTGTTCCTGGACCAAAGGGATTCCCGGCAGCTTGTCGCCCTGCGGTCCGCGGGCAAACGCGTGGCCAACCTGTTCGCCTATACCTGTTCCTTCGCGGTGGTCGCGGCGTCCGAACGAGCCGAAGTGGTTTTTTCGGTGGACACGGCCCGCCCGTGCCTGAACATCGGCAAGGAAAACTTCAAACTCAATGAACTGACCGAAACCCGCATCGGGAAATTCATCCAGACCGACGCCCGCAAGTGGCTGCGGCGACAATTGAAAAAGCAGGCCGAAAACCCCGACGATTTTGGCGACTTCGCCATCATCGTTTGTGATCCTCCGGTATTCGCCTCATCGCGCGACGGGGGGAAATTTTCCCTGACTCATGAATGGAGCTGGTTGAGCGCTGCGGTCGGACGTTTGCTGGCCCCTGACGGACTGGCCCTGTTCGCCAACAATCACCGCAGCGGAGATCATGGCTTTTACCGAAAGGCCCTGGAGGAGCATTTCGCCGTGGTCACCGACCAGAGGCCGCCCCTGGACTTTCCCGTCCAGGCCGGCGCCCCCCATCACGTGCGGATCTTTGCCTGCGAACAGCCCCGGGCCTCAATCGCTCCGGGTCAGACCCATCTCCAACCCGCTTGAAAGAGGATCGTAAAGGGAATCCAGCCGGGCGCCGAAGGGCGACAGATCAGTCCTGATCCTGTCCGGCATTCCCCCCTGCCAGGGCAATCGCCGGGCATCGCTTTCCATGGCCTCGACCTCGGCCGCCAGACTATCCCGCCAACCCGGCATGACAGCCACCAGCCGGGGGTCGGCTTCAAGAGCTTCGAGCTGGTTGGCAAGGATTTGCTTCTGCGTCCGGTTGACCAACTGGCGAACCATCCGACTGCGTTTACGGCGCACGGCCAGGGTGTCCTTCTTGGCAAAGGAACTTCTCATGTGAAAATTTTTGCCATCGTGGTCATCGTTGCTGATCAGGGAAAATTTCGGGCCGTCGGCGGGATCCTTGGCCAGCAATCCGTAGTAGGCAAGGGAGTAGATGTACTGGTATTCCCCTTGCCCCATGCCGGCGTCCACCAAGGCCAGGTTGCGCTCGTTGATAAATCCCAGGATGGCGGGAACGAACCTGACTCCTGCCTTGAACTTGCCCAGGACACCACCCTCGCCGTTTCCCTGCAAGGTCAGTAAAAGGTCGTCGGTTTGCCCGCGCACAGGCTTCAGCTTTTCCCTGATACCCAGGAATGTTTCCAGCCGTTCGGCGGGGATGTGACCGTCGGCCGCCGGGGTATAATCCCCCGGATCCCCGAAGGTGGAATCCACCAGCGCCTGGCCTTCATCAATATCCTTGGCCTGGTGGACGATATCCCGCACGGCAAAATATCCAACAGTTCCTACTCCCGCGAGAACCAGCAGAATCAGTCCGCACCCGATGCCGCAGCCTACCAGCCATTTTTTGCCCGTCGATGCCATGGAATCATTTCCCCCGGATAAAGTTATGGGTGGTGTCACGCCTACCATACCCCAGTGAGTCGTCAATATTCAAACACGCAAATTCTCTTTAGATGTTGCCGATTCGCGAGACCACAACGACTATGTCTTCGCAATTTGCACGTGAATCGGCTTGCCCGTCCAGAGAGGAACCGCCGTCATGGCCCAGCAATACATCTATACCATGCAGGGATTGAAGAAGGTCGTCCCCCCGGGGCGCGAAATCCTCAAGGGAATCTGGCTGTCGTTCTTTCCCGGGGCCAAGATCGGCGTCATCGGGCTGAATGGTTCCGGCAAGAGCTCGCTGCTGCGCATCATGGCCGGCGAGGATAATGATTTCATCGGCGAAGCCAAACCCGACCCCTCCATCAAGGTGGGCTACCTACCCCAGGAACCGACGCTGGATCCGGACAAGGACGTCAAAGGCAACATCGAGGAAGCCGTCGCCGACCTGAAGGCCAAGCTCGACAAGTTCAACGAGATCAGCATGAAGATGTGCGAGCCCATGGACGATGCCGCCATGGCCAAACTCATGGAAAACATGGGCAAGCTGCAGGACCAGATCGACGCGGCCAACGGCTGGGACCTGGACCGGCACCTGGAAGTCGCCATGGACGCCTTGCGTTGCCCCCCCGGGGACCGCGATGTCGCCACGCTCTCGGGCGGCGAGATCCGGCGCGTGGCCCTGTGCCGGCTGCTGCTGGAAAAGCCCGACCTTTTGCTGCTGGATGAGCCCACCAACCACCTGGATGCCGAATCCGTGGCCTGGCTGGAGCGGCACCTGCGCGAGTACGAGGGGACCGTCGTGCTGGTCACCCACGACCGCTATTTCCTCGACAATGTGACCGGCTGGATCCTGGAACTGGACAACGGCGAGGGGATTCCCTGGCAGGGCAACTACTCCTCCTGGCTGGAGCAAAAACAGGAAAAACTCTTGGCCCAGGAAAAGAAGGACAACAAGCGACTGAAAACCATTGAGCGGGAACTGGAGTGGGTCAAGGCCTCGCCCAAAGCGCGGCAGAAAAAGAGCAAGGCGCGTGTGGCCCGTTATCAGGATCTTGTCAGCCAGGAACGGAGCATGGGCAACCTCGCCGCCCAGATTCGCATTCCCGCCGGGCCGCGGCTGGGCGATGTGGTGGTCAAGGCCGAGAAGCTGCGCAAGTCTTTTGACGACAAGCTGCTGTTCGATGACCTGAACTTCCATCTGCCGCCGGGAGGCATCGTCGGCGTCGTGGGGCCCAACGGCGCGGGCAAGACCACGCTCCTGAACATGATCACCGGGAAAGAGGAGCCCGACAGCGGCACCCTGGCCCTGGGCAAGACCGTGCAGCTGTCCTATGTGGACCAGAGCCGGGCCGACCTGGACGGCGAGAAAACCGTCTGGGAAAACATCAGCGGCGGCGCAGAGGAGCTGGACCTGGGCGGAGTGATGGTCAACAGCCGCGCCTACTGCTCGGGATTCAACTTCAAGGGCCACGACCAGCAGCGCAAGGTGGGCACGCTGTCGGGCGGGGAGCGCAACCGCGTTCATCTGGCCCGCCTGCTCAAGAGCGGCGCCAACCTGATCCTGCTGGATGAGCCCACCAACGACCTGGACGTAGACACCTTGCGCGCCCTGGAAGATGCGCTGATGGCTTTCGGAGGCTCGCTGGTGGTGGTCAGTCACGACCGTTGGTTCCTGGACCGCATCGCCACCCATATCCTGGCTTTCGAGGGCGACAGCAACGCGGTGTGGTACGAGGGCAACTACACCGAATACGAAATGGACCGCAAGCGGCGGCTGGGCGAGGACGCCGACCAGCCTCACCGCATCAAGTACCGGCGGCTGACGAGGGGTTGAGCCGATAGCTGCACCGGCCCCTTTGAAAATGTCCTCGGGCTACGCCCTGCGGATTATTTCAAAGGGGCCGGTGCAACTATCGGCTCAACTGCCTGGTCAATTGTCTCACGCCCACGGAGGCTGGCGGATCAGGCCGCTGTGGTGGGCGGGCCTCTGAGCGAGGCCCGCCTCCGCGTTGGCGAACTAATCCGCCTGCCTGCGCGCCTGGACGATGAGCCAGATCCCGCCGCCCACCAGGGCCAGGGGCCACCAGTCCTCCAACCAGGCCATGGAAACCCCGAACTTGAAATTCAAGAACAGCAGCATCCCGAGGATCACCAGGACAACGCCGCCGGCCAACGAGCCGCCGGTGCCCGGCTGGGCAAAGCCTTCAGGCACCTCTTCGCCGGTCAGGCCCGCCGCGACGCGGTTGTAATGCATGGCCCGGCGGTTGGCGTCGATCATGTTGAAGAGCCAGAAAAAGGCCAGGAACACCCCGAAGAAGGGATACCAGACCCTCATCCCCGATACACTTAGGAACGTGATGATGGAGGCCGCGACCACAGCACACAGGAACCCCTGCTGGTAATATCCCACGTAGATCTGACCCAGGCCGGGCAGCGCGGAAAGAACCGTCGCCAGAACCGGGGATTTGTGCCGCATGGGTATCACTTCCGCGACCGGAGGGTTGGGGTAGGGATAGCCCCCTGCCTGAGGCGGAGTTTCCTGTGCCAAGGGTGGCTGGTTGACCTGTTGTTCGTTGCCGTTCATGACGGACTCCTTTCGGACGTTGTTTCTGCCTCGGATATTTCCAAACGCCACCAATGGCGCCACATGTCTTTGAATGCCCGACCCGCTTCCAGCAGGTGCAGGCCCGTGGGCCCGGGACTGCCCCGACGAAGGCCTGCCCACATGGCGCTGATATTCAGGCTCAGCGCGCGGCGGTCAGGCTCGGTTCGCCCGATACGCTGCCTGAGGTTCCCGCTCACCCCGCGCCAGCCGGTGCCGACCTCCTGCCGAACGCCCTGGACCAGAAAACCCGCACCGGCATCGATAGAGTTGCCCGCGGCCTCCAGAACTTCCCCGATGAAAGGCATATTGGTCGGGCCGGCCTGCACTGTTTCCAGGATCCGATCAGGCACTCCGCGCAAGGGAGGCAACGAGGTCAGACCCACCAGCAACACGGTGAGGGCATAAGCCACCTGCCAGACAAAAAGCGGACGCCGGATACGCTTCTCCCACCAGTGGCCCAGACGGTCCATGAGGCCCGCAGCTCCGGTCAACTGACCGCGGGCCGCCGCCGGCGAAGGCAACTTCGCCGTGCGGGACAAGACCAGCGCCGTGAACTGCGGACCGGGATCGAGGCTGGCCATCGCCGGTAACTCGCCGCCCACCCAGTTCAGCACGACCGCCACCGAGCGGCATTCCCCGCAATGTTCCAGGTGCCCCTGAACCAGGGAACGATCCATGTCGCCCAGTTCGTCGGTGGCCAAAAGGGGCAACATGTCCAGAGCCCGTTTGCAGGCGGAACCGCTGGTGCGGGCCAGAACGTCCTGCACGAATTTTTCCCGCTTGCGGTTGGCTCCGTCTTCGGGCCGTTTCATGACGCCGCCTCCGTGGCCCCTGACGAGTCGCCGTCCTCGGGTCCGCCGCCCAGAGCGATGATGGCCTTGGCCAGTTCAATGCGAGCCCGGCTGGCGCGGCTCTTGACCGTCCCCAGGGGAATACCCAGCATTTCCGCCACCTGGTCCAAGGGCAAGCCCTGGATATCCTTGAGCAGGATGACCTCCCTGTTGATCTCGCTCAGATCCTGCAACGCCAGGTGAACCAGGCGCTTCCGGGCCGTGCGATACCACTGCTCTTCGGGGGTGGGGCCCGGGGCGGTCAGGGATGTCAAGGCGGCCGCGGGAATATCCTGGCGCGGCGGCCGCACCTTGCGACGCCGCAGACTATCCAGACAGGCATTGCGTACCATGCTCGCCAGCCAGGCCCCGAAACGCTCGGCGTCGGTGCACTGGTCAAGCTTGCGATACAGCCGGACGAAAACCTCCTGAGCGACATCGAGGGTCTCCTCGCGGTCGTTCAGGTAGCCGTAGGCCATGGCGCATACTCGTCCCTGTTGCTGTCTCACCAGCATCTCCCATGCTAATTCGTCGCCGGTTCGGCAACGTTTCAGAAGTTCGGTCTGGTCCATATCCATCCCGTTTGCCTGTTCACCCTGTCCGGTTCTTCACCATAGACGCACCGGGGGCGTTTAGGTTCGGTGCGTTGCGATTTTTATGATATGGGGTCACAGCCAGGAACGCTATGATTGGCGTGGCGGATAACTGGGCCCTCACCGGGAGCGCGCGGATGTGGAAACGAATCAAGAATCTGTTCACCGGTGGCGATCCCCGTTCCGGTGTGCGGTTTGTCATCCACAAGCGCTACCAGGTGGACATTCCGTTTCCACAGTATGACGCCAAGCGGCCTTTCCGGATCCTGCAGTACCTGCGCACCCACGGGTTGCTCAAACAAGGAATGTTGATCCGGCCCCGGCCGGTTTCTCTGCGCCGGCTGCAACTGGTCCACGACCAAGGCTATCTGAAATCCCTGGGCGAACCCAACAGCCTCAAGTTGATCCTGGGCCTGACCCTGGACAGCAGAACCCAGGATCAGTTTCTCTGTTTCCAGCGCCTGATGTGCGGCGGCACCTTGCGGGCGGCCCGCAGCGCCGTTTTCCGCCGTTCGGTGATGGTCAACCTGGGGGGCGGCCTGCACCACGCCGCGGCGGAACAGGGCTCGGGGTTCTGCGCCTTCAACGATGTGGCCGTCGCCATCGCCTCCCTGCGGCAGGAAGGGTTCGCCGAGCCCATCCTGGTGGTGGACCTGGATCTGCACGACGGGGACGGCACCCGCTCAATTTTCGCCGCCGATCCCACGGTTTACACCTTTTCCGTCCACAACAACGATCTGGGCGGCCCGGCCGCGACCGCTTCGACCAGCATTGCCCTGGGACCGGACATGGAAGGTGAAGCCTACCTGAAAACCGTGCGTGAACACCTGCCCCGTATCTTCGCCGAGTTCAAGCCGGGTCTGGTCTTCTATCTGGCCGGCAGCGACCCCGGCGTGGACGACCGGCTGGGCAACTGGCGGGTCTCGCTTGAAGACATGCTCCGGCGTGACCGCCTGGTCATGGACCTGGCCAGGCCCCCGGCTGATCGTTTGGCGCACCTGCCCGTGGTGGTTCTGCTGGCAGGCGGTTACGGCCCCACGGCCTGGCGGCACGGCGCAGCCTTTTTCTCGTGGCTTCTGAGCGGCCGCAGCGACTTGCACATTCCTCCGGAGATGGAATTGCCGGTGGACATGTACCGCCGCCTGAGCCGCTTCCAGCAGAATCCCCACCTGTTCCAGGATGAGAACGCCAAGCACGGAACCGATGACTGGGGCTTGCAGGAGGAGGAATTCAGCGGCGCCGGTCCCCGGCAAAACCCTCTTTTCCTGGGCCTCTTCAGCCGGCATGGCCTGGAAATGTCTCTCGAGGAACTCGGCCTGTTGAACCGCTTGCGCAACATGGGTTTCGGCCGACTCGCCGTCAGCATCGACCTTGAGGATCCCCAGGGGCACACCCTGCGCATCCGCACCCAGGACGATCCCCCCCTTACCATTTTCGAGTTGCGCCTGCGCATCGACCGCGCGACGGCTCCCGGCCGCAGTTTCCTGATGGTCGAATGGTTGTTGTTCCAGGACGCCCGCAGCAGTTTTGAAATTTCCCGGCCCCTGCTGCCGGGTCAACGGTACCCGGGATTGGGCCTGCTGCGCGACACGGCGGCCGTGCTGATCGTGGCTTGCGAAAATCTCCACCTGGACGGACTGGCCTTCACTCCCAGCCACTTCCACCTGGCCTGTCTGGCCGATCCCCAGTCCATGTTCCTGGACCCGGGACGACAGGCGCGGTTCGCGGCCCTGCGCCGGGCTACCGCCAACCTGCGTGTTGCCGAAGCCGCGGCCGCCCTGCGGGAAAAGCAGGTGATCGATGAGGAATCCGGCCGGCCGGCTGCCTGGGAACCGGGGCTGATGATTCTGCCGGTATCGGCAGACATGAAAACGTTTTTCACCACCGCGGACTACCGCGAACAGGTTCAGGCCGCCGCCTCGGCCATTCATTTCCGGATCGCATGAAAGCGGGGGTGGAGCCATGGCTCCACCCCCGGCGGCAACATGCCGTTCCGCTCAGGCGGCTAATCAGGTCACGATACTTCCGGCCAGGTACAACCCGCCCACCACGACCGCAATCGCCGCGACCATGGCCGCCGGGTTGCGCTTGAGGTTGCGGACCTCGTTGAGAGCCTTGTTGACCGGGTGGTGGCGGGAAAGCCCTGCGATCACCGGTGGCCGTTCCTGGTCATAGAGGGCAAACCCGGCGTGCAGGCGCGGATCCCGAGGGGCCAGGTGCTTGGCCTTCATCAGGAAGCGAAAGCCCTCCTCGATCCGCCCCCCCAGCAGATTGATGTAACCCAGGGCGATGTAGCCCGCCGCCGAGCCATGGTCCAGTTTCACGGCCCTTTGGGCCAGTTTTTCTGCGGTCATGAACCGCCCACCGCCCTCGGCCACACAGACCGCAAGGCCGGCCAACGACTCGTTGTCCTGGGGATTATCCTTGAGAATTCGGCGAAAGCGACCCTCGGCGAGTTCGTGGTCACCATCCAGCAACAGTTTGTAAGCCGCGCAAACCGAAGGACTTGCCCCCAGGGTGGTGAAAATGGGTTCCCCCCGGTATTCCAGAAGATGGCGAAGTTGACTCATGGCGTTTCCTCGGCGGGCAAAATACAATCTGCAATCATCGAGAATTTCATTTTGCCCTGTCCCCCGTGTCCTCGTGTTCCTTTTGCTTCCTTGCACGACCGTTACCGGATAATATTGCAGGTACGGTGCCGAAATGGATCAACGGGGATCAGCCAACGTCTCGCGGACCTTTGCGCAGAGATCAATCATGGTAAACGGTTTCTGGAGGAAATGAACGCCATCAGCGACCACCCCGCGCTTGGCGATCACATTGGCAGTGTACCCCGACATGAAGAGCACCTTCAGCCCTGATTGCTTTTCTTTCAGGATTTCCGCCAAATCCGCGCCATTCATTTTCGGCAGCACCACATCCGTGATCAGGAGATCAATGGGCTGGGTGGTTTTGGCAGCCAGGTCGAGGGCCTCTTCCGAAGAACCGGCCGTCATGACCCGGTATCCCGTTTCCTCCAGCATCCGGCGCGAAAAATCCCGGATGGCGGCCTCGTCCTCCACGAGCAGCAACAATTCCCGGCCCGTAATCCGCCCGGATAAGTCACGAGGCCCGGCGACCGGGCTCGTGCGTGCGGCGTGCCGTTTCAGATAGATCTTGAAAGTGGAGCCCTGTCCCGGTTCGCTGTACAGGTTGATGAATCCGCCGTTCTGCTTGACGATCCCGTAAACCATGGCCAGGCCCAACCCCGTGCCCTTTCCTTTTTCCTTGGTCGTGAAAAAGGGCTCGAAAACCTGGGCTTTGGTTTCGGCGTCCATGCCACAGCCGTCATCACTGACGGCAAGCATGACATAGTCCCCTTTCGCGAAACCCAGATGGGCTTCACTGAACCCCTTATCATAGGAATAATTGCCTGTTTCGACCGTCACCTTGCCATGACCGCCAATGGCGTCCCGGGCGTTGACGCACAGGTTGGTCAGGATCTGGATGATTTGCCCCGGATCCATCTTCACCGGCCACAAATCGACACCGGGAACCCATTCCAGTTCAATGTTCTCACCAATGAGACGCCTCAGCATGGCAAGATCATCCTGGAGTTGCTCATTGAGATCCAAGATCTCCGGCACGATGGTCTGCCGACGCGCAAAGGCCAGCAACTGGCGGGTCAGATCCCGCGAACGCAGGGTTGCCTTGCTGATCTCCTTCAGATCCGCCATGAGAGGATGGTCCCTGGCCACCTCCGCCATGGCCAATTCCACATGGCCGAGGATCACGGCCAGCATGTTGTTGAAATCGTGGGCGATCCCCCCGGCCAAACGCCCCACGGCATCCAGCTTCTGAGCCTGCCAGAGCTGGGTTTGGAGCTTTTCCTTTTCTTCTTCAGCCTGCTTGAGTCTGGTGATGTCCCTCACGATGGACAGTTCCACATCCCGGCCCATATGGGAGAAGGTGCTCGCGTTGATCTCCACGGGGAATTCCTCACCGTCCTTGGTGATATGCTTGGCCGTGAAAACCATCTGCCCTGATTCCTTCAACTGGGATCTGCCGTGACTGCTGCCCTTGGCCGCCGCATCTTCCGGGGAGGAAATGTCATAAGGGGAAAGCTGCAGGAATTCTTCCCGCGTGTAGCCGTACCGCCGGCAGGCAAAATCATTGACCTCAAGGAAACCGCCGAACCCCTCTTCTTTGAGTTCATGGACAAAGACGGCTTCATGGATCCCGTTGAACAGACTCTCGTAGGCCATCTCCCTGGTCCGGTCCCGGTCGTTCATGGGTCTCCTCCTCAAGGAACCGCGTTGCCGGCAATCCTGGAGAAAGGGCTATTTTTGCCAGCGATCTTCCCAGGCTGCCGGTTGTTTTTTCAGCCAGCGGTCGAACCATTCCAGCAACATCGTACGGTGGGCGGCGCGATTCGCCCAGGTGCCGCTGATGCCGTGGTCCTCATTGGGGAACAGGACCATCTCCACGGGCTTGTCCAGGACCGACAGCTCGGTGAACAGCTGGATGGATTCGCCGGTGGTCACATTCGTGTCGGCCAGACCGTGCAAGAGCAACAGCGGGGTTTTGACCTTGTCGACCTGGAAAACCGGGGAATGGTCGATGAAGTATTGCGAATCGGACCAGGGATTGCGCCCCCCCAGGGCCATGTCGCCATAGGTCACACCCCAGGCGCCCTGGCCGAAGTAGGTCATCAGATCGCTGATGCCGTACATGGCGACCGCCGCGGCGTACATGTCGGTGTGGGTGACCAGGTAGTCGGTCATGAACCCCCCGTAGGAGCCGCCGTAGATGCCCATGGCGCCCCGATCCAGATACGGATGCGCGGCCAGAACGTGTGCGGTAGCCGCCATGACGTCGGCGGCGGCATCCGGTCCCCAGTCCCCCGCGTGGTGATCGGCAAAGGCCTCCCCGAAACCGGTCGCACCGCGCGGATTGACCGCCAGCACGCCGTAACCGTTGGCCGCGAAGAACTGGAACGTGGTGTTGAACGAGCGCAGGGTCGCCACGGAGCCCCCGTAGTAGTAGACGATCAGGGGATAGCTGCCCTGAACAGGGTCCCGGAAATCCGCGTCGCCGGCGGCGTGCATCTGCAAGGGCGGATAGTACCAGGCATCGATATTCTCACCGCCGGGACCGGTGAAGGTCATGTCCTGGGCCTGGGCCCAGATGGTGCGCTCATCAAGCTCGGTGTTGGGATCTTCCAGCAGGTGGCCCGACTTGCCCGTGGCCGCCAGATACAGGCGGGGCGGACTGCCGGGGCTGGAAGAGGTGTAGACCAGGTAATGGTGGTTCGGACTCAGGGCGATCGCGTCCAGGGAATTCCCCTGCCGGGGCAGGACCGCCGTGCGCCAGTTGTCGCCGTCCCGGGTCAGGCGGGCCACCCGATGGGTGGAACGATCAACGACCCTGACCAGCAACGCGTTCTTGCCGCTGAAAACCGGCAAACCGCCGTCGCCTTCAAAGGCAAATGTTTCGTTGCGGGTGATCCGCCCGTACTCGCCGCTGGTGAGGTCCAGCAGCCAGACCTGGGTGTTGTAGACGTTGTGTTGCGGGGCGGCCTTGCGGTCCGCGCCGACCTCGTCGGGAGGGCCGATGAAGGCCAGCTGCAGGCCGTCGGGGCTGACGGCAAAGGCCTGGGGCCGCACCTCCCAGCCCGAAGTGAAGCCCGTGATCAGATCATCGCTGCCGCTTTCCAGGTCGATGCGCCGGATTTCGCTGGTGAACCAGGGGCGCGGAACCTGGGGCAAGGTGCGGCCATAAATCACCGAGCGGCCGTCGGGGCTGAACACCGCATCATCCAGAACATAATCGCCGGGCCGGGTCAGCATCCGGCGCACGCCCGTTTCCAGATCCAGCAGGTGCAGATGCGCCACCGGCGTGTAGTCCATGATGCGTTCCCGGAAACGGGTGTAGTGGCGGCCTGGACCGTCAACGGGATCGTCGCTCTTGTAGCCCTTGTCCGAGGCGAAGAGAAGTGACCGGCCATCGGGACTGATCTTCACGAATCCCAGACCCGACTCATCCTTCAGGACCGTGCGTTCCCGTCCCGCGGGAGCATCCCACAGCACCAGATCGCCGCCGCGGCGCAGGAGCAGCCGTGTTCCACCCGGCAGAAATCCCACCGGGCGCAGCTTGCCGCCGCCCACATCGGCAGCCAGCACCTTGCCCTTGTCATCCAACAGGTCCAGCCTGGCGGTATGATCGCTGCGCCGGGTCTGGAAACGGGCGACCAGCTTGCCGCTGTCGGCAACCGCCAGCGAGGCGAGGGAAGCAACCTCGGCCGTGTCGTCAAAACGGGTCAGGGCGATGGCGCCGGTCAGGGTCCAAACCGCATCCGCGGCGGGATCGACCGCAGCCGACAAGCCAAAGGCGAGATCTTCATCGGTAAGAATGACCCGGCCCATCACCGTAACCCAACCCCGGGTCAGGGTGGCTTCGGTGGTCAACGAGTCCGCAGTCGCGCCCGGAGACTGCGCGGTAAGTTCCCGGCCCTCGCTATACAGGGCCGACCCCCGGTCCAACGTCAGATGGGCCTTGGTGTGCATGGAGGTCCGCAATCTCGCCGCGATCCAGTACACGCCCGGTTTGTTGACGTGAAACATCCCGTCTTCAGCGGCGGTGATATCGCGCCAGCCATTTTTCCCCTCGGGCGGCAGCGCACGCTCGAGATCGATCTCGGGCACGACCTCATCGGTTCCGTGCAGGATTCCGGTGTCCTGCCCTGCCGCCGGACTCGCGGGCAAAGGACCCAACAAACGGGCCTGCAAACAGGGTATCGTATCCGGCACCGCAGTATCTTGCGCCGCGGCCAATACCGGAACCAGGGTGATAAGCAGAAGCAGCGCAACGGCCAGGAAACGCTTGGACATGGTGGAAATCTCCCTGAAAGTGGGGCTCGGGTGTCTTGGACATTATGACCCATGGATAATTAATTGAGAACTTCTATGTCAATCTTTGGTATTCAAGTTGCGTTCGATGGCTTTACAATGATATTGCCTGCGAACAGGATTCATGGAGAGCGGGAACACCAGGGAGGAATGATCATGAGTTTGCAGAAAAAGCCACTGAAGACACGACCAATCAGTAAAGTCACCTTCCGGTTGCCCAAGGATGCCGCCCGGAATGCGAAAAAGGTTGCCCTCGTCGGTGATTTCAACGACTGGAACCCCACCGCCACCCCCATGCAGCGTCTGAGCAACGGCGAGTTCAAGGCCACCGTGGATCTTGAACAGGGCCACCGTTACCAGTTTCGCTATCTGATCGAGGGTCGGACCTGGGAAAACGACGGGGATGCGGACAGTTACACCTACAGCGGCATTGGTGACAGCGAGAATTCCGTGGTGGAAGTGTAACCCGAGCTGAAAAGGGCCCCATGTTTCAACGCCATCCCCTGCGCGACCAGGTTCAGCAGGAAATCCGGGTCCGCCTGGACGACGGCCGCTTGGCTGCCGGCTCCCGCATCAACGAAACCCACCTCTCCGCCCATCTGGGCATCAGCCGCACTCCTCTGCGCGAGGCCTTGCTGCAACTGGAGACCGCGGGGTTTCTGAACAGCGACATGGGGCGGGGATTTCTGGTCCCGGCGCTCGACACCGGCGAGTTCTCCGACATCCAGGCGGTGCTGGCCAGACTGGAACCCCTGGCCCTGAGCGCGGCCATGCCCTACTCCGGCCAGCGCATCATGGAATTGAACAACCTGCTGGGACGCAGCAAGTTACGACTGACGGGAACGGGACCCACCGTGGCCGCTCCCCTGATGAACCTGGTCAGCGGATGGGCGGGTCTGCTGCTGGAAACCTGCCCGAACCGTATCCTCCGCAACGACGTGCTGCGTCTGGAGGCCTTGAGCCGCCGCTACTGGTTCGCCGCCGCGGTGGGCGGCTTCGCACCTGCGGCCATGGTCGCTTCGCTGGAGTCCCTCTACGAAATGGTGCGCACGGGGCAGTCCGCCCGGGCAGCCTCACACTGGAGCGAGCACATCCTGAAATTCAGCCCCGAGGCGACCCGGCACATGACCGTGATTGAATCCGATGCCACGAGGTCCTGACGGCGCAGCCGACACCGCGACCAGCCGGCCCGACAGCATGCCGCGGGCCATGTCCTGGATGGTCGTCTCGACCTTGAGCTTCGCCCTCATGGGCGCCATGGTGAAACTCGCCACCGATACCCCCGTGCCCACCAAGGTTTTCTTCCGCAACCTGGTGACCCTGGGCATCACCACCGTGGTGGCCGTGCGCACCCGCAGCAATCCCTTCACCACGCGCGCCCCGCGCAAGGTGCTGCTGTTGCGGGCGCTGTGCGGGCTGGGAGGGGTGTATTTCTATTTCGTGGCGCTGAGCAAGCTCACCCTTGCCGACGCTTCGCTGCTCAACAAGACCTCGCCGTTTTTCGTGGCGGTCTTTGCCGTGTTGATCCTCAAGGAACCGTTCAACCGCGCCGTCCTCCCCGCTCTGATTGCAGCCTTCGTGGGCGCCATGCTGGTGATCAAACCAAGCTTCGACTATCAGATGCTGCCGGCGTTGGCGGGCCTGGCCTCGGGGTTTTTCGCGGGGCTGGCCTATGTGCTCGTGCGGTCCCTCAAAGGCCGCGCCTCGCCGAATCTCATCATTTTCTTCTTTTCCCTGGTCAGTTGCGGCGCGACCCTGCCCCTGGTCTTGGTTGACCCCCCCCACCCCACAACCGGGCAGTGGCTGGCCCTGCTGGGCACCGGCGTGTTTGCCGCCGGTGGCCAGTTCGGACTGACGTTCGCCTACCACCACGCCCAGGCCTCGCGGATTTCCATCTTTGTATATTTACATGTGCTGTTCGCGGTGGTGGTGGGGTTGTTGCTGTTCGGCGAGCGCCCGGACACCCTGAGCATCATCGGCGGTTTGATAATCATCGGCGCCGCGGTTTCGGCTCAGCGCTGTGGACCGCCGACCATGAAAGAGACCTCCTGATGGAATTTACACTGCCCATTGTTGTCCTTTTGCTGGTGGTGGGCCTGATCGGGGGCTTCGTGGCCGGATTCGTCGGCATCGGCGGCGGCGCCGTGATGGTGCCGGTGCTGCTGGAACTGTTCCGCCGCTGGGGCTTGCCCGCGAGCGGCGTGGTGCAGGCGGCCATGGCCACCAGTCTGGTCGTCGCGGTCGGCAACATCGGTTCTTCCATTTTCCGCCAGGCAAAACAACGGCGGATCCTGTGGCGGCTTGTGCCCTACCTGGTTCCAGGCAGCGTCGCCGGCGGTTGGGCGGCCGCACGCCTGGCGACGGCCCTGCCCGGCCGCCTGCTCGAACACACCCTGGCGGCGGTCCTGCTCCTCGTCGCCTTGCGCATGCTCACCGATTTGAAACATAAGGACCGCGATACCCACGACATCCGCTGGTGGCAGGGCTCGCTCGTCGGCATCCTCGTGGGAGTTGTGGCCGGCATGAGCGGTCTGGCCGGCGGCGTGGTGATGGTCCCCGCTCTGGCGCTGGTGCTGGGCCTGCGGGCCGAATGGCTGGCCGGAACATCCTCGGCCGTCATCCTGTGGAGCGCCATGGCTGCGGCCACCGGCTACATGACCGCCACACCGCCCGAGTCCTTGGGGCCGGGTTTCGTCGGTTATGCCGGTCTGCCTATCGCGGGCTTGCTGGCCGTGACCTCCATTCCGGGGGCCCAGTTGGGGGCCTATGCCAACCGGCACCTCAACTCCCACATGTTCGAGCGCATCTTCGCCGTATTCCTGGTTCTGGTGGGGATCAAGCTGGTCCTCGGGCGGTAGCCTCAAATCAGGAATTGCTTATCAAGAACTTCCTTTGGCGTGCTATACTGACCGGCATAACAGATTCCTGTTGGCAGCAAACCTGTTATTGAGTGGCCTCTGGTGCTCTTGGGAGAATCCTGGAGGGTTTAGGCGGGGCGGCATAACGGGCGGATCCTGAGGTTATTGAGGGCTTTCGAATTAGTGTTATACAAACTGAAATGCCCTGAAAATGGAAGTGCATTAGATGATTTCTCGCCAAGTTTTCCCTACACTGATATCCGCCGCCGTGGCAGTATGTCTTCTGGGGGCAATCTGCAGCTGCAGCAGCGACAATAGTCCGACCGCTCCGGCGCAGATGGTGACGGGCTCTTGGTTCGTAGATG
>CAZJGK010000002.1:56107-65336 GCA_964545545.1 uncultured Fibrobacteraceae bacterium | reverse complement strand
TTCGACGATCGCGGCCACGCCTGGATGGTCGATGTCAGCGGCAAGGACAAGACCCTGCGCGAAGCCCGGGCCCAGGCCGTGGTGCATCTGGGTGTAAACCTGCTGGCCAGGATCGTGGGCGAGGGCACGGCCAAAGGCGATGTCCTGGGCACCGCTCGCCTGGCAGGGATTGCGGCGGTCAAGAAAACCTCCGAACTGATCCCCCTGGCCCATCCGTTGGCGTTGCACCATGCGGCCATCGCCTTCGATGCGGATTCCAGCGCGGGGGACCTGCGCATCCTGTGCACCGTGAAGGCCGTCGAGCGCACCGGGGTGGAAATGGAAGCCATGACCGGCGCCGCTGTCGCAGCGCTCACGGTATATGACATGTGCAAGGGCGTCGAGCGCGGCATCACCATCGGCAGTGTGCGCTTGCTGCACAAGAGCGGCGGCCGCAGCGGCACTTACCAGGCGCCCGAGGACGGTTCATGACCCCCCGCCCGCTGCAGTCGGGGGTGCTGGTGCTCAGCGACAAGGGCAGCCGTGGCGAGCGCCTCGATACCGCGGGGCCCGCTCTGGTCGCCTGGCTCGCGGACCACGGCTCGCCCGGGGCCAGGCTGGAGCTGCTGCCGGATGACCAGGAGCAGATTGCCGCCAGGCTGCGCCGATGGTGCGATGATCTTCACCTGGATCTGATCCTGACCTGCGGCGGCACCGGCGTCTCGCCGCGGGATGTCACCCCCGAAGCCACCCGCCAGGTCATCGCCCGCGAATTGCCCGGCTTCGGCGAACGCATGCGCGCGGTCAGCGCCGCCATCACGCCCCATGCCCTGATCAGCCGTGCCACGGCCGGCACCCGCGCGGGAGCCCTGATCATCAACCTGCCGGGCAGTCCCCGGGCTGCGCTGGAGAATCTCGCCGCAGTGTGGGACGCGGTGCCCCATCTGATCGCAAAGTTGCAGGGGGACCAGACGGATTGCGGGTCCGGTTAGCTTCACCCGGGGACGCAAATGGGGGAGAACATGAAATACCTTTTTTACAAGGCGCTGGGTGTGGTCCTTCAATTCTGGCTGCCGATCCTTGCCGTTGGTCTTGGCGATGGGCTGGTGACCAGCGGCGTAAGGAAAAACCTGGCGGTGCATGGCGCCCGGCCGGCCCTGGTGATCATTTCCATCCTGGCCATGGCGATCACGATCATTGTGTTTGGCCGCATCATCGCCCATCTGGTGCCGGGGATGCCCACGGACAACTGGACGATTTTCCGGGATAACTGGCTCAACTATGTGATGACGGCGATCATCATCGGCTTGCCGCTGTTTGTCTTCCGCCTGCTGATAGCCAGCCGTCTGTCTTCGCTCACCGCGTACATTATTTTGGTGGCGGGGTTCAGCACCGTGGTGGGCATCGTGACGATCTATGTTTGGCCCATCGTGTTTCTTAAAAAAACTCACGCTGCGTCCATCCTGGCAGGAATTTCCTTCCTGTCGATAAACCTCGCGGCCAGTGCCTGGATTGCGGGAATTGTGGTTCTGTTCCATGCCCTGAATGGGGTCGGCATGCTGGCCGTTTCGGCCCTGTCCGCTCCCGGGGCCGTCGTGGTGGCCGTGAGTTTTGGCGTGGTGACATCTTTTTTGGTGTTTTTGTCTTTCACCGCTGCGGCTCAGTTTTTGGTTGAAGAGACAAGCAGGAAGGCGACCTCTGATGTCTGATTATCCCCGACTGCACGTACGGATCCTCCGCCAAGCTCTCGTCGGCGCCGCCATCGTGTTTTGCCTGGCTGCAGGCGTGGCGATCCCCTCACCGGTGCAAGTGACCAACCCCGCCGACCCTCCGCTGGTCGAGACCTGGGGATTGCGGGAGGTCTGGCGCCTGGGGGGCGATGATGACGCCGCCGATGCGCCCCTTTTGGGCGTCATCAGCAAGGGGATGGTCGATGCCGACGGTAATGTCCTGCTGTTGGACACCCAGCTTGGCCATGTGCTGGTGATCTCTTCGGATGGCCGCTTCCTGCACACCCTGGGGAGAGTGGGCGAGGGTCCGGGTGAGATCAATCAACCCCAGGATATGTGCATTTTCTCCGACGGCACCGTGGGTTTGATGCAGTCCTTTCCGATCAAGATCATCAAGCTCAACCGGGATGGCACTCCGGCCGGGAGCATCACCGTGGACAATCCCGCCCTGAATTTTTGGCGCCTGCGGACCGCGGCCGGGGTGACCGTGGTCACGGGCCAGCGCAATGATTACGAGATGAAAACGCCGGGCAAGTCCGAGTCTTATCGCTTCATCATGAGCCTGGATGCGCAGGGGGCGGAAAAACACGTCTATCTGGACAAGACCGTCATTACCCAGTGGACACCGCCGGTCAGCGACGAGGGCAATAATACATTCTCAGGTTATCTCTGGGATCTGACGCCCGATGGTACCGTGGTGCTGGCGCCCGAGCGGGATCGATATCATCTGGAATTCATCGATCCCGAGGGAACGCTCCTCAGGACGGTGGACCGGCCGTTCACCCCCTACCGGCGCACAAACAAGGACAAGGACGAGGTCCGGGACAACATGACGATGACCACCAACGGCAAGGAACTGGAGGTCAAGAAGATCGTCCTGGATACCGCGCCGGCTATCAGGGAGGTGACCATCCTTGACGACGGCACGATCTGGGTGAAGAACTGCTACGGCGACCGTGACCTGCCCGACGGTGTATTCACGCGGTACGATGTGCTCGACCCCGAGGGGCACTTCCTGAAAGAGGTGCGCCTGGAGTGCCCGGCACGGCGTGAGCAGGACGGATTTTCCCTGCTCCAAAACGGGCGATTCCTGTGGCTCCGGAATCTGACCAGCGCCTACAAGAGCATGTACCCCGGCATGAAAGATGGGGACGACGAGGCCGCGGATTCCGGGGATGTGATGCTCGAGGTGATCGTCCTGGAGCGTGAACTCTGAACCGCCCCCGCACAGGCGTATTTTACGGTGCTGCGGCCTTCACCTGGTGGGGATTCGCGGCGATATATTTCAAGGCCGTGGGTGCCGCAGCGCCCACTGAGGTGCTCGCCCACCGAGTCATCTGGTCCTGCCTTTTCCTTTTGATCCTGCTCAAAGTTCGCGGCCGATTTGGTGAGTTTCGCAGCCTGTTGCATGACCGGCGCACCCTGCTGACCTTGTCGGGCACCACGATCCTGATCGCCACCAACTGGATGCTTTTTATCTGGGCCGTCGCCCACGATCGTCTGCTGGAAGCCAGCTTGGGTTACTTCATCAATCCTCTGGTGAATGTCCTGCTGGGATTCGTGTTCTTCAAGGAACGGCTGACCCGCCTGCAGACGGTGGCCGTGCTGCTGGCTGCGGCCGCAGTCGCCTGGCTGGCCATCGGCGGGACGGGCGTGCCTGTGATCTCGCTCACCCTCGCCTTTTCCTTCGGATTCTACGGGATGTTGCGCCGGATCACGCCGGTCAGCGGCATGGTGGGCCTGACGGCCGAGACCCTGCTGCTGTTGCCCTGGGCGGTGGCCTGGCTCGTTCTGCGTCAATCCAGGGGCGACCTGGCGTTCGGCCACGATGGAACGACGATCACCATTCTGCTGATAAGCGCCGGCTGGATCACGGCCCTGCCCTTGATCTGGTTCACCGAAGCGACCAAGCGCATCCGCTACGCGACCATGGGTTTTATTCAGTATCTGACCCCGACCTTCCAGTTCCTGCTGGCGGTGGTCGCTTTCGGTGAGCCTTTTACGCACCAGTATGCGGTGAGCTTCGGGTTGATCTGGGTGGCCCTGGCCTTGTATTCGCTGGAAACCATGCGGCACCTGCAAGCGGGGCGGCAGGTGCAGCGGGACCAGAATCCCATCCCGACAGGCAACCAATAACCCACCGCAGCGTAGTCAGGGGCTGATGACGACGAATAACCGGGAAGGTCCGGGGTTAAGGTCAACGTCACGTCACTGATCATGCCATCCTGGGAGGCTGTCCATGTTCCGCACCCTGCGCGCTGCTCGTTTCCTGGTTACCGCGCCTTTCATCCTGCTGTTGCTGGTGATCATCAACTGGATGACAAGCCCTGGTGATTGGTGGGTCCAATGGGCGGCTTTGGGGATCGGCATCGCCTGGGTTCTGTCCCTGCTGCGGGTCCTGCGGGCGCTTGTGCTTGTCGGCGGCGTGGCCGCTCTGACGGCCTGGCTCATGCGGCGTAAGCACGGGTTTGCGGGGAATTCAGACTTTCTTCGACCTAAAATGTAATATATTCCAAACAAAAAGAATTTTATACTTGACAAAAAGTTTGGTATAGCGTACATTCCCCTCATGAAACTGATTAATCACATCAAGCAACACCGCGCACGGCTGGACCTGACCCAGGAGGATCTGGCCCGCCGTGTGGGTGTGCGCCGTCAAACCATTTTGGCGGTGGAAAAGGGCAAGTATGTGCCTTCGGCCCTGCTGGCTTTCCAGCTGGCGCGGGCCCTGGGTATGGATGTCACCGAGCTGTTCGAATTAATGGAGGATGATCATGGGTGAAACCCTTGTGCACAGATTGCCTTCAGCAGATTGGTTGGCCTTCACGGTTGGGGCGATGGCTCTGGTCTTCCAGTACTATTACCCACCGCTGTTGGGGGTGGTGGCGTTGGCGGTATTTGCTCCCTCGGTCCTGCGCGAAATGAATATCCTTCAGGACGCGGACGAGTGGACCCGCAGCGTCATGCACCGGGCGGGGTTCCACGCTTTGCTGGTCACCGCGGTGTTCATTTTTATGGGCCATCTCGCACCCGGATTGGGTATTCACGCTGGTGGGGGAGGCTTCGGTCCCAAGGATGTCTTCGGCGGCGAAACCCTGCGTAAAGCCATCGTTTGGGTGTTTTTGATCAGTTACCTGTTGCAGTACTGGGGGCCGCGGACGGGGACTTTCCGCATTCTGCTGGGGGTGGCCGGCATGACCTCGGCCACGACAGCCGGGTTTTTCAAGCACCCCGGTGGCATGTTTGTCACCATGGTATTAGTGGTCCAGGGTATCGCCCTTCTTTTCGTGGGTCTGGCCTTTCTGGTCCGTTGGAGGCCGCGGACAGGAGGCGCGGTGTTGCTCGGCCTCTGCATTGTGGCTTTCGCCTTCACGGTGAATAACATGGCCGATCCCCGGCTGGTGTGGGGTCAACTATCCTTGATGTTCCAGGCCTTTCTGGTGCTCGGGGTCACGGGTTTGTCCCTGCTTAGGGACCATTCCTGAAGCGGTTAGGCCGGATCGATGAGTTAAATTTTTTCATCCTTCTTGATGTTTCAGTAAAATTGATATCTTTAAATGCATAATCTTGGGACTCAGGGGAATGGGGAATTAAAAATGTCCAGCGAAGGATTCACGGTCCGCAGGTTCCAACCGGGGGACAAGGAAAAGATCATCGCCGTGGTCAAAAAGGTCTGGGATCCTGAAACGGCCGCCAGACTGGAACTCCTTTGGGATTGGAAATACGAACACAACCCCCAGAACCCCCCCGATGGGCATAAATCCCTGGTGCTGACCCTGGATGGGGAGCCCGTGGGATTTCTCGGTTACCTTTCGGTGGACATCAAGGTCGGGGATAAGATCGAGCCCATGGCCTGGGGTTCGGAGCTTTCCATTCTGCCCGAGCACCGGGGCCACGGCTGGTTGCTGCTGAAGTATGTGACCGAACATTCGGAAAAGATCTGCTCAGGCGCCTCCATACCCCGCAAGATCTATCTGATCTACAAGAAACTGGGATCTGTGGACGTGACCGAGTTTGTGAGCCTCAAAAAGGTGATTCGCGGTCGGCGCTTTTTCGGCAGCAAATATCCATGGCCCGTGGCCGCCGTGTTGGCTCTGGGGCTTAGGACATTCCAGGCGGCACTGAAGTTGTTGCGCTGGGGACCGGGTCAGCACCGGATCCGTATCGGAAAGATCGATCGTTTCGACGACCGTTTCGATTCCTTCTGGGAAGAATCTTCCCGGGGATATGACATGATCACCGTGCGCGACGCCGCGTTTTTGAACTGGCGTTATTGCGACATTCCCAACCGGACATATCAGATCTTCGCCGCCACCTACCAGGGCAAGCTCCGGGGCTACATCGTGTTGCGCCAGGAGTTCCGGGACGATTTGGAACGCGGTTACATCGTCGATATGCTGGCCGGCCGGCAAGACAAGGCGGCCTGGACGCGGCTGCTGGATTTCGCGTTTCGGCACTTCCAGACCTCAGGTGTGGATGTGGCTTCTTTCGTGTGTGGTCAGGAGAATAAGGATCTGCTGGACCGTTTTCGCCGCAACGGTTTCTTGATCAAGACCCAGAAGTCCAAGCTGATCGCCCACTCCGGCGGCACCGACTATTACCGTAAACTGATCCACCGTTTTGACCACGCTCCAGACTACTATCTGACCCGCGGGGACGCCGATACCGACTACATGAATTGAACCTGAAAAAACAGCCGGCCCCGTGCAGGGACCGGCTGTGGTGGCCAGGGCCAGACCGTGTCAACCGATGGATTCCATCAGGCTCAGCAGGTCGACCACGCGGTTGGAGTAGCCCCATTCGTTGTCGTACCACGACAGCGTCTTGAGCATGTTGCCCCCGATCACCGAGGTGTATTCGCTGTCGAAGATGCTCGAGTGGGGGTCGCCCACGATGTCCGTGCTGACCAGCGCGTCCTCGCTGTAGAGCATGATCTTTTTGAAACGGTCGCTCTCGGCGTGGGCGCGCACGGCGTCGCGCACTTCCTTGACGGTCACGTCCCGGGACAGGATGGTCACCAGATCGACCACCGAACCGTCGGGTACGGGCACGCGCATGGCCATACCGTCGAGCTTGCCCGCCAGCTGGGGCAAGACCTTGCCCACGGCGCGGGCGGCCCCGGTGGTCGTGGGAATGGTGTTCTCGGCCGCGGCGCGGGATCGGCGCCAGTCGCTGTGGGGGACATCCGCCAGGCGCTGGTCGTTGGTGTAGGCGTGGACCGTGGTCATCAAGCCGCACTCGATGCCGAACTCCTTGTCCAGCACATACACCAAGGGCGCCAGGCAGTTGGTGGTGCACGAGGCGTTGGAGACGATCCTGTCCGAGGGCTTGAGGTCCTCGTGGTTGACGCCCAGGACAATGGTGGCGTCGATTTCGTCCTTGGCCGGGACCGTCAGCAGAACCTTCTTGGCGCCCGCCTCCAGATGCTGGGCTATTTCCGCCCGTTTGCGGAACCGTCCGGTGGACTCGACCACGAAATCGATGCCCATTTCCTTCCAGGGCAGATCGGTAGGCTTGCCGATCTCGGTCATCTTGACCTTCTGGTTCTTGGTGACCATGACATCGCCCTGCAATTCCGCCACGCCCTCGAAGGGCCCCATGATCGTATCATGCCGCAGCAGGTAGACCAGGGCCGCCGAGTCCGCCAGATCGTTGATGGCGACGACTTCGACGCCTTCCATGCTGTTCAAAAGACGGAAGACCGCCCGCCCGATGCGTCCGAATCCGTTGATTGCGATTCTCATGCCGTCACCTCCTTGCCGGCTATGAGCCCGGCCACTTTGCGGGCCGTGTCCAGCATGCGGTAGGCGTAGCCCCAGCCGTTGTCGTACCAGATAAGACTTTTCACCAGGCCGTTCTTCAGCGACAGGGTGGCCTGGGCGTCGATGAGGCCCGAGCACGAATTGCCGACCACGTCGCTGGAAACGATGGGTTCATCGGTGTAGCCCAGCAGGCCCTTGTACTGTCCGGCCGCGGCCTCGGCGAAGATGGCGTTGTATTCCTCGGCGCTCAGGGGCTTTTCCAGTTCGGTGACCAGGTCGATGTTCGAACCCGCGGGTACGGGCACGTTCAGGGCCATGCCGTCGACCTTGCCCTTGAGTTCGGGTATCAGTTCCATGACGGCGCCGGCTGCCCAGCTGCTGTTGGGAATGATGTTCTGGGCGGCCGAGCGGCTCCAGCGCAGGCTGCCGCTGGCGGTATCGCTCAATTGCTGGTCGCTGGTGTAGGCGTGGACCGTGGTCATGGTGGCCCGTTTTACGCCGACCTTCTCGTTCAGGAGCTTCAGCACCAGGGCCAGGGCGTGACAACTGCTGCTGCCGTTGGAAATGATGCGGTCAGCGGCAGTCAGTTGATCGTCGTTGATGCCGTTGATGATCAACTTGTCGAGAGTTCCCACCGGCGGGGTGGAAAGGATCACGGCCTTGGCGCCGGCATCCAGATGTTTCTGGAGCTCGGCCCGCGTGCGGAAAACGCCCGTGGCCTCGATGACGATGTCGGCTCCGAGCACATCCCAGGGCACATGGCCGGGGCGCGAGCCCTGCATCATGCGCATGCGCTGGCTACCGGTGACGATGTACTGACCCTCGGTGTGAAGAGTGCTGCGAAAGGGACCTTCGATAGTGGAGCTTTTCAACAGGTAAGCCAGGGTTTCGACATCGGCGATGTCGCTGGCGGCAGCGAATGAGATGTCGGGCTGGTCGTGGGCGATGCGGAACATGTTCCGGCCCAACTTTCCGAAGCCCATGATTCCTAGTCTGACGGACATGGCAACCTTCCTTGGTTCCGGTGGACGGATTCCGGGTTTTGATGAAGATCTGGTACGGGCAGGGGCGCGCTGAAAACCTCCTGACCGGAGTTGTGTAGCTCCAAGGTACACCACAATATCCCAACAGCCAACCCCCGAGCCGGTCTTCCAGGGTCAAATCCGCTTACGCCTGTCTTGTGGGCGGCGTTTTTGCGACGCCTTGGCCTACCCCCCGCTGCCCAATTTTAGTATGCTATACCTGCGTGTCGAGCATGGGGACTCGGAGAAAAACGGGTTGTGTGACGGAGGCGGCGCGGTTTTATGAATAGTTGTGAGCCGGGGGGCGGGCGGCATGCTGGCCAGTCCCGGCGGACGCTTCTTGCAGGGGTGATGGTTGCCCTGGTGATATCGTCGATGTTGTCCGGATGCGGCGGTGACCCGGCGGTCCCGGGGACCGGAACCGTAACCACGGGGTCCCTTGATATCACCTGCCTGCCGGCCGGTTTGGGGGCGCCCTGGACCATGATCCGGCCGGACCAGCTGGTGGCCGTTGGTTATGGCGACAGTCTTCTGCATGACCTGCCCCCGGGGGAGCATCTTTTCATGTGGAGTGATTTGCCCGGCTGGATCAGTCCCCAGCCGGACACCTTGCGGATTCAGGTATTGGCCGGCCAGACCATTGACCTGGAGGGAACCTACGAAATTCCCCACGACAACAAGGGCCGGGTGACTGTCCTGATCGAGCCGGAGGGCCTGCCTGCGCCCTGGTCTTTCG
>CAZJGK010000002.1:0-56007 GCA_964545545.1 uncultured Fibrobacteraceae bacterium | reverse complement strand
TTGACCCGCAAGGGACGCTGCGCTCGGGCCGGGGGGACGCCACGCTGTATGGAATGCCGCCCGGTTCATACCAACTGACCTGGTTGCCCGATCCTAGCTGGGCGTTGCCCCACAACCCAACCCCTACAGGGCAATTGGCCGCCTGGTTTTCCTTGGTTTTCCGTGGAGATTATCTGTCGCCGCAGCCCCTGGCCGTTGAAGGCCTGGCAGTCGACAACGGGCTGGTGCCGGGGCAGGTGGACGTTGCCTGGCAGTCCCTGGACAATGTGATGGTGCCCATCAAGGAATATCTGGTCCTGGCAATTGGGGAAAATGCCGGGGAGGATCCGGATTGGGCTGAGGCCAGGGAACTGGGCACCTACAGTCCCTTGGGGCCGGATTTCCGGTACCGGGAAAGCTATGGCCCGGAGGCGGGGCTGGTCCCTGGCCTTCCGTACCGGTTTACGGTCCGGGGCCGTGACCTCCAGGACCGAATGTCTCCTGTCAGGGACTCGGTGGTTGTTACGGTCCACCAGGGCTATCGGGTAAGCGGGACCGTGATTGATACCCATGGCCTTCCCTTGGCGGGCATTCCGGTGGAGATCAGTTACGAGGGCATGACCGGGGATCCCCTGCGGGTTTTTACGGATGACCAGGGGGCTTTCAGCGGGTATTCCCTGTGGGGTGGCGCGGTGGTGCATGTCCGGACTTTATCCCGGGATGTGGCGCCGGGAGCCTGGTACGATTATGCCCCGGATCAACTTCTGAACGGCGCTTGGCAGAACCTGGATATTACGTTGATTCCCAACCGGGGAGTGGACCCCGCCTGCAGTGAATACGGCGACAGCTTCCTGACCTATGTCCGCACCATGACCAAGACGCGGAACCCAACCAGCGAGCGACCCAATACGTTGTTCAACAAGTGGGACCACTATCCGCTGTCGGTTTACGTCCCCGACCACGTCAACAAACACGGCTTGGACCTGGGAGCACTATGTCGCACTGCGCCGACCATCTGGAACGAGGATATGGATGAGGTCTTCTTTGTTACGGCCGGGGATTCAGGGAGCGCGGACGTGGTCTTCCGTTTCGGGACCAATAACCCGGGCAAGTACGGTGAGGCGTCCATCATCCTGCCGGCCGGGAACCACTTCATCGGGGATGTGATTCCCCAAAAGATGGAAGTTTATATCCGGGAGGATATCGGCGTCGCCCAAGGGGTCCAGGAAGTGGCGCTGCACGAGTTGGGACACGTGCTGGGCGCGGCCAATCATTCCCTGTGCTCCGATGCTGGGTACCTGATGTATATCTCCAGTTTCGGGGTGCTGGACAACGGGCCGGAAAACGCCATTCATCCCGACGAGAAGGCCCTGATCCGGTGCCTTCGTTATCTGCCCCAGGGTGTGGACATGGCCGCGTATGAAGAGTGAATAATCAAGGCTAGATCGGCGGGCGGCTGTCCTTGCCGTATCCCGTCATCTCGATGTATCCCAGGCCCAGGCGAGGTCCCTGCACGCCCCCGGTCACCGTGATTTCCCCTTCCCAGTAATGCATGCCCGCGCGTTGGCTGCGGTTCTCCTGATCGGCCACGGTTGCCGTCAGGATCAGATCCAGGTGGGCGGTTTTTGCGCGCAGACGCCAACGGATGGGGTACTCGGCGCCCGTGACGGGACTGCGCCAGGTTTCCAGCGGGAGCAGGGACCAATCGTCAGGGCCCAGCGGCGTGGCGGCTCCGTCCGTGTCCACCAGGGTTCCGGAGGCGTGGTCGGTGCTGCCGTCCGGTTTGAAAAGACGATAGAGCATGAGGTCGCGGCCGTCGTCCAGCTGGAGGCTGACCCAATCCCACCCCTTCTGATCGGCGGCCAGACTGTTGGTGAACATCTCCCGATCCATCCAGCAAAGACCCTTGACGGCGATCATCTTGCCCCGGCGCAGGATATGACCGGTGACTTCCATGCGGGTGAAACTGGCGTAGAGGCTGCCGGCGTTCCCTTCGCGGTTCTTGGCGCTGAAGCCGTTGTCGCCGTGCAGGACCACGGGTTTCAGGGGGCGGCAGACAAGGTCGTAGGCCAGCCCTTGGGCCGTGTCGGTGGCCTGCAATCCAAAGGCGCGGCCATTCCAGGTCACACGCCAGGTGCCGTCGGTGCCTGCAGGGGCGCGGCACCACACCAGAGTGCTGTCGCCCGGGGCGCCACAACCGGCCAGCAGCGGGGTTTCCCGCCACAAGGTTTCGCTGAAGACATGTGTTTTCCACCGAGAGTCGGTTACGGCCGCGTGGGCCATCAGGCCCCCGGGGGCGGCCATTTCCGCCCGGGGTAAAGGTTCGGCAGGAGGGATCATGCCCAGGCGGAAAAAGGTGAGCTGGAAACCGAGTTCCGCCTGTTCGGTTTCGGTGGCCACGGGCTGCAAATGCCCGGTGAAATACCACCATTCGGTTCGGAATTCACGATGGGCGTACAAATCCCGCGGCCAGGACCAGACATGGGTGTTGTCCGCGGTCTGCCAGGGATCGCGGGTCTGGGCCGAGGCCGACAGAGCCAGGATCAGGGCGCTGAGCATGATGGTCCGTTTGATCACGATCACTCCTACAAATCATCCCGGCTGAGCCGGGCGGGCGAGACCTGTCCCGACTTCCAGGCGGGATACAGGCTTGCCAGCAACGCCGCGCCCAGGATGACGGAAATCTGCACGGCGATGGCCCCGAGCGGCAGGGCGGGCCGTATGGTCCAGCCGAACCAATCGCGGTTGATCACCAGGATCAGCAGGGCGGCCAGCCCGCATCCGCCCACCAGGCCCAGGATCAGCCCCAGCAGGGTCATGGACAGACCCTCGAGCATGAACAGGCGGGCAATCCGCGCGCGCGTTGTCCCCAGCGCACGCAGCAGGGCAAGCTCGCCGGCGCGTTCCCGGGCCTGGATCAACAAGGTGAGGGCCAGGCCACAGACGGCGATCAACAGGGCCATGGTCTGCAGGGTGCGGGTGACGGCAAACGTCTGATCGAAAATATCCAGCACCCGCTGCTTGAGTTCACGGTTGCCGCGCAGCACCAGGGAACTGTTCCGGTACTTGTCCTTGAGGTTTCGCAGCACAAGCTGGGGGTCGGTGTCCGGAGCGAGGAACAGGGCGGCGTTGTTGGGGGCCGAGGCCCCGAAATAGCGGGTGAAGGTCTTGAGGTTGGTAAAAGCCGTGCCGCCTTCGCTCGTGTAGTCGAAGGCAATGCCGGCAATGGGCAGTCCTATGGCGCCGTGGGGTCCCGCCAGATCAAGAGTGTCCCCGATGTCCAGGCCCGTGCGGCGAAACAGGGGTTCGCCGATGACCACCACGCCGCCGGCCAGCAGCTGCGCGGCCACGGTTGCGGGGTCCCCCCGGTACAAGGGCAGCCGCGAGGCGAGCGGGACGGTGGGCGAGTTCGAAAAGGAGACGCCGCTGAGCCAGATATTCTGCAGGCCATCGGTCGTGTGCACCGGCAATCGGCGCTGGGTTTCCAGGGCTGCCACGCCCGGGACCGCAGCGAGGCCGGAAACGACCGTGCTGTCGAGAAGGGCTTCGTTGCCGGCGCGCACCCAGGACTCGGTGGTCACGTAGACGTCGGCGCGCATGGTCACATCCAGCCAGGTCACCAGGGTCTGGCGGAAGCTGCCGATCAACAGCGTGACGCCGATCATCATGCTGATGGTCACGGCCAGGGCGGCCACGGCGAAGCTGCTGGTTCCCAGCCGTATGGTCAGGTTGCGCAGACTCAACTGCAGCCCAGTACCGTGAGGCCGGCAGAGGCGGCCAACGGTCCGCAACACCAGAGGCACCAGCAGGGGCAGACAGATCAACATGAACAGTCCCAGGATGAATCCGGCATAACGATTGCCGGTGCCCCACACGCGGCACCAGCCCAGGACGCCCAGGATGAGAACCCCTGCAATTATGGCCAGCCTGCCGGCGTACCTGCCGGCCCGGCGGTGGGGCGTCAGGGGGGAGAGTAGGTCCGCCACCGCACGCGTGGACATGTCCAGCGCCGGCAACAAGGCCCCGGCCAGGGCGCCCATGAGGCCAACCATGGCGCCGGTGATGATGACCCTCCCGCCGAGGGCCAGGTGGGAAATACCCTCGAGCACATAGATGCTGGTCAGAGTCCCGCTGATGGCGTGGAGGTTGGCCTGGGCAATGCGGAAACCGGCCGGAATACCCACCATGACGCCCAACAGGCCGAGGAACTCCGCCTCGGTGAGAATCAGGACCAGGATACGGCCGGGGCTCATGCCCAGGGTGCGCAGCACGCCGAATTCCCGGCGGCGGCGAACCAGGGAAGCCTGCACGCTGGTAGTCACCAGGAACAAGCCCACAAAAACGCTGATCAGGCTGAGGGAGGTCAGGTTCAGGCGGAAGGCGGCCAGCAGATCGGCGGCGTCCTGATCGCGCTGCTCCGGTGTGCGGATGTTGACACCGGGGCCGAGGCGGCGGCGCAGGCCGGCGGCCGCGCGGGCGGGATCGCTTCCGGGTCTGAGCACGACGTCGATCTGGTGGATGGAATCGGGCCGGGTCAACAGGGCCTGCACCTGCGCGATGTCCATCACCGCCAGATTGACCGGCGCCATGGGTTCGTACCGCTGAAAATCCACCAGTGCCCCGACGGTCAACCGCGCCAGGCGGCTGCCGCTGCTGACGGTGAAGGTGTCGCCCACGGCAAGGCTGTGCTGCCGGGCAAAGGCCGGGGTGACAGCCACCCAGCCGGGGACGGCCATGGCGGCGGCGACCAGGTCGCGGGGGTGGCTTGAATCCGAGCCGCGGAGTTGTTGCTGCAGGGGATACTTGACCGGGGCGAACACGTCGAAGCCCACGATCTGCAGCAATGTTTCCGGGTGGCCGTGCAGGGCGGCATCGACGCGGCACAGGGGCCAGGCGTGCAGGACCGCCGGGTCGGCGAGAACCCGGGGCAGCAAGGCGGCCGGGAGGGTGGGGGTCGTGCCGAGAACGGTCAGGTCGGCCTGTCCGCTGACGGCCTGGACACTGCCGCTGAACGCGCTCAGGGAGCCCTCGTTGAGGGTCTGGATGGCCACCACCGAGCCCACGCCCAGACCCACACCGATCACGGTCAGAATCAGCAGGGTGCGGGAATCACGCACCAACCCCCGCAGGTTGAACAGGATCGCGTGGATCACCGCTGGTCGTCCTGGTCGGCAACCAGGTGGCCGTCATGCAACAACAGGCGTTTGCCGGTGAGGGCGGCCAGTTCCCGGCTGTGGGTGACAAGCAGGAGGGCGCAGTCTTCCCGGCGGCTCAGATCGAGCAACAGAGCGAGGATTTCGGCGCCGGTCCGGTCGTCCAGGCTGCCGGTGGGCTCATCGGCCAGCAACAGACTCGGATTGTTGACCAGGGCGCGACAGATGGCCACGCGTTGCTGTTCACCGCCGCTGAGTTGGGCGACCGGGTCATGCCTGCGCTCATGGAGACCCACCATGTCGAGCAGGGCGCTCACACGCCGGTCCAGCTCCCGGCCTTGGCGGCCGGCAATCCACCCGGCAAGAGCCACGTTCTCGGTCACATTCAGGTGGGGCAGCAGGTGGAAGAACTGGAAGATGAGTCCGACGACCTGTTGCCGCAGGTGCGAGCGCGCGGCTTCGCCCATGTCGGCCAGGTCGCGGCCCCCGATGCAGACCCGGCCGCTGGTGGGAACGGCGATGCCGGCGGCCAGGTGCAGCAACGTGGTCTTGCCGCTGCCGCTGCGTCCGGCCAGGGCCAAGGAGCAGCCTTTTTCAAGGTCCAGGTCAATGTCCGTCAGGACCCGGCGCCCGGGATTGCCCGGTTGGGGAAAAATCATCCCGACCTGACGCATGCTCAACGCGGGAGTTCCCATGTTTCATCTCCCTGACGGCATGAACGCGAAGATTTGCCGCGTCATCCCTTGAACAACATCTGGGCCGCCTCGTAGATGGTCTCCGACAGGGTCGGGTGGGGATGGATCGTTTGCCGCAGATCTTCGCCGGTGGCGGCCATTTCCAGCGCCAGGACCCCTTCGGCAATGAGCTCACCCGCCCCGGGACCGGCCATGGCGAGGCCCAGCACGGATCCCGATTCAGGATCGGTGATGATCTTGGTGAGGCCGTCGTCGCGGCCCAGGGTCAGGGTGCGGCCGTTGCCCCGCCAGGGCATCTTGGCGGTTTTGACCTCAAGACCCCGGTCACGGGCTTCGGTTTCGGTCACACCACACCAGGCGATTTCCGGGTCCGTGAACACGACGGCGGGAATGGCGCGGGGATCATAAACATCCTTGCCGCCGGCGGCTGCGGACGCGGCCACATCGCCTTCGCGGTAGGCCTTGTGCGCCAGCATGGGCTGGCCGGCGATGTCCCCGATGGCGAAGATGTGCCGCTGGGCCGTGCGCCGCTGGGCGTCCACCACGACGAACCCCTGTTCGTCCAGGGTGATGCCGGCTGTTTCCAGACCCAGGTCGCGGGTGTTGGGCCGTCGCCCGATGGCGATCAGCACCTTGCTGAAAGATTCGGTGTGGGAGCCTTTTTTGGCCTCGAAGGTAACCTCCACGCCCTTTTTGCCTTCCTTGATGGCAGCCACCTTGGTGTTCAGCATGATGGAGGCAAACTTCTTGTCGAGCCTGCGCTTGAGCACCGACACGAGATCGCGGTCGCAGCCGGGCAAAAGGCCGGGCGTCATCTCGACCACCGAAACGGTGCTGCCCAGGGCGGCGTAGGCCGAACCCAGCTCCAGACCGATGTAGCCGCCGCCGACGACGAGCAGGGAGGCGGGAACATCCTCCAGGTCCAGCGCTCCGGTGGAATCCATGATGCGCCCGCCGGCTTTCACACCGGGCAGCATGATGGGCGCCGAACCCGTGGCCAGAATGGCCTGCTCGAACTCCAGGGCGCCCTGGGTGCCGTCGACCGCCGCGACCTGGAGGGTATGGGATCCGGTCAGCTTGGCGGTGCCGCGCACATGGGTGATTTTCTTCTGCTTGGCCGCCGTGCCCAGGCTTCCGGTCAGCTTGTCGATGACCTCGTTTTTCCAGGCGCGCACGCGGTCGATGTCTATGGCGGGGGCGGCGAATTTCACGCCAATGTCGGCGGCTTCGGAGGCCTCGGTGACCAGCTTGGCCACGTGCAGCAGGGCTTTGCTGGGTATGCAGCCCCGGTACAGGCAGACGCCGCCGGGATTTTCGGCGGGATCTATGAGCGTGACCTCAAGGCCCAGATCGGCGGCCTTGAAGGCCGCGTGGTATCCGCCGGGACCGCCGCCGATGACGACCAACTGCGCCTGGGCGGGAATGACGACCGACTCTGCCATGCTGTTATCCCTTCATCACGAGATTGAGGGGTTGTTCCAGGGCCGCGCAGATCCAACGCAGGAAGCGGGCCCCGTCCGCGCCGTCGATGACGCGGTGATCGTAGGTCAACGACAGCGGCATCACGAGGCGGGGGGTGAACTCCGCGCCGTTCCAGGTTGGGCGCATGTCCGCCCGGGAAACGCCCAGGATGGCCACCTGAGGGGCATAGACGATGGGCGAAAACGCCGTGCCGCCGATGCCGCCCAGGTTGCTGATGGTGAAGGTGCCGCCTTCCATCTCGGCGGGAGTGAGCTTGCGATCGCGGGTCCGGGCGGCCAGATCGTTGAGCTCCGTGGCCAGGGTTTCAATGCCCTTGTGATCGGCGTCACGGATCACCGGCACCAGCAGTCCGCCCGGAGTGTCCACGGCCACGCCGATATGGACATGATCCTTGAAGATCAGTTCCTGGTGGGCCAGATCGAGGCTGCTGTTGCAGCGCGGAAATGCACCGAGGGCCGCGGCGCAAACCTTCAGCAGGATGGCCGTCATCGTCAGTTTGGCTTCCGGCGAGGCCGTGCGGTTGAAGTTATGGCGGAACGCATCCACTTCGGTGACGTCCGCACGGTCGTCCTGGGTGACCATCGGGATGGTGGACCAGGCGTACCCCATGGCGTCGGCGGTGATCTGTCGGATGCGCGACAACGGTTCGGTGTGCACCGGACCCCAGCGTGTGAAATCGGGCAGGGGGCGTTGGGCGTGCAGGCCGGGGAATTCTCCCGTCACCGAGGGGTGCGGGCCGCCGCCGGTGATCCGCTGCATGGTTTCGCGTACGAATCCGCGCACGTCCTCTTCGCTGAGCCGGCCGCCGGGGCCGGTGCCCTGGACCTGATAGATGTCCACGCCGAGTTCCCTGGCCAACCGCCTGACCGAGGGGGCGGCCGGGGCCACCAGATCGCCGGTGCGGTTGGTCTGAAGGTCGACCTTGTCGATCTGCTCTTGTATAACCGGAACCTCGCTTTTTGCGGCTGCAGGCGCGGCAGCGGTGGGTTGTTCCGGTTCAGTCTTCGGTTCGGGCTCTGGTTTGGCCGGCGTGGGCTCGGGCGCTGCAGCAGGTTCGGCAGCGGGAGTTGAAGAGGCCTCGCCGGCCGGCGAGGCCGTTGGCTCGGCCGTCATGATCACCTGGCCGATGGCCACTTCGTCCCCCTCGGCGACCTTGATCTCGCCGATGGTCCCGGCAAAGGGCGCAGGGATCGCCACCACGGCCTTGTCGGTCTCCATTTCCAACAACGTCTGGTCGGCCTCGATCTTGTCGCCGGTGGTCACGGCCAGGGAGATGATCGTGCCCTTGGTGACGCCGTCGCTGACTTCTGGTACGCGGATATCCATGCTGATCCTTTTCTTCAGGGCACCGGGTTAACATCGCCGCAGGCGCCCGCGTGGTCAATCGGTATGCGGGTTGAGCTTGCCCGGATCGATGCCCAGGTCGCCGACGGCCTTGCTGACGACGGAACTCTTGATGTCTCCCCGCAGGGCCAGTTCATTGAGGGCGGCCAGGGTGATGTAACGCGCGTCGACCTCGAAGAAGTCGCGCAGTTGGTCGCGGCCGTCGCTGCGCCCGAAGCCGTCCGTGCCCAGGCAATGCAGGGGACCGGGGATCCACCGGGCCACACTCGCAGGCAGCACCTTCATGTAGTCCGAGGCCGCGACGAAGACGCCGGTTTCGCCTTCGAGCAGGGATGACAGATACGGCACCTTCGGCTCCGTTTCCGGATGCAAAAGGTTGAAGCGCTCGCACTCGATGGCGTCACGGTACAGTTCCTTGTAGCTGGTCACGCTCCACACATCGGCGGCCACGCCGTAGTCCTTGGCCAGGATCGCGGCGGCCTTGAGGGCCTCGTTCAGGATCGCTCCGCTGCCCAGCAGGTGAGCCCGGGGCGCGGTCTTGGCCTTGGCGCCCTTGAGTGAGCTCTTCCGGTAACGGTACATGCCGGCCAGGATGCCCTCCTTGATGCCGGCGCCCTTGGGCATGGCAGGCATCCGGTACTGCTCGTTGCCGACGGTCAGGTAGTAGATCCAGTGTTCCTGGAGGCAGAACATGCGGGTGATGCCGTCGTGGATGATGACCGCCAGTTCGTAGGCGAAGGCCGGATCGTAGGCCTTGACGGGCGTGGGGGTCAGGGCCAGCACGTGGCTGTGGCCGTCCTGGTGCTGCAGGCCTTCCCCGGCCAGGGTGGTGCGGCCGGCTGTGGCGCCGACCAGGAAGCCGCGGGCGCGGCTGTCGCACGCCTGCCAGATCATGTCGCCCACGCGCTGGAACCCGAACATGGAGTAGAAGGTGTAAAACGGGATCGTGCTGACCCCGTTGTTGGAGTACGAGGTACCGGCGGCGATGAAGCTCGCCATGGAGCCGGCTTCGCTGAGCCCTTCTTCGAGAATCGCCCCGGTCTTTTTCTCGTTGTAAAACAGGAGCGTGTCCTTGTCCACCGGTTCGTATAGCTGACCGACATGGCTGTAGATGCCCACCTGGCGAAAAAGCGCTTCCATGCCGAAGGTGCGGGCCTCATCGGGTACGATGGGCACGATCAGCTTGCCGAATTCCTTGTCCCGCAACAGCTTGCCAAGCATGTGGACATACGCCATGGTGGTGGCCAATTCGCGCTCGCCTGATCCGCTGTAGTATTCCCGGAAAATCTCCTCGGTCTGGCAGGCCATCGGCAGGACCTCCTGCCCGCGCGCCGGCAGCGACCCGCCCAGGGCGGTGCGCCGCTGGCGCAGGTAGACCATCTCGGGGTCGTCGTCCGCGGGCCGGTAGAACGGCGTCTCGGCGATCTCGTCGTCGCTGATGGGAATGCTGAACCGGGAACGGAATTCCTTCAGCTCGTCTTCGTTGAGCTTCTTCTGCGAGTGGGTGATGTTCTTGCCCTCGCCCGCTTCGCCCAGGCCGTAGCCCTTGACGGTCTGCGCGAGGATCACCGTGGGCGAACTCTTGTGCTCCACCGCGGCCTTGTAGGCGGCGTAGACCTTCTCGGGATCGTGCCCGCCGCGCTTGAGCTTCTGGATCTGCTCGTCGCTGTACTGCTCCACCAGCTCCAGCAATTCGGGATACTTGCCGAAGAAGTGCTCGCGGACATAGGCGCCGTTGCTCAGCGAATAACGCTGCATCTCGCCGTCGAGGATCTCTTCCATGCGCTGCAGCAGCTTGCCGGAGGTGTCCTTTTCCAGCAGCGGATCCCAATCGTCGCTCCAGATGACCTTGATCACGTTCCAGCCGGCGCCCCTGAAGGCGGCCTCCAGTTCCTGGATGATCTTGCCGTTGCCGCGCACCGGCCCGTCGAGCCTTTGGAGGTTGCAGTTGATGACGAAGATCAGGTTGTCGAGCTGTTCGCGGCTGGCCAGGGTGATGGCGCCCAGGGACTCCGGCTCATCCATCTCGCCGTCGCCGAGCATGGCCCAGACCTTGCGGCCGCTGCCCTTGCGCAGGCCGCGGTCCACCAGGTAGTGGTTGAAGCGCGCCTGGTAGATGGCCGAGATGGCCGTCAGGCCCATGGACACCGTGGGGAATTCCCAGAACTCCGGCATCAAAAATGGATGAGGATAGCTGGACAGGCCGCCACCCGGAGAAAGCTCCCGTCGGAAATTCTTGAGGTCCTGCTCGGTCAATCGGCCTTCGAGGAAAGCCCTGGCGTAGACGCCGGGGGAGGCATGGCCCTGGAAGTACACTTGGTCGCCGATGAAATCCTTGGTGCGGCCGCGCCAGAAGTGGTTGAAGCCGACTTCCCACAGGTTGGCCGCCGAGGCGTACGTCGAGATGTGCCCACCGATACCCGGCAGCTCGCGGTTGGCGCGCACCACCATGGCCATGGCGTTCCAGCGGATGATCGATTTGATCCGCCGTTCGAGCTCGCGGTTACCGGGAAACACACCCTGCCGTTTGCGCGGGATGGTGTTGATATACGGCGTGTTGGCCGTGAACGGGATGCTCACCCCGTGTTCCTGGGCGCGGGTCTGCAGCAGGCGCAGGATCTGGTTCACGCGCTCGGGGCCCTGCTGCTTCAGAACATAGTCCAGGGATTCGCGCCATTCATCGTTTTCGATGTGTTCCGGGCCAGGGTTGTCTTTGCCGTAGGGCTTGGCCATGGTCGCCTCGCTTTAAGATGAAAGTCGTACTCATTTTCGGTCAATAGGATAAGGGATTTTAGGTCGGGGTCAATAGAGAGGGGCTTCGCAGGCAGTTAATGACGGGGAACACGCTCGATGAAACTGTCGCAGATTGCTCATGTGCGCAGGAAATCGTTTTCTGGGAAAAAATCGGCTATTGCCCCAAATGCGAAGCGGTTTTTTTGCGTTTGCTCCCCGTCCCGCCCATCACTTATCTTGACCTCCTTATCCGTTCGAACGTCGCCTTTGCCAAAGGAATGAAGCTCATGGCCAGTTTGACCCGCCGTATGGCTGATTTCGTCCTGAACCTGCGATACGAGGACATTCCCGGTCTCGCCCTTAAAGAGGCCAAGCGCTTCCTGCTGGACAGCGTGGGCTGCGCGCTGGCCGCGGTCGGCAATCACGATATGCAGGCCATGGAACGCTTCACGCGAAAGATCGGCGGCACACCCGAGGCCACCATCATCGGCAGCGGGCTGCGGACCAACGCGCCGAATGCCGCCCTGATGAACAGCCTGCTGGTGCGCGCGCTGGACTACAACGACATCTTCTGGGAGCAGGATCCCAGCCATCCATCGGATATCATCTTCGGCGCGCTATCGCCGGCTGAGGCCGAGGGTAAAGACGGCCGCGAGGCGCTCGCTGCCATCGTGATCGCCTACGAACTGGAACTGCGCTGGTGCCTGGCCTGCTTCCCCGGCGTGCGCGAGGTCGGCTGGCATCACGCCACCTTGACCCAGCTCGTGAGCCCCTTCGTGGCCGGGCGCATCTACGGGCTGAATGCCGACCAGCTGGTGGCCGCCGCGGGAATCAGCGGCAGCAGCCACTACACCCTGGGCGGGGTGGTCGCCGGCCATCTGACCAACATGAAGAACACCGCCGACCCCCTGGCCACCCAGGCCGGCGTGCTGGCTGCGCTCATGGCCCGCGAGGGCTACGGCGGTCCGGTGGAGGTCATCGAGGGCAAGGAGGGTTTCCAGCATGTGCTCCACAATGTCGAGCTCAAACCCGAGATCCTGCTCCAGGGCCTGGGCAAGGAATTTTTGATCACCCGCTGCGCCTACAAGCCGTTCCCCACCGAGGCGCTCACCCATCAGCCGCTGAGCGCCGTGCAGATGGTCATGCAGAAGCATAGCCTGGTCGCCGAAGACCTTGCCGAGATTCATATCCAGACCACGACACGCGGCGCGGATATCCTGAGCGATCCCAGCAAGTACGATCCGCAGACCAAGGAAACCGCCGACCACAGCCTGCCCTACTGCGTTGCTGCGGTGGCCGCCGACGGTGGGGTCTACCCGAACAGCTTCGAGCAGGACAAGCTGTTCGATCCGCGCATCCGCGCCTTGCTGCCGAAGATCAAGGTCGTGGCCAACGCCGAGATCGACGCCCTGTTCCCGGGCACCAAGCGCGCCATCGCCACCTTGACAACCATCGACGGCCGCACCTTCACCGAAACGGTGGACCACGCCAAGGGCAGCCCAGAAAACCCCATGAGCGATGACGAGCTCATCGCCAAGTTCCGGGCCAACGCCCACGGCGTCATGTCTGCCGATCGGCAGGATGCGATCATCAACGCGACCCTGGCCTTCCAGGATGTTCCCGATCTGGGCGAGTTTATGAAATTGTTGACTTTTGGGGGTTAAGTAATGAAAAAATATGGCGTTATGGTGTTGGTGGCTTGGACTATGCTTGCCTTTTTGAACGGTTGCGGTGGCTCCGACCAGGTCAACGAGACCCCTCTGCCGGTTACCGGAGACTTTGTCGTTTTGGCCTGGAATGATCTGGGTATGCACTGTCTGAATCCAACCTATAACGCGGCGGTGATCCTGCCGCCCTACAATACGGTCTGGGCTCAGGTCCTTTCGCGGGGAACCCCGCCCCAGGTGGTCACCGCGGGGTTGACGCTGGAGTACTCCCTGATCGACAACACCACCTCCAGCGGTAAAACGGATATCTATGGCGGCGACTTTGCCCAGTTCTGGCAGAACGACCAGGCCCTTTTCGGGACGGATCTTCCCCTGGACAAGGGGCTGAATCTGGTGGACGCTCAATTGCACAACGGCCTGAGCGGGACCATGGTGGCTCGGGGCGATCATTTCGAAGTGGACGGAATTCCCCTGGTTCCGGTGAATGACAGCGGGAACTGGAATCCGTACCAGATCATCGAGATCACCGTGAAGAACAATACGGGAGCGGTGCTGGCCACGACGCAGGCCACCGTGCCCACCAGCGACGAAATTTCCTGCAACCTGTGCCACGCCCAGGGGGGCAGCGCCACCGGAAGCATTGCTGGTGGAACGTCCGATGCCTTCCGGAACATCCTGCAGACCCACGATGCCATGCACGGCACGGGGTTGGATGCCGCGCGACCGGTGCTTTGTTCAAGCTGTCACCCCAGCCCCGTTCTGGGCGGGACGGCGGCCTCCCCGGCGGATTATTTGTCTGCCCGGATCCATGACTCCCATGCCGACCGCGGCGCCGCCTGCTTGAATTGCCATCCGGGCGCCGTCACCCAATGCAACCGAAGCCTGGCCCATTTGGGCGCCGACGGAAACTGCACCACCTGCCACGGCACCATGCATCAGGTGGCCGACAGCATCATCAACGACGGCCGCGTGCCCTGGGTCAGCGAGCCCAAATGCTCCACTTGCCACGGCGCCGTACACGGCACCGACACCGGCACCCTCCTTTATCGCAATGCCACGGGACACGGCGGGCTATATTGTGCCGCCTGCCACGGCAGTCCCCATGCCATGGTGCCCAGTCGGGTCACCTCCGATAATCATCAAGCGGTCCAGTACCAGGGAGCGGCCAAGTCCCTGGGGAGTTGCGGTGCCTGCCATCACAGTTCCCGTGGCGAAGGCTCCCGGGAGTTTGGTGAGAAACACGGTGGCAGCAATCCTTCGCGCCGGTCCGCCTGCAACGTTTGTCATGTATCGACACCGACGGACACCAGCAAGTGGCCACACCAGTACAGCTGGCGTGACAACGGCGGCTTCTGAAACAGTACCGTCGTGGTGTTTTATAACTTTCAGCCGGGAAAATTGAAATAAGCCAGACTTTTTTGCTCGCCTCTTGTGCAGGGATTGCATAATGTGATATACTGCCGGACCATCCATATCAATGGGGGAAACCAAAACGAGAAGATACGTCGGATAAAATGGCGGAAAAGACTGCCCCGGCGAAGCTTTAATCCATTGAATCAACCACGACCAAGGAGATGACGATGAAACTCAGAGCCATATTCACCCTGACCGTGATGGCGCTCCTGATGATACTGATTTCAGGCTGCTCCCAGGATCAGGTTACCACCCCGCAGGACCTTGTCGGGGCCGGTGACGACCAGGGTACGTTGAATACCCTGACACCCCAGGAGAATCTTGCCCAACTGAATAAATCCGCTGATGCCGTGATTCCCGACCGCTACATCGTCCAGTTCAAAAACGACACCTCGGATGTTCCGGCTCGCGTGCGCAAGCTGGCCGATAAGTATGGTTTCAAGATCACCACGGTTTATGAGCACGCCATCAAGGGTTTTCCCGTGCAGATTCCGGCCCAGGTGATGGAAAACCTGCGCCTCGAATCCGACGTGTTGAGGGTTGTTCCTGACCGCCAGGTCCACGTTGCCGCCCAGGGTTTGCCCACGGGCGTTGACCGCATCGATGCCGATTTGAACCCTTTTGCCGCCATCGACGGCGTGCCCACGGGTGTGGATGTCGATATCGCGATCATCGACACGGGCATTGATTACAATAACCACGAGTTGAACGTCGTGGACGGCGTGAGAATCCTGGGTGGGGTATCCAGTCCCAACTTCATGGATGATTTCGGTCACGGGACGCATGTGGCCGGGACGGCTGCCGCCATGGATGATTCCGTGGGCGTGGTGGGTGTGGCTCCCGGCGCCCGTTTGTGGGGCGTGAAAGTTCTCAATTCCCTCGGCTTCGGCACCACTTCGGACATCATCGCCGGGCTGGACTGGGTTACGGCCCGCGCCGCGGATATCGAGATCGTCAACATGAGCATCGGGGGCACCGGTTTCAGCGGACCCTACCACGACGCGGTGGCCAATTGTGTGGCTGCAGGCGTCATCGTGGTGGTTTCGGCGGGCAACGACGGCGTCGATGTCTACGGGGCCGACGGCACCCTGGGTACGGCCGATGACATCATCCCCGCCGCCTTCCCCGAGGCAGCGACCATCAGCGCCTATGGTGATTCCGATGGGAAGCCCGGCGGCTTGGGTGGCCCGACCTCCGATGGCGCCGACGATTCGTTTGCGTCCTTCAGCAACTATTCCGCCAGCGTTTATCCCGCCAACCCCGTGAATTCTCCCGGTATGGCCATCGATCTGACCATGCCCGGCGTGGACATCGTTTCCACGATTCCCGGCGGCGGGCATTACTCCGCCAGCGGGACGAGCATGGCCGCGCCTCACGCTTCCGGGCTGTTCGCTCTGTACATTGCCGAGCACGGTCGCCCGACCAACGCCGCGGGCGTGTATGCGGTGCGCCAGGCCGTGATCGATGCCGCCGTAGCCCAGGATGCGCCCATGGGGTTTGCCGTGGCCAACGATCCTGACGGCAACCCTGAACCGCTGGGCTATGCGGGCTCCGCCCAACCCCAGGGGGACATTGCGATCCTGAACTTCACCGGTCCTGCTACGGTCAATCCCGGTGATGACCTGGTCATGAGTGCGACCCTGGGTAATGTGGGCGCCGCCGACGTCACTACGCCGTTTACGGTTGCCATCAGGGTGCAGAACACCGGTACGGTGCTGGCACATCGGACCCTGCCGGGTCTTGCGGCGGGCATCTCAGTTTCCGGCGTGGTGCACTTCACGGTGCCGGCCGTCAATTTTGCCGCCGCCGTGCCGCCGGGTGTGTACACCATCGTGTGTTCCCACGATTTAACGGACATCGATCCGACGAACGATACAGCCAGCATCGATGTGGAGTTGCTGGGCTCTCCCCAGCTGGGAACCGTGGTCATCGATGCCACGCCCGATACCCTCAACGCCCCCTGGTCCATGGCCGGGCCCGCCGGTTACCTGATCAACGGAGCCGGGGACATGACCATCAACGACCTGGCGGCCGGTGATTACACGGTCATCTGGGGCCCCATCGCCGGCTACACGATTCCCCTCGGTGAGATGCAGACCTTGGCCCCGGGGGGCAGCCTCACCTTCAATGGGGTTTACGAGGCGATCCCCGTGGGAACCGTCATGATCGACCCGACGCCCAACGAGATCAACGCGCCCTGGGATCTTGAAGGGCCGGATTTTCCCCACCAGTTCGGCAACGGTGATGTGACCCTCAGTGGGCAGATCACCGGGAGCTATACCCTGACCTGGTTGGATGTTGCGGGTTACAATACTCCGGCGCCCGAGACCCTGACGCTCAACAGCGACCAGACGATCAATTTTTCGGGGACTTATACCGTGCAAGCGACCGAGTCCCTTGGCCTTTTCTTCGATCTTGACGGCACGCAGACCTGCACCGAGGGTGCCTTCTTCGCACATGTGCCAGCCTACATCATTTTCAAGGACCCAAGCATCTCCACGACGCGCGGGTTCGAGATCGGCATCGATTTTTCAAGTGAAGGCCTAACGACGTTCAACAGCAACATGACCGTGAGCTTCCCGTTGGCGGCAACGAATGTCGGGTCAGGCTCAACCGTTGACGGGATCTACAATTACATTGTGGGCTATGGTTTCCCGCTGCCGACAACGGCCAACACCGTGATGGCGACGTTGGACCTCTTCTTCGTGGAGACGGGTGCCCTCGACATGAACTTGCGCCCCGCGATCCCCTCCTCGAGCCACAACGGCCTGCCGATGGTCCTTCTGGAGGATTACTCGATCAAGGATGTTGCCATCGCCAACCCGGTGGCGACAGTTACCCAGCCTGGCGGTTGCCCGGTGCCCGTGACCACCAGCGCAGCGATGAACGAAGTCCGCAACCTGTACAGGTAGGAATCTCAGGGTTTCCCTACCCGGGGTCCGGCCGTGCCGGACCCCGGTTTTTGTTTAACTGGGATCGTGGGTGGGTTAGAATCCGGGGGTTGGTTTTCAAGTATGGGAGGATGAGCTTGGTGCTGGGTATCGGCATGGACTTCTGCGATGTGAACCGCCTGCGCGGGGAAATCGAGGCGAAAGGGGCAACCTTTCTGGAGGGTGTGTTTTCCTCCGCGGAGATTGCCTATTGCCGGTCGCGCCCTGATCCGGTTCCACACTTTGCCGCCCGCTTCGCGGCCAAGGAATCTTGTCTGAAGGCCGTGCCCGGCACATCCCTTGAAAAACTGTCGCTGCTTGATGTCGTAGTCCTGCGTGCGGATGATGGCCAGCCGCAGTTGGATCTGACCGGTCGCTTGGGAGCTTTTGTGGAGGCCATGGGCACAGTGAGGCTTCATGTTTCCCTGACTCATACCAAGGAGGTTGCGGCTGCTGTGGTGATCATCGAAGAGGATGCCTGACGGGGAATTTTTCAGAGCTGTGCCTTGCGCCCCGGAGTTCCGGTGGCCACCTTTGCTCCATGAAATTCGACAACCCGGCATCCACATCCAGGTCTTCGGCAGCCCTTGATCGCTTCTTCAGGGATGTTTGCATGCGTGTAACCGTACTATCGGACGATGATCGCACCTGGGTCAAGGAACGCACCGAACTGCTGTTCGGCGGCGATTTCGTCGTGTCCGGGGCCGAAGTCCATGACCCCCACAAATTGCCGGGATTCATTGCCACCGAAGGTTTTGAGCGGGTGGGACTGATCACCTACGATATCAGGGACAAGGACTGTGAAGTCGTGACCATCGACGCTCTTTGTCAGTTCATGGGTGTGGGCACCATGTTGCTGGACAAGGTCGAGGAGACGGCCCGTGCTGCAGGATGTACCAGGATGTGGTCTTTGACCACCAACGACAATCTCGATGCCCAGCGCTTTTTCCAGAAACGGGGCTTTGTGATCCGGGAAGTGCAGGTCGGGGGCATGACCAAGATCCGCCTGCTCAAACCCACCATCCCGAAAATCGGCTACTATGGGATCCCCATCAGGGATGTCATGGAGTTCGTGAAACCTTTGACTTGAAAGGGAGTCATCATGGATACCCGTCAAAAGGTCACTGCCCTGCGTCGCCTCATGAAAAACCATGGGCTGGATATGTACTATGTGCCCAGCGCTGATCCTCACCAGAGCGAGTACCTTCCGGAAAACTGGAAATTCCGGACCTGGCTGAGCGGCTTCACCGGCTCGGCCGGGGAACTTCTGGTGGGCCGGCGCAAGGCGGGACTGTGGACTGACGGGCGCTACTTCCTTCAGGCCGGCATCCAGTTGAAGGATTCGGGCATCACTCTGATGAAACTCGGTGAACCCGAGACGCCGAACATGGAACAGTGGCCGGCGGCCCAGCTGAAGAAGGGCCAGACCCTGGGCATGGATCCCACCCTGGTTTCGGTGGCCACGGCCGCCGCTTTCGAGCGCCGTCTGGCGCCGCGAGGCATCAAGGTGAAGTTCCTGACCCGCAACCTCGTACAGGAGCTGTGGGCCGATCGCCCCGAGGCGGTTCTGGACCCGGTGACGGTTCATCCGACCAAGTACGCGGGCGAAAGCACCGCTTCCAAGTTGAAGCGCCTGCGCGCCGAGATGAAGGCGGCAGGGACGGGCGCTCATGTCCTGTGCGCTCTGGATCAGATCGCCTGGCTGTTCAACATCCGCAGCAAGGACATCCTGTACACCCCGGTGGTGACCGCGTATGCGATCCTCACCGACCGGACTTGCTCGTTGTATGTGGATCCCCGCAAGGTCACCAAGGCCGTCACGCGTGCCTTGAAGGGGCAGACGATGATCAAGGACTACGGGGATTTCTGGGCTGACCTGAAGGCTCTGGGCCGCCGCAAGGGAATCAAGGTGTGGGTGGACCCGGACGCGACCAGCCGGCGCGTCCAGGACAGCCTTGGCAAGGCCGCCCTGCACATGGCTCCCTCGCCGATCACGGCCATGAAGGCGGTAAAGAATCCCGTCCAGATCGCCGGTTTCATCGAGGCCCACCGCCGTGACGGCGTGGCCATGGTCAAGTTCCTGAAATGGCTCGAATCGGCGGTCCGCAAGGGCGGCGTCACGGAAATATCCGCTTCCGACCAGCTGGAAGCGTTCCGGGCCGAGGGCGAGAACTTCATGGATCTGAGCTTCGACAGCATCAGCGGCTACCGGGCCCACGGGGCGATCATCCATTACAGCGCGACTCCCAAATCCAACGGCAAGCTCAAGCCGCGCGGGATCTACCTGATCGACAGTGGCGGCCAGTATCCCGAGGGCACGACCGACATCACGCGGACCGTAACCCTGGGCAAACCCTCCAAGCGCGAGATCGAATGCTTCACCCGCGTGCTGATGGGCACCATCGATTGCACCATCACGCCGTTCCCGGTCGGCACCACGGGCCAGCGCCACGAGATGTTCGCGCGCCGGGCGCTGTGGATGATGGGCGCCGATTACGCCCACGGCACGGGCCACGGCGTGGGGCAGTACCTGGGCGTCCATGAAGGGCCCCACAGCCTGAAGAACATCGTGACCCCGCCGCTGGTCGAGGGCAACATCCTGTCCATCGAGCCCGGGCACTACGAGGCGGGCAAGTTCGGGATCCGCATCGAGAATCTGGCCTTCGTCGTCAAGAATGAAAAGCTGAGCCGGGGCGGCAAGACCTGGCTGGGCTTCCACGCGGTGACCCTGTGTCCCATCGACCGCAGACTCATCGACAAGAAGCTCATGTCGAAGGATCAGCTCGCGTACCTGAATGCGTATCATGCCCGGGTGTATCGCGAGCTGGCGCCGCGCCTGGACAAGGATCACAAGGCGTGGCTGAAGAAGGCTACTCGGCCGCTATAGATTCGGCGGGGGATAGGCCTTGCCCAATCGCCCGGTGCCCACACGCCAGGGAACCGGGGGAGTCGGCATCAGGCTTCAAAAGTGCGTTGTTCTTGAAATTGCACCTTCTCCGGGAGTTTCCGGGGAAGGTGCTTTTTTGTGGCGGGGAACAGTGTCATCACGCCCTCTTCGCCCGGCGACGAACCTGTCCGAGGTCGAAAATTCCAGAAGTCCGAAATTTACGGCATTCAGGCGGATGAGCGGTTGCATTCCGTGGCTGCGGCCATGGAACAAACGGCCCGTGGCGTGGCGCACAAGATCCGTAGGTCGTTAAGCAGGGAAACTTTTTGGCAGTATTCGATATCCACAGCGGCAAATTCCCGCAGATCAACACCGTCACTGCGGTGTGTGACCTGCCAGTATCCCGTCAAGCCGGGTTTGACGGCAAACCGTTTGCGCTCGTAGTGGTCATAGGAACCAGCCACTGCCCAGATTTCCGGCCGCGGCCCGACCAGGCTCATATCGCCGCGAAGGACATTGAAGAGCTGGGGTAATTCGTCCAAGCCATAACGTCTCAAAAAAGTGCCGATGGTGGTGTGACGGGGATCATCCGGAGAAGGGATCAGGGAACGGCGCTCCTGCCCGGAATAGGACGCAACAGACTTCCTGCGGTCCGGCTTCATGGTCCGAATTTTATAGCAGGAAAATGGCCTTTCATGCCGACCCGCCCGGGGTTGGACGAAAATGACATGGCGGCCCAGCGTGAGCCTGACCACCATCAACAGGGTAATCAGCAACGGTGACATCAAAAGGAGCAGGACGGTTCCCGCCAGGCGGTCAATCAGGGATTTTCCGCGGCGGACATACCAGGCATTGAAGGCCGTGGGAGGACTGTCTTGAAGCGTCAGCATTGTTGATCACCACCAAGCGACACAACCTGCTTGTAGATTTCAAAAGCTTCGGCAAAATCAACCTGTGCCTGCAACCCCCTGAATCGGCCCAGGCTGCGCACGGCATTGGGATGAAGGTATCCCTTCCCGTTCTGGGTATCGTGGGAGTTGATAGCCTTCAGTTTCAGGTCCATGACCGAGGAGATGTCGACAAAAGCGGTAGGCGCAAAATTCGGGAGAGAGGATACGGTCTCATGGAGCCATATTTCCCGTGCCCTGCGCGCAGCGGAAAGGACCGCCAGGCTGCCATTGCGATGATCCTGATGCCTGTCCTTGGAACTGCAACAGTAGATCCTGTCCGGTGTTTTACGGATCAGGTAGTCCTCAATCCTGGACACGGTGTCAATGGAGTCGTCCAGCCGCCCATCGGGGAGGCCCAGAAAATTCACATGGTCGATACCCAGGATCCGGGCCGAAACCGTGGTCTCCTCTTTCCTCCTGCCCGAATCTCCACCCATTTCCCCATCGGTCAGGACCAGAACATACACCTGATCCTGGCGAGCCACATGCAGAGCTAGAGTGCCTCCTATACACAGGCAAAAGTCGTCAGGATGTATCGATACCGAAAGGATTTGCATCATACTCCCCCACCACTGACATGCCGGTTTTTCCGGCACGCGTTCAAAATCATGAGGGCCGTGAATCGTAAGAGAAGCCCTGGAATTACTACTAGTGTTCCCATCCACCTCCATCGGCTGTGTTTCCAGTAGTACAAGGCCATGGAACGATGAAAATGATAGAGCATGCGGAAGGTGTGGTGCTGGGTCGTCGCCCCCTTGATGTGGACAACCCGACCTGCAGGTTCGTAACCGATGGACCAACCCGCATTGTGGGCTCGTCGGCACCAATCCATCTCCTCGGCGTACATGAAAAACCGCTCATCGAGAAACCCGAAGTCATCGAGCGCTTCACGGCGAATCATCATGAAACAACCATCGATAAGCGGAACTTCCTGGGCGAGGTCATCATCAAGGTAGGCTGCGTCATAACGGGCCCAGAGCCGACTCTGCGGCCACACCCTGCTGAGTCCGGTAAACCTGGTGAAGGCATCCCAGAGATTAGGGAACTCCCTTTTGCAGGACCGGTCTATCCTGCCGTCGGGCATGACCACTTTGCAGGAAGCTGCCGCAATTTTCGACCGTTTCCGCAAGTAATTGGCCGTGTGTTCCAGGGCCAGGGCATCCAGGACCGTATCAGGATTGAGCAACAAAAGGAAATGTCCTCTGGCAATCTGAAGCCCGGAATTGCAGGCTCGGGCAAAGCCCTCGTTGAGGGTATTGGCAATCACCCGAACCCCAAGCATGGACATGGCGACCCAAGCGACTGTCCCGTCACTGGATGAATTGTCAACGAGGATGACCTCATAGGACAAACCACCCGCCCCGGCGGCAATGGAACGAAGACAGGCGGGGAGAAATTTGGCGGAATTGAAAGAAACAATAATGATGCTGAGATCTGGAACGGAATGGGCAGAGTCAGGCCCCGGTTGCCGGCCCGAGTGTCCAGCAGCACTACCCTGATCAATGGGGAGCGTCACTTCCTGACCTCAATTTTGTATGGCTTTCAAATCCCCCTAAAGCCATCTTCAATCACAGTTCAGAAATCCGTTTCTGAAATGGGGTCAAATAGTACCACATATGTGCCTGTACCATCAAAAAAAGATCCTGTCCCCGCACTCCGTCAAAACAGACGCACTCGTTGTCGCTTGCATCGCCCCTTGAGCGCATGAACCGCGGGCCGCTTTCTAATCAGCCGCAGTCTGCAACCCTTCCTGGTCGCTCACCAGGTGCACCGTCTGGGTCGGGTAGGCGATGCTCAGGCCCATGTCCTCGACCAGCTTCATGACCGAAAAGTTGACCTCCTGCTTGACGCTGAGGTGCTTGGTCCAGTCGGTGCTGACGGTGAAGCAGTAGACGAACAAATCCAGGCTGCTGGAGGAAAAATCGGTGAACTTGACGAGCATGAATTCCTGGTCGATGTCCTCGTTGGCGTGGAGGTAGTTTTCGATCGCCTCCACCAGGTCCTTGATCTGCTGGACACTCGACTGGTAGGTCACTCCCAGGGTGAATTTGATGCGGCGCTTGGGCATCAACGAATGGTTCTCGACCGTGGCATTGGCCAGGAACTGGTTGGGGACCGAAACCATGGTCTTGGCGAAGGTGCGGATGCGGGTCGAGCGCAGACCGATTTCCTCGATCACGCCGTCCCCGCCGGGAAAGGTGACCCAATCCCCCTTGTGGAACGGCTGGTCGATGAGGATCATCAGCGAACCGAAGAAATTGGCCAGGGTGTCCTTGGCCGCCATGGCCACCGCCAGTCCGCCGATGCCCAGACCCGCCAGCAGCCCCGAGACCGAATAGCCCAGGTTCTGGGCGATCAGGATTAACGCCAGGATGCCCAGGAACACCTTGAAACCCTTGCGCAGCAACGGAACCACCTGGTCGTCCAGCTTCGATGAGGTGCGCCCGGCAATCTCGCTCAAAAAAACGGCCAGGGCATCCACCAGCTTGAAGGCGGTCCAGACCACGATCAGGATGATCGTCAGTCGGAAGACCTTGTCCAATACGGCGATCCACTCGGCATGAACCGTCATCAGGATGCGCGTCGCAAAGAAAAAGCCGATCACCGGCAACACGGCGCCCAGCGGGCTGATGATGGCTTGGATCGCCAAATCGTCCGCCTCGGTTTCGCTGCGTTTCGCCAGAGTCAAGAGCCGGTTGCGCACCGCGCTGCTGAGCACCTGGCGCAAGATGAAGCTGCCAACCAGGAACAACAGCGCCAGCAAGAGCTGCCCCAGGTTCCAGGGTCCGATCGTCAGAGTCAGGATTTTTCCCAATTGGTCCATCAATGTTCAGCCTTTCGCTTGATGGTTGGCAGGTCATGACCGGGAATAAGGATCTTGCTGCCGGCGGTCAAAGCGGTCACGGATTTGCCGGTGCAACGGCTCAGTAAATCGATGAACATGGTCTGGATACCGCCGATTTCCAGCCGGGAACTTCCCCGGTCCAACCGGTTGGCGGTCCAGTCGATGAACGGTTGCAGGTTTTTCACCGCCAGTTCGATGGGGATGATCATCTGGCCCTGGTCGTAGACGAAGTTGACGGTGGCGGGATTCAGGGCGGCGGCCGCGATGAGGTGTCGGCGCGCCCGATCGTAATAGCCGAGGCCGACATCGGTCATGGCGGCATAGAACAGGGCATTGGGAACCGGGCCCCAAACCTTGAACCCGGTGGCCGTTTCGGCCAGGACCTGAGCCTTGGTCGGGCTGTCGGTCAGGGCATTGCGCCAGGTGATCCGGGATTTCCCCTGAACCGCCAGGGTCGGCCCGATGGAACCGCCACAGGCCAGATACAGTTCGCTCGAACGGACCCAGCGGGTGCCGAACCTGGCGGCGTTGTCGAGCTGGGCTTTGCTCATGGGTTCTTGGAAAAGAACCAGGTCCACCGTGGAGTCGGGCTGGGCGGCCGCGTTGTGGGCCACCACGGATCTGATGGTTTTGGTCGCCGCCCAGGAAAGGCTGGTCGCCCTGACCACGGGGTCGGCGGGGAGACCGAGTTCGTTGCGGTTGCCTTGCCGGACTTCCATGCCCAGAAGGCTCCAAACAAGGGCAGGCAGGGCGAGCAACAAGACCCGCCGGCCGTGGATCCGTCGCCAGGGGATGAGTGTGGCCATGGCCAGGGCCAGGGGAGCGACGGCCAGGTAGGCCAGGTAGGGATGGATCTGGGAACGCAAGGGCAGGGCGGGCCCGATGACCAGCAAGGCGGCCAGCAAGGTTGTTGCGGGCAGGGGCCGGCCCAGGGGCATGCGGAACCCGGCCCACAGGGACCAAAGCAGGAAGAAGGTGGCACCGGCCGCGCTCATGACCCAGGTGATGTGGGAAGCCAGCAGGGGGCCGGGTGACAGCAGCCACCAGCCGAAGGTGCCCAGGTTGGAGAGCATGACCACGACACCGCCGAGAGCATAGGTCTCGTGGGGCCCGGTGGCGAAATGGGCCATGACCAGGGTGCCGCTGGTGACCGCCGCCAACAGGGCGAACATGATCATGGCCCAGGCAAAGGCCCGGTCCAGGGGTTTGATGACCTCGCCCCACCACAAAATGGCCAGAAAAAGGGCCGGCAGTCCCAATCCGGATTCCTTGGCCAACAAGGAGAGGACGGTTGCCAGCAGGGCCGTCAACATGCCGGCGCGGGTGCCCTGCAACCATCTTTCCACCGCCAGCAGGGCGAAAAACACCGCGAGGAGTTCCTGGATCCCCGAGGCCCAGTACAAGGGGGTGAAGGCCAGGGGGGAGGCCCCGAAAACCAGGGCGGCAAAAAACCAGGCCGGAGCGGGCAATCCAGCCCGCCGGCCGATTCGCCCGACCATGAGCGCCGAGCCCGCGTGGAGCAGCATGCGGGCCAGGGCCTGGGGCACGGGATCCAGTCCCCACAAGGGCCAGTTCAACTGCCACCACCAGTGTTGGCTCAGAATCCGCGCCGGCCAGCCGGCAACCGCCGGGGCAACATGGGCGGCGCGACCGATCTGACCCCAGTCGTCCAGGGTCCACCATGCGCCCAGGGCGGGGAGTCTTCCCAGCAAGGCGCCGGCCAGCACCACGACTTCCAGAAGGGAGGTGGGCACCGTGCGGGTATCGGAAAGGGGCCGCGGTTGGTCCATGTAATCAGGCTGCTCCTGTGGGAAGGGATTCGGCGGGAATCCTCATGGGCGATAAATCGGCCCCCAAGGTCGGAGACTTCATAATCGGGCTCGATTATGTTATACAATGAACGAGGCAAAAGGAAACCTGAACTGTGTCGAACCGCCCCAGGGGTTGTACCCTCGGGCGTGAAAGGGCGATGATCACCATGAATTGCGGGCGAAAATATGTGGGGCTGCTGTTGATGGTTTTGGTTCCCCTGGTCGCCGGCTTGATGGGGTGCGAAAAGGGTGAACCCGCCCCTGGTCCCGTCGTCTTGAATCAACAGGACCAGGAGCAATGGGAGATAGCCCTGGTGGAAATGCGGATCACCAAGAACGAGGAATTCACTGATCCTGCACGATCACCCCTGCCCGCCGCGGCCCTGGATTCCTTCGCCGGCCTGAACTACTACTATCCCCAGCCGGAGCTTCATTTCCGGACGCCGTTGCTGGCGGCCGCCCAGGGAGACACGGTTTTCCTGACCAAGCACAAGGGACAACAGGTTCCCTATCTGCGCCGGGGGCTGCTCAGATTTCGCCACGACAACGCCGATTACGAGTTGACGGTCTTCGGCCCGGCCGATACCACCGGCCAGGACTTTCTCTGGTTGCCGTTTTACGATAAGACCTCCGGCCACCAGACATATGGCGGAGGACGCTACCTGGATATCAAGGCCGATGCCCAGGGTATGGTCGATCTGGATTTCAACTACGCCTACAATCCCCTGTGCGATTACGACCCGGACCGTTTCAATTGCACCCTGCCCCCGCCGGAAAACAAATTGCCGTTTGCCGTGGAGGCCGGGGAACAGTCCTACGGTGCCGGGCATTGAGTCCGGATCTGCTGACAACGATCGGACAGTGGGTTGGCTTCGTGGGCTGGTCCCTGCTGCTGCTCGCCATCTCCCTGCTGGTCTATCTCGGCCTGGGGGGAAACTTCATCATTCTCGGGTTGGCCCTGGTGTATGCCCTGGTGACGGGATTCGGGCCCATCGGCTGGAAGCTGCTGGCGATTCTCGCGGGGTTGGCCCTGGCCGGCGAAGGTCTGGAGTTCCTCGTGGGCACCTTTTTCCCCCTGCGCAAGGGGGCGAGCGGCCGAGGCATCACCATGGCCTTCGTGGGGGGGGTGCTGGGCGCGATGGTGGGACAGGCCTTGCTGCCGCTGGTCGGAGCCGTTCTGGGCAGCTTTGTCGGGGCCTTTGCCGGAGGAGTTTCCGGCGAATACAGGCGCTTGCGCAAAATCCAACCCAGCCTGCGCCTCGGCGCCCATGTTTTTACCGGCAAGTTGCTGGCCATGTTTATCAAGCATGTTCTGGGGCTGGTCATGATCCTCCTGATCCTGATCGCCACCAGACCCTGAACTGACCGAAAGGAATCATCCATGATAACCCCCAAGGTGACCTGGCCGCTGCTGGCTCTGGCTGTGATGTGGACCCTGGGCGCCGGGAATGCGCGGGCCGAAACATGGTGGGCCCAGGCCGGGTGGGTGCGCAGTGATGTCGGCCTGGCCGCGCAGGGCAATGGTCCCTGGGCAGGTGTGGAGGGTATACGCCCGCTTGGCACGGGTCTTCTGGAACTGGGTTATTCCCTGGCTTATGTCCAGAAGCAGGGATCCCTGAACATGGTGTTTTCCGATATCCACGAGGGCAATCGTCTGGGCAAGGACGCGGTGATTCTTCATTATCTCCAGCCTGCGCTGAGCCTGGGCCTTGCCAGGGATTTCGGCTCGGTCCGGGCAAGAATCTACGGGGCCGGGGCGGTCGATCTCAAGCTCTCCGAACAATGGGACCATCCGGTCGGGGTGGCCGACCGCGAATACAGCTATGAAAACCTGAATCTGATGGCCCAGGTGGGGATGAGTCTGCGCGCAGGTTCCTTCATGCTGGAATTTCGTTACAGCGCCGGCCTGCTGGATCAGTTGCTGGTCACAGGAGTGGCACCGTCCGGCAAATCGTCACAGGCAGAGGATACCGAAGGTGAATCGGTGTTGCCTGGCCCGGGGGGAAAAATTTCCAACTGGCGCCTGGGCCTTGGTGTCGAGTTCTGAGCCAGGCCTGTCCTTCCGGGTCAGCAGTGAATTATCTGCAGCAGGCCCAGGATCACCAGCAGGATGCTGACCAGGGTCCGGAAACGCCGCTCGCTGATCTCCAGATGCAACCGGTTGCCCAGCCAGGCTCCGGCCAGGACTGCGGGCATGACCGCCAGCGCCGACCACAGCCGCGGCGCGGTGACAAGTCCCCCGATGATGTAGCTGGGCACCCGCACAAAGGTCATCATCAGAAAAATGGTCATCAGGTTGCCCCGGAAGGCGGCCTTGGAGGAGGTGGTCAGCTGATACCAGATGATCAGAGGCGGACCCCCGGTTCCGAACAGCCCCGTCAGAACGCCCGACAGAAGACCCGTGGGCGGAGCCAGCAGGGGAGGTGGCCTGCGGTTCCCGCCCGCGGGCAAACGCAGGAAGACAAGGCCGACGGCTACCAGAAAGACCCCCAGGATCGTCAGCACGAGGGAGGTGTCGCCGGTTTTCAGGAACCAGGTCCCGAGGGGAATGCCCAGGGCGATCCCGGAGCCCAGACCCAGAATGGGCCTCCAGCGGATTTCCTTCCGTGAATGAATCACGACCCACAACTCGGCGGGAAAGTTCACCAGCATAAGCAGCACCACGGCATCCTGCATGTCAGGATAAAACAGGGCGAGGCTGCCGACGGCGATCAGACCCGCCCCAAACCCGAACAGGACATAGATCATCTGGGCTACCGCCAGGATCAGACAGGTAGCCAGATAAAGATAGAGGTTGGGAAAGACCAGGTGCGGCAAGGTGACTCCCAATCCTTAGGGCCGGAACTCGTAGCGGAGGTTGACGATCAGCCAAGTGGAGTCCTCGTCCTCGACGGGGGCCAGGGCCAGGTTGGTGAGGGTGCTCGGCAAACGGTCGCTCACCGCCACATCCAGCGCCAGGTGGGCGGCATAGGCTGACAGTCCCACGGCCAGCGGGACGTGGTCCGCATCCAGATTGCCGGTGGGGGAATCGATGGTGACCGTCTGCAGGCCCGCGGAACCACGGGCGGTCAGCCAGGGGTTGAGCCGGGATTCAAAGGCCAGGCGCAGGACGATGGCCTGGTCGATCAACTGGCCCCCGGGGCTGTCGGCCGGCAGACCTTCGCGGGCGTTGTCGCCGGCTCCCATGAATTCCCCGGAAAGAACCAGCATGTTGTCCAGGTTCGCAAAAAAGTTGAGACCCAAACCCAGGTGCACGAGTTCGCGGTCGATGTTACTGCTGTTCATTCCGTCTGCAAAATCCTGGACCAGACGGAAGTGCTCGTGGATGTATTCGGCCACCGGGACCAGGGCTATGCGGTCGCCCAGGCCGATGAAAGCGCGACCGCGCAGGTCGAAGCTGCCCCACCCGTCCAAAGCCCCGTCGGCGATGTTGGCAAGAGCGGCCGGGACATCCTGGCTTATTCCCCGCAGTTCACCGGCCAGATCAAGCATGGCGCGAGATCCCAGGTTCATGCGCAATCCGCCTCCGAGATCGCTGCGCGTGGCCTTGAGAACCCCGGTGCTTGGTCCGCCCAGATCCGCTAGATCGGTCGTGCTGCTTGCCCGTCGGTATTGCAGGGCGAGGGTGGCCGGGCCGCACCGGCGAGCGTAAATGCCCTCCAGGCTGCCGGCCAGACGGCTGTGGTGCAGGCTGCCGGGGTCCATGTCATCCTGCCGGCCGTTCAGAAAGAAACCCAGGGTTCCCCGGCGGCCTGCGGCGTCGAGTTTTGCGTGCAGTCGCACGCCCGGGCCTGATACGATGGCGCCCCACTGGTTGTGGTAACCGCCGCCGAGGTCGAAGTGCCCCGATTCAAGGGTCGCCAGGTCGGGATAATCGCCAACGACGGCGCACCAGCGGCGCGTGTTGGCGTCATCGGTGAAAAAATCCGAGCGGCCGCCGAGGGCTGTCGTGCGGGCGGTCGTGGCCGTCGCTATGGCGGGCAAAAAAAATGCGCCGCAGGCCAGGACGAGGCCGCAGGTCAGCATCAGGGTCATGGACGTAAAATGGCGATGAGGCACGTTTGCGAACCGTCCTTTCATGCTATGATCCGGAAGGCTAGCACAGGAAATGGTTGCCGCCAACCGCAGTGTAGGCACTCATCAGACAAGGGGAAGGGATCGCCATGAGCGGCAGACTCGAGAAATTTCGCGCGGAGCGGGAACGGTTGAACGCCAGAGTGCTGGAAACGGCGACCATGACCACCAAAAGATTTTTCAACCTGGACACCAACTGCTATCGGGACGGCGCCCTGCCGGCGCTCACCAAGGAGATGGCCGGCCTGGCCGCCTCCCTGGTCCTGCGCTGTGACGACTGCATTGCCTATCACGTCATCCGTTGTTTTGAACTGGGGGCAGGGGAGCAGGAAATCCTCGAGATGTTCGATGTGGGCCTGATCGTGGGCGGATCCATCGTCATTCCCCATTTGCGGCGTGCGCGTGACCTGCTGGATGAGCTGCTGGCAGGTGAGAAGGCATGACCGCTCGGCGGCGGGTCATGGTTTCGCCAGGTCCGCCGAATCTGTTTGGGCTGTCCGTGGTGGGAGTGTGGCTTCGAGCGGAACCAGCCTGCGGTACATGCGGTAACGGTTGAGGATTTCCTCCACGTAGGTCACGGTTTCGCTGCCCCGATAGTACCCATAGCGGGTATTCTCATAGTACTTGCGCTGCATGAGCAGGGGCAGGGTGTCGGCAATGTTGTCCCGCCAGGTGTTGGGGTTGCGCCCCAGATCCATGGCAAGGCGCCGGGCGTCGGTCAGGTGGCCGTTGCCGGCGTGATATTCGGCCAGGGTGAACCGCCAGCGATCCAGGGAATCCAGGTAGGCATACCGGTTGTAGATGGTGTGCAGCAGGTTCACGCCTGCCTTGATGTTGGTCCGGACCGCAAAGAGGGAATCAGCCTGGACCCCCGAGAATTGCGGCATGACCTGCATCAGACCCCGCGCTCCGGCAATGCTCCTGGCCAGAGGGGAAAACCGGGATTCCTGGTAGATCAAGGCGGTGACAATGCGCCAATCCATGCCCATGGGGTCGGCTTCATTGCGAATGACATCGTCGAAGTCGGAAATCCTGCCGCTCTTTTCCGGGCGGTGTTCAGGGGCCCACATGGTGCGGATCGATTCCGGGTTTTTGAAGTAACGGTCGTAGATGACCCCGTACACCTGGCTGCGGCGCATGTTACGGTCGGCGCCCATGCGGATGTGTTTCTTCAGGAAAGCGTTCAGGACGGCCTTCAGGTCGGGGCTGTTATGGCGGACGAGCCAAACGGTCGGCCAACGGTCGGTAAGTACGGGTCCGATCTCAAGCCCGGGGAGATAGGACATGGCGGCCTTGGCCACGATGTCGTTGACAACGGTCGCGTCGATTTCACCGTTGCTGACCTTGACCAGCAGATCTTCGGCCTGCAGTCCTGGTGGTCCCTGGACAGCGAAGAAATGGACAGGGGCATTTTCCTTCAGATTCATGAACTGGTCACGGAAAGGATCCTCCCGGGGCAGGACAACCTGCAATCCGGCCAGACCCGCCCAACCCTGGCTGCGGTTCTCCTTTGCTTTCCATACCACGACCTTGCGCACAAAGTTCGTGGGGCGGGTCGGCGCCGCCCAGGATTCCAGGAACTCATTCTGCATGATCCCCCCGGCGACCACATCTCCTTGCCCGGAGTTGAGCAGGGAAATCATATCTTCACCCGGTTCGGGGATGACGACCTGCAGGGTGATTCCCTTCTCCGTGGCGAATTTTTTCAGGAGGTCAAAATCAAATCCGGCCTGCCCACCCTTGTGAATGAAATATCCGGAGGAATTGTAGTTGGTGATCATGCGCAGAACATGTTCGTCGCGGATTTCCTGCAGGTCGCGGGTTACCAGGGGGTGCTGGACGGTGGGAATACCCGCACCGGGAGTGGCCGGCGGCAACGGGATGCGATCCTGGCAGCCGGCGGCCAGCAGCAGTCCACAGGCCAAGGGAACAGCCAGCCACCAGGCAGGACGCTGAAGCGAAATTTCCTCACGGTTGAACATCCGTATATTGTCGCCTCTTTCCTGCTCCAAGGCAATACCGGGTCGCAGGAAAAATGCGACCATGACAGCGACGCGCGGTTAAACTAAGTTTGCGGGCGACCATCAAGATGATATTTCCGGAATCCGACGAAGGAGTGGCCGTTGCGGATAATTGATCTGTCGCATGCCATCATTTCGAACATGGATCAGTGGCCGGGGGACGACCAGCCTCTGGCCATTCACCGGCGCAGTGAGCACGGCCCGGACACCCACATGTCCAGCGCCCTGGAACTGGGCTGCCATGTGGGTACGCACATCGACGCGCCGCTGCATTTCAAGGCCGATGAGGCGGGTTTGGATGCCTTGCCCCTGGACCGGTTCGCCGGACGAGGTTGCGTGATCAGGTTTCCCGAAGCCCCCGGACCCGATGCTCTGGGGCCGGAAATCCTGGTTGGCTACGAGCTGGACGCATGTGATTTTGTCCTGCTGGACACCGGCTGGGCCCGGCATTGGGGCACCCCGCTGTACTACCGGCAGTGGCCGTTCCTGAGTCTGGAACTGGCCCGGGATCTGGCCGGTCGCGGTCTCAAGGGAATCGGTCTGGATACGCCGAGCCTGGATGATTTCAACGGGCGGGCGGCCCATGATGTCTGCGCGGCCGCGGGCCTGATCAACATCGAGAACCTGCGGGGCCTGGACGGCGTACCTGACCGCCCGTTCACCTTCATGGCTTTGCCTTTGAAACTGTCGGGAACCGAGGCATCCCCGGTGCGGGCCGTCGCCCTGATCGAGGAGATCTGAACGTGGATTTCATGATGCTGGTGACTTTTGTCGGGGGGCTTGTGGTCCTGGTGCTGGGGGCCTACGCTTTGGTCGAGGGCGGGGTGGCCGTGGCCCGGATCCTCGGCATTCCCGCGGTGGTGGTGGGGCTGACCGTGGTGGCCTTTGGCACCTCGGCTCCGGAATTCTTCGTTTCCCTGGTCGGGGCCCTGCGGGGCAGCACGGCTCTTGTGCTGGGTAATGTCATCGGCTCCAACGTTGCCAACCTGGGTTTGATCCTGGCCGTGGGGGGACTCATGCGGCCGGTGATTGTGAAACGGGAACTGGCCAGGCGAGAAGTTCCGCTCATGGCGCTGGCCACGGTCTTGTTCGGAATCCTGGTTTGGGATGGCGGTATTTCCCGGCTGGACGCGGGAATATTGTCCGCGAGTTTTTTGGGGTTCATGGGGTGGACCATTGGCCGGCGGCGTGATTCATTACCGGTGGTCCAGGCCGCATCGTTGGCAGAAAAGGCCCCGCTCCGGAACCGTGGTTGGCGGGGGATCCTGAGCGGTTCTCTTTTGACCGTGGTGGGGATTGCAGGCTTGGCCCTGGGCGGGAAACTCATCACGGATTCGGCGGTCACCATTGCCCATTCCCTGGGTGTGTCCGAAGCCGTCATCGGGTTGACCATGGTCGCGGTGGGCACGAGTTTGCCGGAACTGGCTACCACAATCATGGCGGCCTTGCGCGGCGAAGCCGACTTGGCCTTGGGAAATATTTTCGGGTCGAATCTCTTCAATCTGTTGGGCGTCGCTGGTCCGGTGGGCCTGATCAGGCCCCTGATCAGCGAGCGGGAGGGGTTGCCCATGGCGTGGTATGGGCTGACAATGACGAAGTTCCATTTCCAGGTGGTGACCCTGGAACTTGTTACCATGCTGGTCCTGTTCCTGGTCCTGACCCGTGGGGGCAAATTGACCCGTTTGCGGTCAGGGTTGTTGTTGGTTTTCTACTTTGGGCTCATGGTCAGTTGGATTATCTAGCCCTTGATTCCTGCTTGCCGAGGAGAGAACGTGGCCAACCAAGGGAAAAGGCATGACCGTGGCGGTGATCACCGCGTTTTTTCAGTCGGGCGTCCTTTGGGTCTTGCCAGAGCTCTGATGAAGGCGGGTTATGGGACCAGGAAGCAGGCGGAGCAATTCGTCCTGGATGGACGTGTCCAGGTTGACGACAAGGTGACCCTGAATCCCCGGCAGTGCGTGACGACAGGTCAGAAAATCCTGCTGGACGGAAACCCCCTGACCCATCTGGGGCGGCGCTACTTCGCCTTCCACAAACCCCAGGGGACCGTGTGCACGCCCAAAGACGGCCCAGGGCGCCGGCTCATTCAGGTCTTCTGGCCACAGGATGTCCCCGGTCTTGTGGCTGTGGGACGCCTGGATGGCCGAACCAGCGGCCTGATGCTCGTGACCAATGACCGTTCCTGGTGCCGGCTCATTAACGGTAACCAGAATCTGGAGCAGGAGTTCAAGGTCCAGTTACAGGGATTGCTGGGCGAGACGGAACTGGATATCCTGACCGCCGGGATTTTGCTTCCCAAGCTGGGACAGTTCAAGCCGAAGTCCGTGCAGGCCGTGGAAGCGGATGATAAACGGACTGTGGTGAATATCATCCTGGGGGAGGGCCGGGTGCCCCAGATTCGCCGGGTGTTCAACACTCTGCACCACAAAGTGTTGTCCATGCAGCGGACCAGAATTGGTGATGTTCTTCTGGGTGACCTCAAGCCGGGATCCTACCGTCAATTGATCGGCAAGGAAGTCGAGCATTTGCGCGGCATGGGGTCGCAATCATCGGTGTAATCGAGATTGATGGACGGATTGGCCACAACAAAAAGTTTTCCCCGGAGGGCGACCGTGGGATTTATGGGGCACTCGGGATGCTTTTGTTGAGCAAAAATGAAAAAATGAAATCAATAAATAGTTTCTTTGGTAATTGTTTAACTGTTTAAAATTTACATATTTAAAAAAGGATAAATATTGTTCGCAATACCGCCTGTTTCCATCGGCTCCCATAAAGGCTATCTCTTTACTTGGCAATCACTAAAACCGAGTTGACCCCTGTGAATTCAGGGATGATTATGTCAGGGCGATGTGTCGATTCTTCTGCTGCGAAACACTCAAAGATTCCGGTCCGCAGCAAATGCCCCTTCTGGCAAGGAGTCCCGATTCCATGATGCCCTCCCGGTCCCATGCTTCTTCGGTTCGGCCCCTATTGGTTTTCATTTTTTCCCTCATCCTGACCTTGGTCGTGGCCGGTGGTCTGCAGGCGCAGGAAATCCAGGATTGTTTGGATTGCCACGAAGACGAGGAGATGACCAAAAACGTGGGGGACCAGGTCGTATCCCTTTATGTCGATCTCGATATCTATCAGAAATCCGTGCATGGTCAGGAAGGGTTGACTTGCGTCGATTGCCACGAGGATCTGGAGGGGTTCACGGACTTTCCCCATCCTGAACAGCTGAAGGATGTGGATTGCGGCAGATGCCATGATGATGTGGCCGCGGTATATGCGGGCAGCCTGCATGGCCGGGCCGTGGCGGCCGGTCTGGCCCTGGCCCCGCGTTGCTGGTCTTGTCACGGCACCCACGACATCACGCCGCCAAGCAATCCCACCTCCAAGGTGAACAAATTCAACATTCCCTATACTTGCGGCGGATGCCACAAGGAAGGGACCAAGGTCAGTGATTTCGTGGCCGTGGACCAGGACAGCATCCTGAGCAACTATTCGCTGAGTATCCACGGGGAAGGTTTGTATGTCCGGGGTTTGACCAAGACCGCGGTTTGTTCAGATTGCCACACGGCCCATGACGTGAGGGATCACACCGATCCGAAGAGCTCCATATACAAGGGCAATGTTGCCAAGACCTGCGAGCAATGCCACGGGCTGATTGAAAAAGTCCACCGGAAAGTCATCGAAGGCACTCTGTGGGAAAACGAGCCCAACAAGGTGCCGGTCTGTATCGAATGCCATCAGCCCCACACGGTGCGGCGGGTTTACTACGACAAGGGAATGTCCGACAAGGATTGCCTGGTCTGCCATGCCCGGCCTGACCTGGTGGGCAGTCTGCCGGGCAACGAGGGCCGCAGCATGACGGTCGATGCAACGATGCTCCACGGCTCGGCTCACGAGACCGTGCGCTGTAACCAGTGCCACACCGGGGCTTCGGTCGACCATGACCGTCCCTGCGACACCGTGCCCAGCAGGGTGGATTGTTCCATTTGTCATGCCGAGGTCGTGGAAACCTACAAGCAGAGTATCCACGGCAAGCTCGAGGATCAGGGCGACCCCGACGCGCCGGCTTGCCTGGTATGTCATGGCTCCCACGGGATCAAGAAGCACAATGATCCCACCTCCATGACCTATGTGCGGAACATCCCCGACCTGTGCGGAAAATGCCACGAAACGGGAGGGAAGGCCGACAAGCGTTACCAGGGGACCGAGGGGAGCATGGTCGCCAACTACAAGAAGAGCGTCCACGGCCTGGCTTTGAACAAGAGCGGTCTGGTGGTGACCGCCACCTGTGTCAGCTGTCACACCACGCACCACATCCTGCCCCACCAGGATGCCTCCAGTTCCATCAACAGGGCCAATGTGGCTGATACCTGCGGCAAATGCCACGAGGGTATCGACCGTACCTTCAAGAAGAGTATCCACTTCACCGGCCATGCCAAGGATGGGCATCTGCTGCCCATGTGTAACGATTGCCATACGAGTCACGAGATCGCCCGCACCAGCGCGACGTCCTTCAAGATGAAGATCGTCAAGCAGTGCGGTAACTGTCATGAGGATGTGACCGAATCCTATTTTGATACCTATCACGGCAAGGTGTACGTCCTGGGCTTCACCGGAACGGCCGAATGCCAGGACTGCCACGGTCAGCACAACATCCTGCCTCCGGACGACCCGCGTTCCACCCTGTCGCCCAAGAACATCGTGGCGACCTGTGCCCAGTGCCACAAAGGGGCGCACCGCCAGTTCGCCGGTTATCTGACCCACGCCACGCATCACGACAAGAACAAGTATCCGATCATTCATTACACCTGGCTTTTCATGACCTCGCTGCTGGTGGGTACCTTCCTGGTGTTCGGCATCCATACCCTGCTGTGGGTTCCCCGCAGCATTCAGGCCCTGAAACACAGCCGGAAGTTGCGACAGCAGGCCGTCGGCCAGAAGCAATTCCGGCGTTTCCCCCGCCTGCAGCGGATGTTGCACGGCATGGTCATCATCAGCTTCCTGACGCTTGCGGTCACGGGCATGACCCTGAAATTTTCCTATGAACCCTGGGCCCAGTGGCTGGCCCGTATCCTGGGCGGATTCGAGTCCGCAGGCACCCTGCACCGAATGGGGGCCTTCCTGACCTTCTTCTACTTCACCCGACATTTGGTTGACGTGGGGGCGCGGCGGAAAATCTCCGGCAAATCCTGGCGGGAATTCATTTTCGGTCCTGAGGGGATGATGTTCAACAAGCGCGACTGGAAGGAGGCCAAGGACACGTTGAAGTGGTTCGTCGGCCGCGGCCAGCGTCCGGCTTATGGCCGTTGGACCTACTGGGAGAAGTTCGACTACTTCGCGGTGTTCTGGGGTGTCGCCATGATCGGTTTCAGCGGTCTGGTGCTCTGGTTCCCGGAAAAGTTCACCTATGTGTTCCCGGGTTGGTTCATCAACGTGGCGGGCATCATCCATTCGGACGAGGCCCTGCTGGCGGCAGGCTTCATCTTTACCATCCACTTCTTCAACACTCATTTCCGGCCGGACCGGTTCCCCATGGATCCCGTCATTTTCACCGGCCGGATTTCCCTGGAGGAATTCAAGGAGGATCGTCCGCGGGAATACGAGCAGCTGGTAGCTGAAGGGCGCTTGGAGGAATTCATGGTCGAACCCCTGGACGAGGGTTTCGTCAAGGTTTTGAAATTCTTCGGCTTCACGGCTTTGACCGTCGGGATGGGCCTGATCGTCCTGATCATCTATGCGGTGCTGTTCGGCTATCGGTAAGGGGCGCCGCCGCAGGTGGAAAGCCGGCAGGCGGGGTTACCAACAGGCAGGGGAGTTGACGATGCGGACATGCGGGAAATTGACGGGGTTGGTCGCGGTTATCATGGTCGTTTTTTCGGCGGCCGGCCTGGGCGCGCCCGGCGCCACCCTCGGCGGCAGTTACTGGTATGCCGTTGATAATGTCACGGAGATCGGGGATGGAGCGCAGATCCTGATCTGGGCCACGGTGCCGCCCGCCTGGCACGGCCAGTCCGTGACTCTCGGCGCCATTGTTCCCAAGCCGATGGCCCTGATCGATGATCCGGAAACAGGCAACAGGATCATCGAATGGCGTTTGGATCCCACACCCTTCAGTAGGGAACCGGGTATCGAGCCGCGCAATTTCCTGTTTCACTATGATTTCGAGGTGACGGCGTTCCCGCTTCATGTTGGAGATACCGAGGGGGTTGCCGCCGACTACGATCGCCAGGGCGATCTTTACCGCAGGTACACACGCCGGGAAAACTGGCTGCAGACAGATGGCGACATCAAGGATATGGCGCGGGAAATCACGGCCGCGGTGGAGACACCCGTAGCCCGCGCCCATGCGCTTTTCGATTGGATCATCGACAACCTCGAGTTCGTTCCCGGGGGCAGTGGCGAGCGCGACGCCCGGTCGATTCTGGCTGCCCGCGCCGGGGATTGCGAACAGTTTTCCCTACTCTTCACGGCGATGTCCCGTGCCTTGGGCATTCCCGCCCGCACCGTGACGACCGTTTGGCCGAATGAAACCCTCCATGTTTTTGCCGAGGTGATGTTGCCGGGGGGAAAGTGGTTGCCTCTGGACCTTTCGGTGGGGCAGCTGATGCGGCCCGACGGGGGCGGGATGGCGCCGGACCTGGCCAAAAAATATATCCAGGTCCTCGGTCTTCCCTGCTGCGATCCGGGATACATGTTCGGCAACCTGTATGACAAGCGCGCCGTCGTGGCCCTGGACAACAATATTTCCTTCAATTCCCCGACCCTTGGCACCAAGCTGATTTTTCAGCGGATGAGGCCAGGCGGGGATGATGCGACGCCGGAGGCGGTGCGCTGCCAAGGCTTGAACAAGGATTTCGTCAAGGGCGGGTTCTTCGTCATGGGGGAGCAGCCCCAGTCCGCTGCGGATGCCTTAATGCTTGTGCACCTGAGGCTTGCCGACAGGTTTTTTGCGGCAGGACAGTTCGATATGGTCGAGGCAGGTTGTCGGGCCAGTCTGGAAGCGAAGCCTGACGCGGTCAATGCCTGGATGGATCTGGGCCGGGTCTACATGTACCAACTGGATTATTACCGGGCGGAGGCGGCTTTCAAGCGGGCCCTGAAAGGCGATTCCGGCCATTCCGGCGAACAGATGGATACGCAGATCTGGACCCATAACTATCTGGGCAATTGCTACGACCTGTTGGGCCATCGGGATCTTGCCCTGAAGGAGTACGGGGCGGTCATCGCCCTGGGCAGCAATATCCGGGGCGCCGTGGACTATGCCTTGAAGTACCAGGCAGAACCCTTCCACAAGTACCCGGCCAAGAACGGCGCCCGCTGAGATACCGGACAGCCTGCGCCGGTCGTATCAGACCTGGCTGAGGTCGCCGGACGTCATGGTGCATCATGGGCGGCCGCGATACGGAACTGGTCCAGCCCGACCCAGAATGCCTGAACACCGTCAAGCATCCGCTTACCACCTGCCATGAATTTTTCCGCATCGAAACCGGGAGCAAAAAACAACTCCTCCAGTTCGTCCATGACGTGACCGGCGTGCTGATCCTCGATCTTGTCGTGCCAGGTGAAGAAGGCCAGGGGCAGGTCGAGATCTTCGCGGGTGCGAAAAGTATCCAGCCCGGCCACCAGCTGTTTCCAGAATCCGGCCGCGGCCCAGTTTTCGACGGCGAAGCTGGCGCCTTCAGCGATGTTGGGGTCCTCGTTGCCGTAGTTCTTCGCCAGCTGGTCACAGAAGAACAAGGTGGCGGGGGACCCGTGCCGACGTTTGCCCATGTCGTTGAAGCCCAGGCCCAGGACCGCTCCCATTTTCAGCAACCATTCGAAATGGGCCGCGCGGAAGCGAAAGGTTCCTCCGTCGACCGAGCCCTCGGTGGATACGATCGCAGGGTCGCCTTCCCGTTCGGAATCGACGACCTGATGCGCGGTGGCGCCGGGCTTGTTGAAGATCACGCCGATCTCGTTGGCCAGGATCTCCTTGGAGGCGCGCATCCCTTCGAGACTGCCGGCGTTGATGGTTTTCAACAGCTGCGCCACGAGAAAAAGGTTGGAAAAGACCGAGAACTGGACCACGAAATGAGTGACCACTTCACGGTCCGCCTTTCCCGCGGCGAACCACCGGCAGAAGCGGTTGTCGATGATGACGGGATGGGTCATGAGATCCTGATTGCAACTCGCGACGAAACGGGTGAAATCCTGGGCGGAGGCGGGATCGATATCGCCCCGGGCGGCGCGGTCGAGAATGTCCTGGGATACGGCAAGCGGCATGGGGGCCCCCCTTTGGGAGAAGGAATTCGTGGAATGTTCTTAACAGGATAATAATGATCCTGAAAATTCGCACCCAGGAGTTCGGCCAGAAAAAGCGCCCCCGGTGGGATACCGGGGGCGCTGCTCAGGAAAGTCGGCCACAAGACCGATTGGGGACTACTTGATCTGGGCTTTGATCCACTTGGTCGGGACGCTCTTGGGCCGCTCGATGGGCGAGCCCATGGCGCGGTCGATGACCATCTGGCTCAGCATACCCATGGCACGGGAGACCGAGAACAGCACGGTGTAGTAGGAGAATTCCTTCATCCCGTAATGGTTCAACAGGGCGCCGCTGCCGGCGTCCACATTGGGCCAGGGGTTTTTGGCCTTGCCGTGTGCCTTCAAGACGCCGGGCACGATGTTGAAGATCTTGTTGACCAGTTCCATCACCGGGTCATGGGGGAAGTGGGCCATGCCGAAGGCCCGGAAGGCCTCGTACCGGGGGTCGGTCACCCGCAGAACGGCGTGGCCGTAACCCGGGATGACCTTGCCGCTGTTCAAGGTGTCCCAGGCGAACTGGGTCAACTCGGCGTCGCTGGGCACTCCGTTGAACTTCTTCTTGAGCTCCAGCACCCACTTCAGGCATTCTTGGTTGGCCAGGCCGTGCAGGGGACCGGCTAGGCCGTTCAGGCCCGCGGAGACCGAGTAGTAGGGATCGCTCAGGGCCGATCCCACCAAATGGCAGGCATGAGCCGAAACGTTGCCGCCCTCGTGGTCGCAGTGCAGAACCAGATACAGGCGCATGCAGTCGGCGAATTCCCCGCTCTTGTCGGGAATGCCCAGCATGTGGGCATAGTTCTCGGCCCAGGTCAGGCCCTTCTTGGGGCTGATCCGGTTGCCCTTCTTGAACCGCATGCGGTAGACACCGGCCGCGATGGCGGGAATCTTGCCCAGCAGATCGAGACTGTCTTCCAAGGTGGGCTTCCAGTAGTCCATTTTGCTCATGCCGTCGGCGTAGGCCTTGGCGAACTTGCTCTCGCGCTGCATGCATAGGATGGCCGTATCAAGCATGCACATGGGATGGGAGTTGGACGGCATGGCTTCCAGCACCTTCCACACATAGGCCGGGACCTTGGCGCGCGAGGCGAGGTCTTCGGTCAGGTCTTTGCGGTCGCGAGCGCTGGGCAATTCCCCGGTGCACAGCAGGTAGAAGATGTCCTCGGGGGTCTTGTCAGTCAGCTGGCCGATGGGGGTTCCCCGCACCAAAAGACCGTGGTCGGGGGGTACTTCGGAGGTGTCACAGATCATGCCTTTGACACCCCGCATGCCGCCGTAGGCCTGCTGGATGGTCACATCACTGATCTTCTGATCCCCGTGTTTCTTCACGATGGTGCTGATTTCTTCACGCCAGACGGGGATCTTTTTGGCTAGTGAGTTCTGGAGTTTGGCCATGACACTCTCCTTCGGTCTGTTTGAATCCGGTAATTCCCCTACCCGTATTGGGGGGTGCGGTCGCAGCCCCTTGCGTTAATACCCATTGAAACAGGGGGATTTAAATGGGTGGTCGGGTTGTGCATGAACGGTTGGAACGTTAACAGGCCAACCTTGCCAATGCAATAGTCAGTCGGAATAAAAGCCATATTTTGGCAATCCACGGCGGGGAGTTTACATTGTCGGGGATCGGTGTCGGGCACAAATTTGTGCTCCCCGTTTTTGGTTACCATTATCCAGCGCTATTCCCCGGGGAGGCAGTCATGGCGGACGATGTTAAACTGAGTCTGGAAATCCTTGAAAAGGCTATCACTTTCGAAGAGGAGGGCATGGCTTTTTTCCAGGACCGTGCCCAAAATGCACCTTCATCTCTTGAACGCAATCTCTTCAACAGCCTGGCCAAGGACGAGGCCGGACATAAGGCCCACTTGTTGAAGATCCGCGAAGACCTGATGCGGGAAGGCACCATGGATATCCTGCCCGAAGTTGACGAAGATCATGTCACCAACGTGCGGGCCATTTTCGAGGGCGCCCTTGCCGATGCCCATGATCCCTATGACTTCCAGCTGGAGGAGCTGGAAATCATCAAGGGTGCCATGGATGTGGAACGGCGCGGGTATCATATGTATGCCGACGCAGCGGCGGCGGTGGCTTCCGTCCGGGGCAAGGAACTGTTCCTGCACCTGGCCGAGGAGGAGCAGAACCATTACCGACTGCTGAAGAACACCTATGAATTCATGTCCGATCCCGAATCTTTTGAGGACTTCGATGGGAACGCCATGCTTGATGGCGGCTAACTCGTGACTCTTTCTTCCCGCCGGGATTTCTTCCGCCGCATCGTCGCCATGGCTCCCATGGCGACGGGCGGCAACCTTCCCTACCGCCGTCTCTGCCGGGAGTACGGGGCCGTTCGCACCTGCAGCGAAATGATCCTGGCCCACAAGCTGGTCAAGGGTGGCGAGGGACCCTTGCTGCGTCACCATGAATCGGAGGCGGACTTCGGGGTCCAGTTGACCGGCAAGCGACCCGAGGTGGTTGCTGAAGCCGCCGTGATTGCCGCCGAGGCCGGGGCCTGCTTCATCGATTTGAACTTCGGCTGTCCCATCGATCTGGTGGTGCGCAAAGGGGCGGGCGCGGCCATGATGCGCCGGCCGGGAAAACTGGCCGCAGTAGTTGGCGCGGTCCGCGAGGCTGTCGACCTGCCCCTGTCGGTCAAGATTCGATCCGGTTATTCCCAGCAGGAAATCAACGGCGTCAAAGTGGCTCGCCTGGCCCAGGATGCCGGAGCCGATGCGGTCTGTGTGCATGGGCGGACGCGAAACCAGCGGTACCGTTTAAGCGCAGATTGGTCGATCATCAATGAGGTCGCGGAGGCCGTGGAGGTGCCGGTGATCGGCAATGGCGACATCCTGACCTGCTGGGATCTGGAGAAACACCGCGCCGAAACACGGGTGGAGTCGTTTCTGGTGGCCCGGGGCGCCTTGATCAAGCCGTGGCTGTTCCGTGAATTGAAACAGGGACAGCCCCTGGATCCAGATGTTCCCGCGCGGTGGGCCATGATGCGGCGCTACTTCGAATTGGCCGGCGAACATTTCGGGGACGACGAGAAGGGTCTGACGCGGGTGAAAAGATTTTTCCTCTGGCATCTGGGATTCTGGAACCGATTCCATCCCTGGACGGAGGATGATTTTCACCGCCTGGCGCCGAATTCCCTGCTCCAGGCCAGGAATCCCAATCCCCCGGATGAACCGGAGCTTTTGCTGCTGGGCAGCAGTGACCAGGGGGATCATGAGCTCATCTGGCGGCGTATTCTTGACAGGGATTATCCTTCGGGTTAAGGTCCTGCTCTCCCGGGCGCCGGCGGCCGGGGATCATTCCTAATCGTGGCCTGTTCATCAGCGGAAGTCCGGTGAAATTCCGGCGCGGCCCCGCCACTGTAAGCGGAGACGAAACCTGCAATAGCCACTGGCGGTCTCGGCACCGATCATGCGTGTCAAGCAGCTGGGAAGGCGCAGGGAGTAGAAAGACCCGCAAGCCAGGAGACCGATGTCAGGCCTGCCACCACCTTCGCGGGCGAGGTTGGGCTTTGGCGTGTCATCCCGGCAGGGGATTACCGGATTTTTCGAGGGTTATGTGCCGCGCAACCATCGGGTGCGTGTTCTTGTGCTGTCTGACGGCCGCGGCCGTCAAAGCCGGAACAGTCGCGTTGCAGGATACGCTGGTGGTCACCGGCAGGGGTGTGGACCCATATCTGCCCCAGGGCTCGGGATTGGTCACACGTGTCGATTTGCGGGACCGGGTAGGCGCGGGGGACCTGGCCTCCTGCTTGGCCACGGTGGCGGGACTCCAGTTCCGCCGCTTTGGGGGCTCGGGCGCGGGGGCGGCGCCTTCCCTGAGGGGCTCCGGACCCGCGCAGGTGCGCATCCTGGTTGACGGGTTGGCTCTGGATGATGCCGAGACCGGCCTGTTCGACCTGACCCGCTTGCCGCTGGAACGATTGCGCCGGGCGGATGTCTACCGGGGGCTGGTGCCCGCCCGACTGGGTGGCGGCGCCGGGGCCGGAGCGATCAATCTGGTGACCGACAAGGGCATGCGGGGCCTGCAGATCAGCGGTCAGACCGGCTCTTTCGGCGACCGTGGCGCCCGCCTGGCCTGGGGTACGGGCCAGCTCGGAAACGGTCCTGATTTGATGATTGTGGCTCACGCCCGCAGCATCGACAACGATTACACCTACAACGATCACCAACAGACTTTCACGCGCACCGATGACGACACCGTGGCGGTGCGCCGCAACGCCCAGTGGACGGACCGGGGGCTGTGGGCAACCGGGGGTTGGTCACCAGGGGACTGGGACCTGAGGGCCGCCCTGGGCGCATATCACCGCAGCGGAGGCCGGCCGGGACCCATGGGGGCGCCGACCACCGAGGCCTCCGTCAGGCTGGATTCCCGGGATGGCCGGATGTCCTGCAAATGGAGGGAAGGGCTGCTGGCCTGGGATATGTCGGCCCGCCGGGACGAGGAATCCCTTTTTGACCGTCGGGGGGAAGTTCTGGTCGGATTCCAGGGCACGGTCCATTCGGTGTCCCGGAGTCTTGACCTGCGCTTGACCTCGACCTCGGTCATGGTGGAGCGGCCAGGGGGGCGTTTGTCTCATGTGGCGGCCACGGCGGGAATCCAGTGGCGCCGGCAGGATTTCCGGCAAGACTACGGCACCCTCGTCAATCCCCTGCGGACCCGTGATACCTGGACCATGTTTGCCGAGGGGAACCTGGGTCTGGCCGCCGACCGCATCCAGATCACCCCCGGTTGGCGTTGGCGTCGCAGCCGCGATGATTTCCCGCCCTTGCCCCCATTTTATTACCTGGACACCCAGGAGGGCGCGCCTCATGTGGAGCGGGATATCTCGCCGTCGGTGGTTGCGGTGGGGGAACTGATCAGCGGCGAACTATTCCTGAGCACCCAGCTTTCGCGGTCGGCGCGTCAACCCTCCTGGGTCGAATTGTTCGGTCATCGCGGGGGGTTGGCCGGCAACCGTGACCTGAAGTCCGAGGAGATCACTTCGCTGGCGGCGGGTTTATCCTGGCAACCGGGTTTCTGGCCGCTGACCCTGCGGGCAACGTGCTTCAGGTCCACGGGTGAGCGGACCATCGTCTACGTCCAGAACAGTCCCGGCACCAGCAAGCCGCTCAACGCCGGCGCCAGCGAAACCAGGGGCCTGGAACTGGAACTGACCGGGACAACGGCCGGGTTCGAGCTGAACGGCAATGCCACCTGGCAGCGGGCTCGCGATACCAGCGGTCTCAAACCCTATGACGGCAAGGAATTGCCGTATCTGCCGCCGGTAGATGTATGGGTCCGGGTGGCTCGCAGTCGGGGTTCCTGGCGGCCGTACGTTTCCCTTGCCTGGCAGGACGGGAATTTTCGGGACCGCGCCAACACCCCGGCAGGACGGGCCTTGGCGCGCACCCTGGTGGGGGCCGGGCTGGAATGGAGTCTCCGGCCGGGCGACCGTCGACGGCGGCTGGTCTGCACGGTCGCGGCGGTCAACCTGACCGACAACGAGGTCTACGATGTCGAAGGTTATCCGCTGCCCGGCCGCAGCTTGCATGCGACCGTGGAAGTGCGGTTTTGAGAGTCGTGCCGGCGGCACACACGAAAGAGGGTACAGCGTGAACATAGGTGACGGACGGCAATCTTTTGGTGGTGGTTCCCGGGGCCGCATCCTGGTCCTGGCGGCTGCCTTGCTGGTCACCCCGGTTCTGGTTCGGGCCCAGGACACCGCATGGGTCATCACCACCGACTATTCCACCTTCGGCCAGATCCGCAGTTTCGGGACGGCGTCGCCTTGGCCCGTGTCCGGTGATCTGGCCGCGATTCCGGGTGATGCGGTGGGCCGCTGTCACGCCGGTCTGGTCTACATCGTGGGCCGCGGCAACGCCAACGTCATCCAGGTCTACGATCCTGCCGACGGCTTCGCCCTGGTGCGGGAATTCAGCGTCGGGGCCGGTAAAAACCCCCAGGACATCGCGTTTGCTCCCGATGGGACCGCGTTTGTGAGCTGTTACGACAGCGCCGAGCTGCTGGCGGTGGATGTGGACGCGGGGCTGGTGACCGGAAGCTATTCCACGGCGGCGTTTGCCGATGCCGATGGTCTGCCCGAGACCGCCTGGATGGCCACGGTCGGCCGGCGGCTGTACGTGACGGCCCAGCTCCTGGACAGCACGAACTGGTATGCGCCAACGGGGCCGGGTTCCCTGCTGGTGTTCGATACGGTGAGTCGGACGTGGATCGATCAGGACCCTGATCTTGCCGGCATCCAGCCCATCGCCCTGGTCGGCGCAGACCCCTACACGGACCTGGAAGTGTATGGGGTCGGGAGCGCCGTGCATGCCCGGGTTGGTTGTGTGGGGTCTTTCGGTGTGAGCGATGGCGGGATCGAGGAGATCGACCTCACGGCCGGGACCAGCCTCGGGTTTGTGGTGACCGAGGGTCAACTGGGCGGCGACGTCACGCGCTTTGTTCAGCAAGGCGACATGCTGTACGTGCTGGTCAGCGACGCCGCATTCGTCACCAGCATCGAGAGTTGGGATCTGGACGCTTCGGCCCTGTCTGTTCTGGCCACCGGCAACGGTTACGTGTATGCGGATCTGGCTTTGGCTCCGGGCAACCAGCTGATCGTTTCGGACCGGACCGTTGGCGCCGCAGGCCTGCGGGTATTCGACCTCACCTCCGGTCTTGAGCTGACACCAAACGTCCTGGATACGGGCCTTCCTCCGTTCATGCTGGTCATGCCGGATCGTCAGGTGCCCGCCCCTGTGCCGGGGATGCCTGCCGTCACCATGGCGATGGCCCCTCCATTCCCCAACCCGGGCAATCCCCGGGCAATGGTGGTGATCAACACCAGACCGGAGGTCCCGGTAGCGATCGTCCTGGTGGACCTGCGCGGCCGGATCCAGCGCCGGGCGGAAGTGATGTCCGACGGGGAAGGCCGGGCGGTTTTCGCTTGCGATGGTCTTGATGACGGCGGTAGGCCCCTGCCGTCGGGCAGTTATCGGATCATGGCCACACAGGGATCCGTCCGGGTGGCGCGCGGCTGGACCCTGGTTCGCTGATCCGGCCACCAAGCTGCCGAATGGAGGTTGTCACGCCGCGGGCCATGCTGGACCGCAGGAATTCCCTTGGTCAACTTCGGGGTTTGTCTCATTATTACAACCGGCACAGGAGACTTAAACCGGAAGGTTCCCCTCATGGCGCGTATTTATACCCGCACGGGTGATCAGGGCCAGACCTCGCTGGGGGACGGGACCCGCACGACGAAATCGGCTCTGCGCGTTGACCTCTACGGTGATATCGACGAGCTCAACAGCGCGCTGGGCTGTTGCCTTGCCGTCCTGCCGCCTGCGGCCGAGGGACCCGGGGGAACCTTGCGCATCGCCTTGACGGATATCCAGTCGCAGCTTTTTGCCCTGGGTTCCGTGGTCGCCGATCCGGAACGTTGCCGGGTCTTGTTCGAGGGGGACCAGCACCCGTTCCCCGTGCGCAGCCTGGAAATCCTCATCGATTCATTGACCCGCGATTTGCCCCGCCTGCAGGCTTTCATCCTGCCGGGAGGCACCCTCGCGGCCGGCTTTCTGCATCTGGCGCGCACGGTGTGCCGCCGCGCCGAACGCAAGGCCGTGGCCTTGGCTCAGGACGAGACGGTTCCGGCCGCGGCCATCATCTATCTCAACCGTCTGAGCGATTTTCTTTTCACGGCGGCCCGGTCAGCCAACGCCGAGGCCGGTGTCGGGGATACGACCTGGCAATCAACCGGGCAGGATGATTGAGTGTTCGGTTTCTTTTTAACCTCGATTCCCGCGAATAAATCCCGACCCGGCGGTGTATCTCCCCTGTCTGACCCGCCAAGCGGGGAGACGGCTGCTGCCGCCGCGGATCCGGACAGGCTCCGTGACCGGCAGGATATTCAACTCTATCTCGCAGGGGACAGTCGTGGATTCGAGGATCTGATGAACCGTTACCGACATCGGGCCTACGGCATTGCCATGGGTTTCACCGGCAACCACGACGATGCCATGGATGTCGTCCAGAAGGCTTTCATCAGCGTGCATCGCACGCTCTCCCGGTTCCATCTCGATGAACCGTTCTTCCCCTGGTTGTACCGCATCGTGCGCAATGCTGCCTTCAACCAGAAGCGCAACGAGAAACGTCATCGGGGGGATGTGCCCCTCGAATGGGTGAATGAGGACGACGGGAGACCCGATCCTTTGGAACAGACCGTGGCCGGGGACCTTCGTGAACGCCTGTGGGCCGGGTTGGAGGATCTGTCGCCCGAGTTGCGTGAGGTCTTCATTCTCTATCATTTCCAGGGTTTGAAATACAGGCAGATCGCCACGGCCATGCAGGTGCCGGTGGGAACGGTCATGTCCAGATTGCACACCGCGCGTATGCGTTTGCGGGCAGCTTGCGGACTGAAGGACGAACCATGAGAGACCAGCCACAGCTTCCAGAGGATGACGCCCTGCTGAGTGCGTATGTGGATGGTGAGCTTCCTGCGGCCGAAACCGCCGCCATCGAGGTCCGTTTGGCCGTCGATGCCGACGCCCGCCGGGTGGTCGCCCAGTTGCGGCGGCTCAAGGACATGACCGCGGGCATGAGAATCAAGGAACCGCCCGCCGAGGAGTGGGAGGCCTTCTGGAAAAGTTACTACAACGGCCTTGAGCGCTCTTTCGGCTGGGTGCTGCTGATCCTGGGTGGGGCGCTGGTCCTGGGCTGGGCTGCAATTTCCGCGGTCACCGCCATCTGGCACAGCCCGGATCTGCCCAGGACCGTGCGCTGGGGAGCCCTGGCTGCGGTGGCGGGGATGGTTGTGCTGCTGATTTCGGTGGTGCGGGAGCGCCTGCACAAACGCAGCCGAACCCGTTACAAGGACGTGGTGCGGTGATGTCAACCGGAAGGGGAAAAATGGACAACGCCAAAATGTTGGTGGTCACGACAGATGGCATCGTGGGCAAGAAAATCGTGGAGACCCTGGGTCTGGTGCGCGGCAACACCATTCGCGCCCGCCACCTCGGACACGACATCATGGCCGGCCTGAAGAACATGGTCGGCGGGGAAATTTCCGACTACACCAAGATGATTGCCGAGTGCAGGGAGGAAGCGCTTGACCGGATGGTGGCCCAGGCCGAAGCCAGCGGCGCCAACGCCGTGGTGGGTTTGCGCTTCGCCACCAGTGAGATGATGGAGCACGCGGCCGAACTTTTGGCCTATGGCACCGCGGTGGTCATTTCAGACGAGTAGTTTCCAGCGAACGGGACAGCACGAGGACGCCCAGGGGGCGTCCTCGTGCTCGTCATAACCCGGCCATTACCAAACGGCCAAGGTGAAACCGCTACTCATCGACCATGCTGATGGCGTCTTCGGGACAGGCATCCACGCAGGCTTCACAGTCGATGCATTCTTCGGGATTGACCCAGGCGTGGCCATCGACCATGGAGATGACCTCGGTGGGGCAGGATTCCACACAATCTTCACAAGCGGAACACTTGGTTTCATCAACCTTCGCGGGCATTGCTTTTTCCTCCTGAGACATGGTGTGCGGGCCCCGTCATGGGACCGGAACGTAAGGAAAAGTAATTCATGGGAGGACACTGTCAAATCGACAATGATTCTCACCGTTCGCGCGGTGATCCGGGCGCAGGGGATGATCGGTCATAGGGGCGTCGACTCAATCTCTTTTTGGTGAGAGGGGATTTCCGGCCCGGCATCCCGGAGCAACAACGGGGGCAGGCAGAGGATCAGCAGTATGACGTCACGCAGCAGTAAAGAGATGCCGACGAGGTGTCCGCCATCGGTGTGAAAACATCCGCAGGAAATGTCGAGGCCGCGGATCAGCGCGCTGCTGATGGCAAACAGGAAGACCACCATCAGGATCATCGCCAGCAGGGAGGCCCCCCTGCGGCAGATGCCCAGCACCAGCGCAAGTCCGATCAGCATTTCCAGCACCGGCAGACCCTGCGCCAGGGGATGCAGCAGGCTGTAGGGAACAAGGTGATAGTGGTCAATGGCGGTCGCAAACGCCTGCGGATGCAGGAGCTTGTCCCAACAGGCGAACAGGAAGACACCGCCGACGGCGAGTCGGCAGATCAGGCCCAGCCAGCGCATCATGATTCCCCGCCCGGGAGGGGACCGCTGGTGACCGGACCCTGGGCCTGGACCCAGGCCCGCAGGCCGCCGCGCAGGATCTGGATGTGGGTATATCCCCGCGCTTTGAGGCGGGCGGAAATATTGGAAACGGTCAGCAGGTTGCCGTCACCGAACAGGATGAGCGGGTCTTCGGGATGCATGAAATCAAAGACAGCCAGCAGGTCGTCATCGAATGATTGCTCCCTGACCGGCAGCGCGCCGGGGATCGAGGCGAGGCTGTCTTCGGGTACGGGTCTGGTGTCGATGAACAGGTATTGACCCTGGCGGTAGAGTTCGATGGCCGCTGCAGGATCGATCAGGGGGGCGTCAAGCTCCAGCCGGTAGAAGGTGGGGTCGGCGCGCAGGGGCAGGCGATCAGACCGCAGAGCCCAACTGATCGCGGTTGCGGCCAGGGCAAAAGCCAGCAGCACTCCCGCTTCCAACAGCGATTTTCGCAGGCTCGCGCCGGTCGTATTGCGTGTCCCTGGCCGTGGGTCCATGGCGGTCTTACATCCTGATCATGTAGGTGACCGGGATCTCGATCCGGGGCATGGCCGGCAGGTCGGTCTTGATGATGATTGAACCCTTGATCCGGCCCCTGGCGTCGAGAGCCCGTGGATTGTCGGGGGCAATGGGGGCGCCGCTGATCGGGATAATGAATTCATCGTCCTTGACGGTGATCATCTTGCCGAGTTTCAGCTCAGGCAAATCCGTGGATACAGCCAGAACCTTGAACCGGATTCGTTCATCGAAGGGCTTGATCCGCATGTTCAGATTGAATCGGGGCTGAAAGCGGAAACTGAGAACATCGGGGTCCACCAGGATGGGGGCCGTGATCTGGGCCTTGGCTTCGAAGTCCACGCTGGGCATTTCGGGCAGGTTGGTGCTGACCCGGATGTTGTCGCGATGGGTTCCCGGAGTCACATCGGCGGGAAGGGAAACAACCAGTTCAGCCTTCCGGGGGTCGCCGTCAACCTTGTTGTGGACCTCCACATCGAATCGGCCGTGGCTGGATAGGGGATCGCGCAGTTCCAGTTCGGCAGCATCCACGGCGGTAAACGTGGCCACAACTTTCGCCTCGTCGCCCACCATGGTCGTGGGGAATCCGAGGCGCCTGGTTTCAGGATCGATGATCAGGGAGGCATGGACTTTGGCGGTGATCATGACCTCGGCTACCCCGTTGGAAGGGTCATTGGAAAAGATCTGCACCATCTTGACAACGTTGCCGTTGAAGTGCTTGCTGTTGAACTCGATGTTCAGGGGCGCGGATTCGCCGGGGCCGAGTTCCTTGACCTTCATCTCCGGGACGGTACAACCGCAATCGGCCTTGACATCACTGATGATGAGACGCGCGCCGCCCTTGTTTGTAACCGTAACCTTGACTGCTCTTGTTTCCTCCTGTTTCATGGTGCCGAAGTCGAAGGAACGGGGGGTGACGTCTATGACCTGGGCCGAAGCTGGTCCCGGTACCAGAGCCAGCATGCCGAGGAGGGGCAAAAGCATGGATTGCACTCTACTCATGAAACACCTTCCTTGCCGTGAAACTTCAAGCTGAACGGCCTTATGGTCCGCGACCAGGCAGCACCCCGATCAAGACAGCAAAAACAGCGTCGCGCCTGGTAAGTTCCCGTTCGTTGTTGCCTCATAATGTTGTGCTTTTGGTCTCCGGTTGCAAGTGAGCCCGGGCGCCTCAACTCGAGCGGGGGAGGCGGCTCGGGGATTTCATACTAGAATAAGGGGTATTGAAGCCACCTGAAACCAACCTCGCCGGAGGATATACCATGCCCAACGGAATTCATGCATCAATCACGGAACTTGTGGGAGGCACGCCCCTGGTTCGCATCAACCATTTGACGGCGGGCGCCGCCGATCTGGTCGTCAAACTCGAATCCTTCAACCCGATGGCCAGCGTCAAGGACCGCATCGGCCTGGCCATGGTCGAGGCCGCGGAGCGGGACGGCAGGCTCCCCCCCGGGGGGGAAATCATCGAGGCCACCAGCGGCAACACGGGCATCGCCCTGGCTTTCGTGGGCGCAGTCAAAGGGTACAAGGTCACCCTTGTCATGCCGGACAGCATGTCCATGGAGCGGCGGGTGGTCATGCGGGCGCTGGGGGCGGAACTGGTGCTGACCGAGGCCGCCGGCGGCATGAAGGCGGCCATGGCCAAAGCCGAGGAACTGCTCGCCGAGCGGCCCGGCGCGTTTGTGCCGGACCAGTTCACCAACCCGGCCAACCCCGCGGTTCACACCCGCACGACGGCAGAGGAAATCTGGACCGACACCGGGGGCCGGGTGGATGTGCTGGTGGCCGGCGTGGGCACCGGAGGGACATTTACGGGCACGGTGCGCCGTCTGCGGGAATTGAATCCCGATCTCCTCGCGGTTGCGGTCGAGCCTGAAGAGTCCGCGGTTCTTTCGGGGCGCCAGCCCGGTCCCCACAAGATCCAGGGGATTGGCGCGGGATTCATCCCGGAAAACATGGACACCAGCCTGATATCGGAGATCATCACCGTTGGCAGCGAGGAAGCCATGGAGATGGCGCGCAGGGCCGCTCGCGAAGAGGGCCTGCTGGTGGGCATCAGCTCCGGCGCCGCTTTGGTGGCGGGTTGCCGGATTGCCGACCGTCCACAGATGGCCGGCAAGCGGATCGTCACCGTGCTGCCCTCGTTCGGGGAGCGGTATTTGTCGTCCGATCTTTTTTCAATCTACAGGGACTAATGCGATGAACGGAAAGGACCATGCCCGCTGGCTCCGGGATCTGACCGGCAAGCTGGTGGATTCCTATCATAGCCGCGGGGGCGTCAACATCATCGGTGATCGGCACCTGCCGCTTCGCCGGGACATCGTCCAGATTCTGGAAAACCTGCAGGCCCTGGTTTTTCCCGGTTATTACGGACAGGTCCTGCCCCATAACGCCGACCTGGAATTGATGGTCGGAGCGAGGGTCGAGGCCCTTACCCGGGAACTGGCCGAGGTGATCCGTCAGACCCTGCGTTTCTGCTGGCATTCGGGTTGCAAGTGCTCGGATCTGTGGAAGTTGGGGCCGAGTGAATCACCCGATGAGGACACCTTCACCCAAGCGGCCAAGCTGGTGACCTCCCGTTACCTCGAGCAGCTGCCGGACATTCGCGCCCTGCTGGACACGGATGTGCGGGCCGCCTTCGAGGGCGACCCGGCCGCCACCAACACCGAAGAGATCATTCTTTGCTACCCGGGTGTCACCGCCATTCTGGTGCATCGGCTGGCCCATCCGCTCTACCAGCTGGGGATTCCGCTGTTGCCGCGCATCATGAGCGAGTGGGCGCACCACGAGTCGGGCGTGGACATTCATCCGGGCGCCCGCATCGGGCCCCATTTTTTCATCGATCACGGCACCGGCGTGGTGATCGGCGAGACCACCGAGATCGGGGAGCAGGTCAAGATCTACCAGGGTGTGACCCTGGGCGCTCTCAGCTTTCCCCGCAACCCGGACGGCAGCCTGGTCAAGGGCGGCAAGCGCCACCCGACCATCGGCGACGGCGTGACCATCTATGCCAACGCCACGATTCTGGGGGGCAAGACGGTCATCGGCGATGGCGCGGTCATCGGGGGCGGAGTGTGGATCACCGCCTCGGTTCCGGCGGGGGCAAAGGTCTTGGACTCCCGGTAGATCCCTTGTAGGTTCACACGCACGGACTTCAGGGAGATTGAATGAACAAACAGGCGGGAAATGGCAGGGGGATTTCAAGACACGGCACGGCGGCCCTATCGCTGGCGGCGCTGGGTGTGGTGTTTGGGGACATCGGTACCAGCCCGCTATACGCAATGCGGGAATGTTTCCACGGGGATTACGCCGTGGTTGCCAGCCGAGCCAACATTTTCGGTGTGCTGTCCCTGATGTCCTGGTCCCTGATCCTCGTGGTCACGTTGAAGTATCTCACCTTTGTGATGCGGGCGGACAACAACGGTGAGGGCGGTGTCATCGCGTTGACTTCCCTGGTCAATCGACTGAAAGAAGCGGCACGGCCAGTTTACTTGGTCGCGCTGGGACTCTTTGCCGCCTCGTTGCTGTATGGGGATGGTATGGTAACGCCGGCCATTTCGGTGCTGAGCGCATTGGAGGGGCTGGAAGTGCTGACACCATCGTTTCAACCCTATATCATTCCGGCCACCATTCTGATTCTCGCCGGACTTTTTCTGATTCAAAGCAAGGGAACCGCCCGGGTGGGCAGCCTGTTCGGGCCGGCGGTGCTGTTGTGGTTCCTCACCCTGGCGACACTTGGCATGGTCCAGGTGCTGCATTATCCGGCAATCCTGACCGCGCTGTCCCCACACTGGGGGGTTGACTTTCTGTTTCATAACGGCAGTCACGGATTTCTTGTCCTGGGCGCTGTTTTTCTGGTAGTGACCGGTGCTGAGGCCCTCTACGCCGACATGGGGCATTTTGGCACTTTTCCCATCCGGCTGGTGTGGTACGGATTGGTTCTGCCGTCATTATTACTGAATTACCTGGGCCAGGGCGCCCTGCTTCTGACCCATCCGGAGCACGCTCACCAGATTTTTTTCTCCATGGTGCCGTCCTGGGGCAGGATCCCGATCGTGATCCTTGCAACCATGGCGACCATCATTGCTTCCCAGGCGGTGATCACCGGGGCGTTTTCGTTGACCTCCCAGGCAATTCAGCTGGGTTTTCTGCCGCGCTTGAAGGTGGTTCACACCTCGGCAAAACAGAGGGGCCAGATTTACGTGCCCGTCGTCAACTGGATCCTGATGGTTGCCACCATCACGCTGGTCATCGGTTTCAAAACATCCAGCCGGCTGGCCGCCGCCTACGGCGTGGCTGTAACCTCCACCATGCTGGTCACCACCCTGCTGTTTTATGTCGTGGCTCGAAACAGATGGAACTGGAACAGATGGCAGGCTCTGGGCCTTTCCGGCCTGTTCCTCGTGGTTGATCTGGCGTTTTTCGGTGCCAACATCGTCAAGATCCTTCATGGCGCATGGTTTCCGCTGGCAGTGGGATTTGTGGTGTATGTGATGCTCATTACCTGGAAAAGGGGGCGGAAACTGCTCGCGGCGGAGCTCAAGGAAAAAGCGATTACCTTTGACCAATTCAGGGAAAGCGAAATGGTCGCATCTGCCCAGCGGGTCCGGGGCCAGGCGCTGTTTCTGGCGGGGACACCGGGAATGGTTCCTCATTCACTTTTCCACAATGTGGAGCATAACCACGTTCTTCACCATCAGATTGTACTGCTGCACTTCAGGACAAAGAATGTCCCCAGAGTCCCCAATAGTGAAAAGATTGAGCTGGAACAGCTGGGTGGCGGGTTTTTTCAGGCCATGATTTACTACGGATTCGTGGAACGGCCCAATTTTGACAACCTTCTGTCCCTGCTCCAAGGCCAGGGCCTGGAACTGCAGGAGGAAGAAATCAGCGTGTTCTTGGGCCGCCAGAAATTGATTGTTACGGACAAGCCCGGCATGAGCCGCTGGCGCAAACACCTCTTCGTCAAACTGGCGGAAAGCGCCCAGGATGCCGCCTTCTACTTCAACATCCCCATGGACAAAATCATTGAAGTCGGGGTTCCGCTGGAACTTTGAGTGTGGAGCAATGATGGCCTTGGTCCAGTAACGATCAAC
>CAZJGK010000001.1:32298-102956 GCA_964545545.1 uncultured Fibrobacteraceae bacterium | reverse complement strand
CGTGTTTCTGGTTTTGGATAATGCCAGGCGCACGATCCGGCACTTCAACGTGACCTACTCTCCTTCTGCTACTTGGACTGGGCAGCAGATGGTCGAGGCCTGCTTTGATTGCTCAGCTCCTCGCTATCTGATCAGGGATCGGGACGGGAAGTTCGGGGGTCAGTTCAATCGTAGAGTTGAAGCGCTAGGCATCGAACAGATCCTGACATCGTATCGATCACCCTGGCAGAACCCATATGTCGAACGGGTGATCGGATCGATCCGGCGAGAGTGCCTTGATCACGTGATCATCTTGAATGAACGGCATCTGCGATCAGTGCTTCGAGACTACCTGGACTACTACCACCGAAGCAGGACTCATCTGGGGTTGGAGAAGGACTGCCCTGAGCCTCGGCCCGTCGAACCTGCCGAGCTGGGCGACGTCCACGCCGAGCCCGTTCTCGGTGGCCTGCACCATCGCTACTCGAGGAGGGCAGCATAGTCATCCAGCCTCAAGGTTTCAGGGCCCACTCCGGACCAGTCTGCCTAGCTCCCGCAATAGGAGCAATTCCATGCATCGCGACCCTCCGCCTACCCGGACGATGTATTCAGCACCCTGATCCACTGGATCGACGTACGTTCATCGCGGGATTCAGCTGGCGGATGAATAAATGGGAGGGACAGGATACAAACGGGCCTCAGCGATAAGTGCTTTTCAACGAGCCCCAGCTCACTGGGAGGTTGTCGACGCCTTGGCCGAACGCATTGTCGGCAGCGTCGGCGCGGAAAGTCGATGTCTCCTCGACCACTAGGGAATCGGTGATTGCGTAAGTGACACTGTCGACAAACGTGTAATCCAGCAGCAGCAGATATTGTCCAAGGATCGAATCCTCGACGAGGGTCATGTCGGAGAGGGACAGGTCACCGCTGACTTCCGGTCCATCGGAAGTCCAGGCCATGTCGGTGGAGAAGACCATGTCGTCGACAATGCCATCGCCGGTCATGGTGACCTGGAAGCTGGCCGTGGCGGTGTCGCCCTGGGCCATGTTTTCGGGGCGTTGGAACAGCAGCGAATCGATCACAACGTGGCGGGTCACGGGGATGAGCTGTTTCTGGGCCATCCCGGAAAAAGTCGAGTCCTGTTCGAAGTAAAATACGGTGCTGCCATGGGCAATGCCGACGCTGGAGGCGTAGCCCCGGGTGGAGCCCACGGCACAGGGAAAGGCCAGGGCGTCATCTCTGCAGTGGAGGGAAATGGTATCCGGCCCCGAAGTGACGTGAGTGACGGCACTGACCTCAGCACAGGTGTTGTCGGGACTGCTCACCTCGGTGACGGCGATGGTGTTGCCATATATCGTGTCGACTTCTTCCCATGGCGTGTCGCAGCCGGGGTCACAGAACACCCAACCGCCGCTTATGCTGGCGTTGCCGCCCATGTATCGGGTCCAGGTGATCGCAGCACGCTGGAACTGGGTGAATTTCAGGTTGGCGATTCCGGCGCTGCAGGGCGGCGCCTCGACGAGAGTGATTGCGGCGACCAGGACCGGGATGACAAGGATCAGGTGGGTTCGGGCGGGGCAGGGGCGAATTTTCCAGTTCATCAGCAATCCTCCAACTTGGGTGCGGTGGGTTCATGATAGCATTGATGAATGCCTGATTTCAATAATGAAGTGGTTGGAGACATTGCCAGACGGTAACCCACGCCTAAACAGAAATTTCTTGGCCGCAGAGCCGTCGACAAACGACTCTGCGGTATGAATCAAATCCAATCACCTGACAAGCGAGACCCGTCGCGAGTCACGCACACCTCCTGCTTCCAGTAGCAACAGATAGACCCCACTCGCCGCAGCGCGGCCGTCAGCCCGGCAACCGTCCCACACAGCCTGGTGACTGCCGGACGGCAGATCAGCATCCACCAAGGTTCGGACAAGGGCACCGGTCAGGTCATGGACCGCCAATCTGGTGCGCCTGTCCTGCGCCAGATCGAAGCAGACCGTCGTGTGGGGATTGAAGGGATTAGGATGCACCGACGCCAAGGCGGTAACCGGTAGCGGAGGAACATCCGGCTCGACATCGGTGAGACCGGGTTCGATCCAGATCCGGTACTGAGCCTCATCATTCAGGCCGACGCCCCCGGCTTTCCACACCATCAGGCCGCAATATCCTTGCTCGGGCAATTCGGTCGTTATCCAGACATCGTTGCCGGGGCCGTTGCGGATAGTAAAAATAACCACTCAATCCCGCCCGGTCATCCCTCCGAATCCCCATTCTACCACACCACAACCCCAGGCCACAAGCCCACCGGCCATGCCACCGGTCCGATTTGAGGCCCTCAGCGCCCGAAAAACCGCCAAATTCCCCCAAAACAGGACAGACCCCGGCCCCGGCCGCGCTGAACGCGGTTCCTGACTCTCCGGTCTCACGGTTCAGCTGTCGGTGGGATCGCTACCAGGTATCATCGACGGTGCCGCCCGTCTGGTCCATATCCGGCCAGGCATCCGGTCCCGCTTCCTCCCGAAACTCGAACTCCGGCTGCGGGGGCCCACGGGCGGGCAACACCTCAGGCGCCGTCGTGGGCTCCCCTATGTGGGACAGCACCCGCTCGATCACCGTCACCTTCAGGTGGCGTCGGTGATGCAGGCGCCGTTGGTGCTGATCACGTCCCGGTAGAACCGGCCACTGTCCTTGATAACCCGCTTCTGGGTGTCGAAATCCACGGCGACCAGGCCGAAGCGCTTGGTGTGGCCGAAGGCCCACTCGACATTGTCCAGCAACGACCAGGCGAAATAGCCGCGCACATCGACGCCCAGGTCGAGGGCCTCGCGGACCGCCGCAAGATGGTCGCAGAAGTAGGCTACCCGGTCAGGGTCGGCGATCCTTTCGGCGGCATCGGGCAGGGGATCCTTGAAGGCGGCGCCGTTCTCGGTGATGTAGATGGGCCGGTCGCCGTACCGCTGCTTCAACCAGCACAGAACCTTGCGCAGGCTCCGGGGGTGGACTTCCCAATCCAGTTCGGTATAGACCGCGCCGGGCTGCTTGACCACCGAGGCGCGGACCGGACCGGCGTCGGGATCGAAACGGTTCACCGAACGCGTGTAGTAGTTCAGGCCCAGGAAATCCATGGGCTCACCGATCAGGTCGAAATCCGCGGCGGGGAAATCCGGCCAGTGGTCCCCGAAGATCTCTTCCATTTCCTCCGGATAGCGTCCCAGCAACAGAGGGTCCAGGTACTGCCGGTTCATGTAGGCGTCGGCCTGCCGCGTGGCCGCCACGTCCGCCGGATCATCGCTGGCGGCATCCTTCGGCTCGAGATTCACGACGATCCCGATCTCACCGCGGCACTGGGCCCGGAAGCACTGGACGGCAAGCCCGTGGGCCCGCAGCAGGTTGTGGGTGGCCAAGGGGGCGGCGTCCAGGTCCTTCAATCCGGGCGGATGCACGCCATGGACATACCCGGCATCCACCACGACCCAGGGTTCGTTGAGGGTGATCCAGCGCTTCACCCGGTCGCCGAGGCGGCGGAAGACTACCTCCGCATAGGCGGCCAGCCACGAGGCGCTGTCCCGGTTCCGGAACCCGCCGCGCTCGTCCAGAACGGCCGGCATGTCCCAGTGGAAAAGGGTCGGCACCGGCTGGATGCCGGCGGCCAGCAGACCGTCCACCAGCCGATCGTAGAAATCCAGGCCGGCGATGTTCACCGTTCCGGTGCCCTGGGGCAGGATCCTGCTCCAGGCCAGGCTGAACCGGTAGGCCTGCAGTCCGAGGTCGCTCATGAGGGCGATGTCCTGCCGCCACAGATTGTAGTGGTCACAGGCGGTGTCGCCGGTTTCCCCGTTCAGGGTGTTGCCGGGAGTGTGGGAGAAAACCTGCCAGTTGCTGATGCCTCCGCCGTCGGCCAGGGGAGAACCTTCGATCTGGTAGGCCGAGGTGGCCGCTCCCCACAGGAAATCCGAAGGAAACCCGGTCATGTCGTCACTCCTGTGAGGGTCCGAGGGTCAGTTCGAGGCGGTGGGGCAAGCCGTCCTTGAGCAACGGCACACGGGCGGCTCCCGCGACCGGCGTTACGGTCTCGCCATCCAGAACGATGGCGACCACCTGGGCGCTGCAAAGCCGGGGATTCTCGACCTTGATTTCGTATCGGGTGCCGCCGGACCCCGGCACTCGCCAGGTCATGGCGTACCGCGGCCAGGCGTCGGGAACGCAGGGTGCGATCACCAGGGTGTCGCTTTCGGTGCTCAGGCCGAGCACGGATTCCAGCGCCACACGCAACATCCAACCCGAGGAACCGGTGTACCAGGTCCAGCCGCCACGGCCGACATGAGGGGCTGCGCCGTAGACATCGGCGGCCACGACGTAGGGTTCTACCTGGTAGCGGGCGACCTCGTCGGCAGTGGTCGCGTGCAGGATGGGGTTGAGCAGGTCAAGGAGGGCGGCGGCGCGATCGCGTCGTCCCAGGAGCGCCATGGCCCGCACGACCCACAGGGCGGCGTGGGTGTATTGGCCCCCGTTTTCGCGGACGCCCGCCACGTAACCCTTGATGTATCCGGGGTCGTGGGGAGACGACACGAACGGAGGCGTCAGCAGGCGAATCAGGCGTTGCCGGTCGTCGATCAAATTTTCTTCCACCGCGTCCATGGCCTGTGCGGCGCGCTCCGGCGAGGCGACACCCGAGAGCACCGACCAGGCCTGGGCCAGGGCGTCGATGCGGCATTCCCGGTTCTTGCTGCTGCCCAGGGGAGAGCCGTCGTCGTAGTAACCCCGGCGATACCAGCGGCCGTCCCAGCCGGCGGCGTTCAGGGCGGCGGCCAGGAGATCGCGATGTGTGCGGTAGCCGGCGGCGCGTGCGTGGTCGCCCCGCTGTTCGCAGAAGGGCACGAACCCGTCGATGATGGTGACCAGGAAAAAGCCCATCCAGACGCTTTCCCCGCGGCCTTCCCGGCCGACACGATTCATGCCGTCGTTCCAGTCACCGGTGCCGAAGAGCGGCAGGCCGTGTTCACCGGTGGCCAGGGAGCGGTCGAGGGCCCGGCAGCAATGCTCGTAGATGTCGGCGGATTGGTCCGCCAGGAGGGGCTTCAGGAAAACCTCGTCCTGCCCGGGAGACAGGGGCGGTCCCTCGATGAAGGGAGCCTGTTCCGCCAGGATGGTGTCGTCGCCGGTGGTCCGGACGTATTCCACGGCCGCAAACGGCAGCCACAACAAATCGTCGGCGAAACGCGTGCGGATGCCGCTGTCATGGGGCGGATGCCACCAGTGCAGGACATCCCCCTGGAGAAACTGGTGGGCGGCATGCAGGATGATCTGAGCGCGGGCCAGTTCGGGCCAGATGGGCATCAAGGCCAGGGAATCCTGCAACTGGTCGCGGAACCCGAAGGCGCCGCCGGACTGGTAAAGGGCCGAGCGGGCCCAGATGCGGCAGGCCAGGGTCTGGTAGGCCAGCCAGCCGTTGACCATGATATCCAGGGCCGGGGTGGGCGTCTCGATCCGGATGCCGTCCAGACCGCGGTGCCAGAACTCTTTGACCTCGTCGAAGACCTCGTCGCAGCGGCCGGGACGCGACAAATCATCCACCAGGGACGTGACGCAGTCCAGGTCCCGGTCCTGACCCAGCAGGAAAGCGACCACGGCGGATTCCCCGGCCGCCAACCTCAGGTTGGCCTGCAGGGCGAAACACGACGCCAAGCCGGAACCGCTGCGCCCGTCCAATGAGGGCTGCGTAAGGGCCGCGGGCCGGGCCGGGTCGTGGTTGGGACCCAGGAAGGCTGCCCGGTCGCCGCTGTGATGAACGGCCGTCACATGTTCATCGCCCACCACGGCGGCAAACGCCACCTCGGCGGCGAAGGAGCCGGACTGGGGGTTTCGCGCCAGCATGCCGTGGCCGTCGAAGGCCGGGGCCGTGGCCACGAAGCGGCCGGCGTCCCGCGGCGTTCCTCCCAGGACGAGCTGCTGGTATGAGAAAAGAGAAAGTTGCCGGGTCCGATCGCTGCGGTTGGTGATCAGGACGCGGGCGATCCGCACCGGTTCGTCCCGGGCCACGAACAGCAGGGTTTCCACCTCCAGGTGGTCGGCCTCTGGGCTGCGCCGGCAACGGCTGTACCCGAACCCGTGAGCCATGCGGTAATGGGCTTTTCCCGGGGCCGGGCCGGGCAGGCAGGAAAAGAACCCGCCGTCATCATCGTCCCTCAGGTAAAGGGCGTCCCCGTGGGGATCCAGCAACGGGTCGTTGAACCAGGGGGTGAGGCGGTGTTCCCGGCTGTTGCCGTACCAGGTGCAACCGGCGCCGGTTTCGCTGACGATGCAGCCGAGGCGCGGGTTGGCCAGCACGTTGGCCCAGGGTCGGGGAGGCACCTGTCGTGAGCCGTCAGGTGCGGGGCCGAGGGCCATCACGTATTCCTGCGACTGGGGATCGAATCCTCCGCTGCCGTTGGCAAAGGCCAGACCGGCCAGAATTCGGTCGGCAAAGTTCGGGTCAGCAGGGACCGGCTGTTCCCCCTGGGTCGGGGCGGCACGTCCAGGGTCCGGGCGCTTCCTGGCGACGGCCCGCACGCTGGCCGGGGCGCCGCCGGACAGGCCCGAAATATCCGGCCATGAATCCTCGACCACCAGATCGGCGCCATACAACAGGGCTGCGTCCGCCTCGTCGCCCAGGGCGATCTGGATGGGCAGTTCCATGGCTCGCCAGATGCGGGCAAGGGGTCGCCACCTATTTTCGCGGTCACGCAGGACCACCACCAGGGGGGCGCGGGAGGAAAGGCCGAACGGTTGCAGAACGGCGGATCCAGCCCCCGCAGCCGCGGCCCTTGGCCGGACCAAACGCCGATCCCCGGCGATGAGGACCGCGGCGAGGCGCTGGGCGTATTCAAGCTCACCGGCCGAGCACCCGAGAGAAGCCATCAGTTCGCGGGCGCGGTTGGCGGCGTCCCGGCAAATCCCGTCCACATCCGCTCGGCACTGTTCCACCAGGCGCGCGGCCGACGCACCGTCGCCGGCCACACCCAGGATGAAGTCCAGGGTGACGGACTGCCGGGGAGCCAGGTCGACCGCCCGGCGCAGGGACACCACCGGGTCCAGCACGTTGCCCACGGTTCCGCCGAGGGGGGACCCGGAAACCATGGCGGCGGGGCGGTTCCGGTGGTACCCGCGGCCGAAGAACCGGGCGCGGTCCGTTTCGTACTCGAGGTCTGCATTGCGATCTTTCCCCACCAGGGCGTGCACCAGGACAGGGTTTGCTTCCTGGGCGCTGCGCGGTCGGCGGCTCACCAGCAGGGCCTCGGCCGCGGCCAGGAATTGGGTCTGGAGAAAGAGCTTCGAGAACACGGGGTGCGCCTCGTGGGCGTCAGGATCGTTGAGGACGACTTCGGCCAGGGACGTGACATCGAGACGGCGCGGAACATGGCCGCTGTTGGTGAGGGTCAACCTCCGAATTTCGGCTCCCATGGCACCGGCGACGCAGGTTTCGAGAGTGGCGGTGATGCCTTCCTGGGTATCGTTGATGGTGAAGCGGCCGGGAAACCAGCTCCCGGAGCGTTGCTCGGGGTCGGCCCCCACGGACCAGAATGTTCCGCTGTCCCTGTCGCGCAGGAAAAACACCAGGCCTTCACGCGACGCGCCGCCTGCGGTGGACCGGGCGGTCAAGGCCAACCGGGATTCCGGACGGGAAACCATGGAGAACCCGGTGCCGTCACTCCGGATCAGGACCGTGTACCGCGAGCGGTCAGGGCCGCTGTCGGAAAGCATGGATTCGGCTTTCAGGAACCCTGCCCCGGGGTTTGCTGGCGATTGATCAGATTCCCACACAATTCACTCCCGGTTCCCTGGAGCCTGTACAAAGCTGATTCATGATGATTTGTGGTATGCTTAGTCCACCCCCGGGATTTTGTCAAAGAAACACTTGACGGCTCCTCCTATTTATGAAACCGTTTACATATTGGGAATAAGTTTGTCCTCCCGGGCCACGGAAAGCCCTGGGCCAATGATACTGGATCTTGCCGAACTGAGGACAGGTCGGCGGGATCGCACAGGGGGAACCGAAGTGGCCACCATTCGGGACGTCGCCCGCGCCGCCGGGGTATCGATAGCCACAGTTTCCAGGGTTTACAACAATCAATCTCTGGTCAATGCCGAAACCGCCGGCAACATCCTCAAAGTCGCCGCCGAGCTGGACTATTGGCCCAATCCTGCCGCCCAGAGTCTGACGACCCGCCGCACGCATACCTTCGGCGTGCTGCTGCCTGACCTTTTCGGTGAATTCTATTCGGAAATAATCCGCGGGATCGATCTCGTTTCCCACCGCAACGGATTCCAGATCCTGCTGTCCAGTTCCTGCTTCAATCTCGAGGAAGTGGTCATGGCCAGCAGGGCCATGTTGGGCCGCATCGACGGCGTCATCATGATGGCCCCCGACGAGAGATCCATCGAAACCGCCATCAGGGCGCGCCGGCGGGTTCCCGTCGTCCTGCTGAACCCCTGCGGGGAAATCGAAGGTTGCCATTCCGTGGCCGTGGATAATGTCCATGGGGCGGAAAATGCGGTGAACCACCTGCTCGGGCTGGGGCACCGCGACATTGCCATGGTTGCCGGGCCTGCGGATAATGTCGATGCCAACGACCGCCATCGCGGTTTCCGCAGGGCTTTGGCCGCAGCCGGCCAGGATCCCGACCGGGCTCTCATCGTGCCGGGTGATTTTCGTGAAACGACGGGTTTCAAGGCCGCTTCGGTCATCCTGAAACACAAGCCCCGGCCTACGGCCGTATTTGTGGCCAACGACAGCATGGCCATCGGCCTGCTGGCCTCCCTGCGTGAAGGGAGGATAGAAGTTCCGGGTGATATCGCCGTGGTCGGTTTCGACGATGTCACCCTGGCCGGGTATATGAATCCTGCCTTGACCACCGTTAGTGTCGATGCCAGCGGGTTGGGCGGGCGGGCGGTTGAAATGATGCTGGATGTCCTGGACGACAACGCCTCCGATACTCCCCGCCGGGTCGTCCTTCCCACCACCTTGAAAATCAGGCAATCCTGTGGAGCCCCGAATCCCAAATTATTCACGCCCAGGCCTCAGACGGAGCTCAGGCCGCAGATATGTGATTTCCCGCAAATCCACGCCCCCGGCGAGGAGGAGGTTCAACCATGAGAAAATTGTCCACGATTCTGCCGGTAGCCCTGGTCCTGGTGATGATCAGTGCTTCCCTGGCTTCGGCGGCCACGCCCCGGCTGGACGCCATCTGGGCGCGCACCGCGCTCGATTCCATAACCCTGGACGGTGTGCTCGACGAGGCGGACTGGGCTCAGGCCGAGACCTATGTCATTGATTACGGAGTTGATGCGGGGATCCCCGGCAGCGGCTGGAAGACCGAAAGCGGCTGGAATCCCGTCGATCCCACACATGCGACCCTCAAGTTCCTGGTGCGCGGCAACCAGCTCTACCTCGGGGCCGTGATCCCGGACCAGTCCATCGGTGGCAGCGCCCAGTTCAACCGCTTTGATGGCCTGTTGATGGGGATGAAGGATCACACCGCCGACTATTCACCCAAGCCTGTCGCCGAGTATTTCTACTCCTGGTGGCACGACGAAATGACCGACCCCCAGGCGCCGGGCACCATGCCCAGCTTCATAGGATCCTGGGCCGAATTGCCCCACGGCGCGCCCCGCACCGCCGAGCAGATCGCCAACTGGGATGCCGTGACGGTGGTCGACGGGATCACCAATGACGACTCCACTCCGGATGTCGGCTACACCGTGGAGATGCGTTTCAACCTGACGCCCATGGGCTACGATGTCACCCAGCCCGGCGGCGATGTGGTCGAATGGAACATCTCGCTCTACGACTGCGACTGGTATTGGCCCATCAACGTGAATACGTTCAGCTCCAATCGGGTCTGGTGGCAGGGGCCCTGGGGCAATACATCATTTTACAACGAGGTGCGGATCTTTGCGAGCCCGGATGTCACCACGGCGTCCGGACCCGTGCCCGAGATCGGGCCCGAAATGGTGATCAAGAATATCGATACCGCTCCGGTCGTCGACGGTAAGCTCGACGAGGCCGTGTGGACCGATCCGGACATCTACTCGTTCGACATCCGCTGGGATCCGGGCACCCTGGTGGACACCTACGACGGCGTCGGACCGTACCGCGCCGGCCAGTTCCAGCCCACGGTCAACGGGGATGTGGCCTTCGTGGTCGATCCGGGTGACGCCACCGTCAAGGTCTACCATCGCGGCGACATGCTCTACCTGGGATTCGTGGCGCATGACCAGGTGGTCCAGTACCATCCCGACCTGAACCGCTGGGACGGTTTCATCGTGACCATCGACGACCGCGTCCAACGCGATACGGACAACCAGTTGCTGACCCGGCGCCTCTCGTTCCAGGTGGGCCCCGACGGCCAGGCCATAGCCCAGGACGACCTGCTCAGTTTGGTGACCGACGGCCATGCCCAGGTGGCCGTGGACCTGATGGCCGGCACGACCGTCGATACTCTCGGTACCCAGGCGGACACCGGGTATACGGCCGAAATGGCCATTGACCTGACCAGCCTGGGGTATCCCGCAGGATTGGGTGATGGAGCCTTCTTCTTCGGGGTGGTCCTCATGGATGGGGATTCGTTCATTCCCTCGACCGACAGCTACGGGACGCGTTCCTGGTGGTACCGGGAATTCCCGGGCGAGTGCTGCCCCACCTGGGCCCATCTGGCCACGGGTGTCAGCGGTGTTCCCGATCCCTCGGGAAACGGGCTGGGCTACGCCACCGTGACCGGCGGCAGCGGTCCTTCGTCGCAGCCGGATATCCGCTTTGCCATGCCTGACCGCAACCTGGTCACCCTGGAGGTCTTCGACCTGCGGGGCCGGCTCATCGAGCGCCGGAATCTGGGCGAAATGGGTGAGGGCGAGAACGGGGTGTCCATATTCACGACCAAGAGGCCGAGTGCCGGCGTCTACATGTACCGCCTGGGAATGAAGGATCCCGTGACGGGAATTCCCCGCGGCGTGCTGAAGGGCAAGGTACTCTATATCAAGTAGTATCCCGCTTGCCGGTGGAGTGGGCCGACGGCTCCTCCACCGGCGGGGGAATCATGATTTCAACCGGAGGCGGCAACCTGGTGATGAGCGTGGGGGCAAGAAACCATTTTCCCGGGCGCTGGTGGACGGCGGCATTGGTTGCCGTCTGCTGTCTTGTCTTTGTTGCACCCACTTTGCAGGCCGGGACCACCGGAAGCATAGCCGGGACGGTGACCGATCAGGAGGGGCGGCCGGTGGTGGCGGCCACCGTCCAGGTGGTGGGCCTGCGCCTGGGCGCGTATGCCAACGCCCAGGGGGAATTCACCATTCTCAACCTTCCCCCCGGCACCTACGACGTGAAGGCCAGCCGGCTGGGTTTCAACCCGGTGACCATCACCGGCGTCCTGGTCTCGGCCGACAAGACCATGCGGATCGAATTCAAGATGGGGAACACCACCCTGAAGGCCGCCGAAGTGGTGGTCGTGGCCAAGCGGCCGCCGGTCGACCTGAAGATAACGAGTTCCCAGTCCAACCTCAGCAGCAAGGAGATCGAACAGCTTCCGGTTCAGGATCTGGATGATGTCGTCAACCTCCAGGCGGGTGTGGTCGAAGGCCATTTCCGCGGTGGGCGCAAGGACGAGGTCCAGTACCAGGTGGACGGCGTGAGCGTGAACAACGCGTTCGACAACTCCTCGAGCCTCAAGATCGACCGTTCCCTGCTGCAGGAAGTGCAGGTGATCAGCGGAACCTTCGATGCGGAATACGGGCAGGCCATGAGCGGGGTGGTCAACGCCGTGCTCAAACAGGGGACCGAGAAGTTCCAGGCCGAGGGCGAAATCTATGACGGCGGGTTCTTTTTCCCTGGTCGGGCGAAGAAGCGGTTGACGGACGATACGCCCCACCTGACGGGAACCCAGAGTTACCAGATGACCCTCAGCGGTCCCCTGCCTCTGGCCAGGACGACCTTCCTGATCAGCGGTCGGCGCTATCTATTCCAGGACTACATCTATGCCGAGCGACGCTTCAATCCCACCGACAACGTGGAAGACCCGACCGTCCAGGGCAGCCCGTTCGTGGCCACCGGAGACGGCAAGCGCATGCCCCTGAGCTACAACAACGAGTGGTCGGGGGTGTGCAAGGTCGCCAGCAACGCCCTGACCAACACCAAGCTGAGTTACCAGGCGGTTGTCAGCGCGCGCAAGGGGCGTCCGCAGAACTACCAGTTCCGCTACATGCCGGACGGGTTGTCCATCCAGCGGTCGTTCTCGATTTCCCACGGACTGGACCTGACCCAGACCCTGGGTGCTTCGACCTTCCTGGATCTGAGCGTCAGACAGAACTACTTCGACTACACGGACCATGTCTATGCTGATAGCTCCGATGTGCGGTACGACGAGACGCCTCAGCTCGACTCTTCCACCAACCTTGGCGACTGGTTCTACCAGGGCGTGCAGTTGAATCATTACCGGCAGAAAACCAACGCCTGGCTCATGAAGGGTTCGGTGGTCAGTCAGCTCAACCAGGCGCACCAGATGAAGACGGGACTGGAACTCAGCCTGCCGGCGGTCCAGTTCGGCAACGACGTCTACTTCACCTACGGGGAAGGGACCCTCGTTCGCCACGTCAACCAACCGCCGGACTACCCGGAGCCCGCCACTTATCACCCGCTGATGGGTGCGGCCTACATCCAGGACCAGATGGAGAACAAGAACCTGATCCTGCGTTTCGGGTTGCGCCTGGACTATTTCGATTCGCGGTCGACCATCCCCAGCGACCTGGCCAATCCGGCCAACGCCATCGACGGCGCGCCCGAGTCACACCCCCAGAGTACTTCGGCCAAGGCCACGGTCTCGCCGCGTCTGGGTGTGGCCTATCCCATCGAGGACAAGGCGGCCATCCATTTCGCCTACGGTCACTTCCACCAGTTCCCCTCGGTGGGGACCATGTTCACCAATTCCAACTACGATATCCTGGCCCGCCTGCAGGCTGGCCAGGTCCGGTACGGACTCATGGGCAATCCGGACGTCAAGCCCGAGGAAACCGTGCAGTACGAGGCCGGCTACAAGCAGATTCTGACGCCCGACCTCGGTTTCGATTTGACCATCTACTACAAGGATATCCGGCAGTTGCTGGGCGTGGAGTTCGTGGAAACCTATACGGGAGCCGAGTACACGCGCCTGACAAACGTCGATTTCGGCAATGCCCTCGGAGTGACCCTGTCCATCGATCACCGCCAGGTGGGGCCTTTCAGCCTCGCTTTGGATTACACCTGGCAGCAGGCCCTGGGGAATTCCAGCGACCCCAGCGAAACCGCCAACCGTGCCGCGGCCGGCGAGGATCCCCGGCCCCGCCTCGCCCCGTTCAACTGGGACCAGCGGCATACCGTCAACCTCACCGCGGCGATCAACAAATCCGGCGATTATTCCCTCAGTGCGGTGGCCAAGTTCGCCAGCGGACAGCCCTACACGCCGGTGAGCGAGGCGGCCTTCGGCTTCAGCAGCGAAACCAACTCGGGCCGCAAGCCCTCGGGCCTCCTGGTCGATCTGCGCGCGGAAAAGACCATCGGCGCAGGCGGCGTATTCCTGCGCGTGTTCAACCTGTTCGATTCACGGTTCTTCAACGGACCCGTTTTTGCCACCACCGGCAGTCCATACTATTCCCGCACGGTGAGTCCCAGCGAGGAAATAGCCCTGCGGGATCCGACCCGTTTCTACCCTCCACGGCGCATCGAGTTCGGTGTGCGGTGGAGCCTGGGGGGATCGTGATGACCTCCTGGCGGAACCGTAGCGTGAAGGGGAATTGCTTGACCGGATGCACGAGCAAATTGAGCGCATGGTTGGGTATGGCGCCAGCCATGCTGATGATCCTGGCCGGGAGCCTGGGCATGTCGATCGTACCTGCCGGGTCGTTCGCGGGCGTGGTGACGCCGGTGCCCAAGGCCGAGCGGGGGCGGGAGGATGCCGAACGGGCCGGCCAGCACGACGCCAACAACGTGCGCACGGTTTTCTGGAACTACGGCATGGTGGGGGATTACCCGCGGGATCCCGGCAATGTCGACCTGAGCGTGTTCCACTCCGTCGAGGTGCCCAAGGGCAGCGGGATGAACTACAGCGACGGGATCACGCCGTTCGTCCTGGCCAAGGTCAACCAGGCTGACGGCGCCGAAGCGTACATCATGGAAACGGGCTTCCGGGAGCGGCAGGGCACGAGTCCCTACTACAACCGGGTCATGCGCTTCGAGCCTCGGCCGGGCTATTTCCAGCCCGATCCCGGCATCAATTCCGGCCGTTCCCCCGCCATGAGCAACGATCCGCGCACCTGGCCGGATTTTTGGCCGGACCGCCTGGATGAAGCCAGCGATCCCGGGTGGCCCGGTTCCTGGAACGGTTATTTCGGCAAGCAGATCGTTGCCGACCAGGAAAGCTATTCGGTCATGGACGACGATTACTACGACGCCTGGCCGTTCTATCCCGACAGCCGCGATTCCACCCGTCACGGGCTGGGCCTGCGCATCGAGGTGCGCGGCTTCCAGTGGGCGAATCCCCAGGCGCGCAACGTGATCTTCTGGCACTACGACATCACCAACGAGGGCACCACCGACTACGACGACAACATCATTTTCGGCCTGTACATGGATTCCGGCGTGGGCGGTTCGGCCCTGTCGTGCGACGGCATCTACGAATCCGACGACGACAACGCCTACTACCAGGATGTCTTCAACAATCAGCGGATCAATCTGGTCTACACCTGGGACAACGGCGGCCACGGTCGGGACCTGACGGGATCCTGCGCCACCACGGGTTATCTCGGTTATGCCTACATGGAGACCCCGGGCAATCCGACCGACCATATCGACAACGACCAGGACGGCATCACGGACGAGCGGCGGGACAGCGGGCCCGGCACCATGCTCGTCGGCGAGGACCAGATCCTGTCCTATGTGGCGGCCAATTACAATCAGGCACGGTTCGAAGCGGTGTACGGCCCGGTCGTCGACACGCCGGCCTATCGTGCGGGGCTGTGGTGGACCGGCGACGAGGATATGGACTGGACGGTGGAGAATCACGACGTGGGCGCCGACGGGCTCCCGGATACGCATGACAGCGGCGAAGGCGACGGCATCCCCACCGCCGGGGAACCGAATTTCGACCGCACCGACCTGAACGAATCGGACCAGATCGGCCTGACGGGATTCAAGCTCAACCGCATCCGCCCGGGCCAGAACAATCCCAACCAGGAAACCGACGGCATCGTTTTCTTCACCGACAACCACAACTGGCCGGAGCGATTGTACACCCAGTTCGCCAATCCGGATTCGGCGTCGCGGTTCGACCCGCCGCTGGCCTCGAACTACAACATCGGCTTCCTGTTCGCCTCGGGCCCCTTCCGCCTCGACGCCGGGCAGACCGAACGCTTCAGCCTGGCCCTGGCCTACGGCGCGAGCCTGGAGGAGTTGTCGCGCAACACCCAGACCGTTCAGCAGATCTACAACGCCAACTACCGGTTCGCCGTCCCTCCGCATGTGCCCACACTCACGGCGGAGACCGGGGACGGCCAGATCCGGCTGTCGTGGAACGACGTCGCTGAGCGGGGCGCCGATCCCGTGACGGGGGAGTACGATTTCGAGGGTTACCGCATCTACCGATCGACCGACCCGGACTTCCGCGATCCCCAGGTCATCACGACCGGGACGGGCAGCGGTCCGTTGGGCAACGGCAAGCCCATCGCCCAGTTCGACCGCATCGACGGGCACAGCGGGTTCTCGGACCTGACCATCGAGGGGGTGGCCTATTACCTGGGCGCGGAGACCGGGCTGACCCACACCTGGACGGATCACGGCGTGACCAACGGACAGCAGTATTATTACGCGGTGACGGCGTATGATTTCGGGTCCACGGATGCCAAGTTCAATTTTTATCCGTCGGAGAACGCCATCGCTCCTTCGCGGACACCGCGCGGGGGGCTGGTCTTGCCTGTCAACGTGGTGGCCGTACGCCCCGAGCCGCGGGTCCTGGGCTATATGCCGGCCACCGCGGAGGAGGCCGACCAGGTGGCGGGCCGGGGCACGGGCGCCTTGGCCATCACCGTGGTCAACTCCAACGAGGTCCCCGATAATCACGACTTCCAGATCAGCTTCACCACCCCGCATCCGGACAGTCTGCGCGCCTCCCAGTACCTCCTGACGGATGTGACCACCGGCGAGGTCCTGTTCGAGACGGGCCGGGACCTGATCGGACAAGGCATCGGGCCGGTGGGAGAAGGCCTGTTGCCTATCGTGCAGACACCCGAGACGGTGAGCATCGATTCGGCGGGCACCGGCCTGCAATCCGGCAGCGCCACCGATGCCCTGATCAAGGTTTCGTACCAGGAAGTGCTGTCGATCAACCAGGTCCGGCCTGGTTTCCCGGACGATATCACCCTGCGTTTTTACGACAGCGTCGTGGATACGTCCCTCGGAGGCTATCCGTTCACGGCGACCCCGGCCAAATTCACGGTCATCGCCCACTCCGTGGATGGAGACCGGCAGCTCGATTTCCGTTTCCGCGATCGCAACGGCGACAACACGCTCAGCGACATGAACGAGTTGATCGATGTTGTCACCTACCTGGAATCCGATCCCGCCACCCCCATCGTGACCTGGAGGTTCGAGATCGACGGTGTTGACGGGGTCCCCACCATTTTGCCGGGCGAAGGCGATGTCTACGAGCTGAAGCTCATCCGCCCCTTCTCGTCCGATGATGTCTTCGCCTTTTCCACCAAGGGGGCGTTCATCGACCCCAAACTCGCCAGCAAGCCGATGGCCCCCTATGTGGTGCCCAATCCTTATATGGCCTCGGCGAGTTTCGAGCCCGAGCGGTTCGCCGTTTCGGGCCGCGGTGAGCGGCGGATCGAGTTCCGTGGATTGCCGGCCCGGTGCACCATCCGCATCTACAACCTGCTGGGCGAACTCGTGCAGACCCTGCACCACGACGGCTCCAACGACGGTTACGTGGCCTGGGACCTGCGGACCAAGGACCTGCTGGATGTGGCGCCCGGGCTCTACATCTTCCATGTGGACGGTGGTGCGGCCGGCACGGCCACCGGAAAATTTGCGATCGTGAAGTAGGGGGAAACAGTTTGACGCGTCCAGACGACACGACACGGGGAAAGAAATGAGAAAAGTTGTCCTGGCCCTGGTGATTCTCGCAAGCGGCGCCGCAGGCGGCGCCCTTGCCCAGACCCAGGTAGGGAGCACCATCGGCACCTTTTTGCGCATCGAGCCCAGCGCCCGGGGCACGGCCGTCGGTAATGCCGGCTCGGCCCTGCCCGGCGGTATCGAGGCCGTCTACTACAACATCGGTGCCCTGGGGCTCATCGACCAGTCCGTGGTCCAGTATTCCCGCGCCATCTGGTTCGAGGGCATCAGCCTTGATTATGTCGCCATGGGCTTGCCGGTCGCCGGCGTCGGCAACTTTCTGGTAAGCGTCACGGCTCTCAACTCCGGGAACATCGACGTGCGCACGGTGGACCGGCCCCTGGGGACCGGAGAAAGCTATACGGTTTCCAACGTGGCCCTGGGCGTGGGCTTCGGCAAACAGATCACCAGCCGGTTCTCGGCGGGGATCCAGGCGAACTACGTTACCGAACGCATCTGGACGGTTTCGGACAAGATGGTGACCTTCAACCTGGGCACGACCTACCGTCTTACCGAAGGCGGCGCATTGATGGCCTTCAGCCTGGCCAACCTGGGCACGCGGTCCAGCTACTCGGGACGGGGGCTCGGCATCCAGTTCGACCCCGACCCATCGTCCTACGGCGACAACAGCGCCCTGCCGGGAGAACAATCCACCGATCAGTTCCCTCTGCCGGGCATTTTCCGGATCGGCCTGAGCTTTCCCGTCCAGGCTGGCGAGAATTCCTCCTTCCTGTTCCTGGTCGAAGGAATTCATCCCAACGACAACAGCGAAAGCATGAACATAGGTCTGGAGTGGACGATGTGGCGGCTGTTTGCCCTGCGGGGCGGATACCAGACCTTGTTCCAGACCGATGGGGAACTGGGGCTGACCCTGGGTTTCGGGGTCAACGGCGAGCTGGGAAAATCGAATTACGAAGTCAACTACGCGTGGGCCAACCATGACCACCTGGGCAGTACGCACAGGGTGACCATGGTCGTCAAGTTCTAGGCGAGGCACCGCAAGGGGGCACCATGATGGCAAGCACGAGGAGCAACAACAGGTGATCAAGCAAACGACATATCATGGTGGGATGCACGGTCTATCGGGGAGCAGGATCAGGCTGGGACTGCTGGTCGCCCTGTTCCTGATCGGGTCGTCGGCCGGCCCTGTCCTCGCCGGGAATTCGCAGCGTAGCCTGACAGTTCCCGCCCTGAAATCCCTGACGGACGAGGCCTTGCTGGACAGCCTGCAGCGCACGGGCTTCCTGTACTTCTGGGACGAGGCCAATCCGGTCAATGGGTTGATCCGGGACCGCAGCCAGCCCGGGTCCGCCTGCAGCATCGCAGCCCAGGGTTTCGGCATCACCGCCATCTGCATCGCCATCGACCACGGCTGGATATCCCGCAGCGAGGGACGCGACCGCATCCTGCTGGGCATGCAGACCCTGTGGAACGGACCCCAGGGCGACACCGAATACAATACGAACGGCTACAAGGGCCTGTTCTACCATTTCCTGGATATCAATTCCGGCCTGAGAACCTGGAGCTCGGAATTGTCAACCATCGACACGGCCCTGCTCATGGCCGGTGTCATCGACGCCAAGCAGTACTTCACCGGCGAGGATCCCGGCGAGGTCGAGGTGCGGGCCCTTTCGGATTCCCTGTACTACCGCGTGGACTGGGAGTTCGTTCGCAACGGCGGCAACGGCATCCGCATGGGCTGGAAGCCGAACACGGGTTTCAGCGGTTACGGCACCTGGGTGGGGTACAACGAGGCCATGGTCCTGTACCTGTTGGCCCTGGGTTCGCCCACCCATCCGGTCCCCGATTATACCTGGGCCTACTGGACGAGCGGTTACAACTGGAGCCTGCAATACGGCCAGATCTATGTGAACTTTCCGCCGCTGTTCGGCCATCAGTATTCCCACTGCTGGATTGATTTTCGTGACCTGAGGGACGCGTATATGCGTCTGCACGGCATCGATTATTTCGAGAATTCCCGCCGGGCGACCATTGCCGCCCGGGAATACTGCATCGCCAATCCCAGTGGCTGGGCCGGCTACGGCGCGGACCTGTGGGGCCTGACGGCCTCGGACGATCCCGGCGGCTACCTGGCCCACGGCGCCCCCCCGGCCCAGAACGACAACGGGACGATCACCCCCACCGCGGCGGCGGGTTCCATCGCCTTTGCGCCCGAGATCGTCCTGCCCGCTCTGCATAACATGTACGACAACTACGGCTCCATGCTCTGGGGGAAGTATGGTTTCAAGGATGCGTTCAACCTCACCCAGTTCTGGTGGGGCTCGGACTACCTGGGGATCGATGAGGGTCCCATCGTCATCATGATCGAGAACTATCTCAACGGGGGCATCTGGGACCGGATGATGGGGAACGCGGATATCCGGGCCGGCCTGCAGAGAGCGGGTTTCATCGATGTTTCCGCCGTACCGGATGGACCGAAGGTCTCCGAACAGATGATCGAACTGGACCAGAACGCGCCCAATCCCTTCCGGAATTCAACCCGGATTTCCTACCGGGTTGCCGAGGCCGGCGAAGTGACCCTGCGTTTGTACGATGTCCGCGGCCGCTGCCTGCGCACGGTCGCCAGCGAGGCTTCAGCCAAGGAGATGCAGCACGTGACCCTGGATGCCCAGGGACTTCCCAGCGGCATCTATCTCTATTCGCTGGAGGCCCATGGCCGGACAGAGTGGAAGCGATGCATCATAATCAAATAGAACCGACGCGAAGGATGCGGGGAAAAAGGAGGTGGTGAAACGACGATGGCCATAGCACACGACTTGAATTCGAGTTAGAAGCCACAACAACTGAAGGAGAAACATTATGTTCAAGCTCATCAAGATCAGCGTTCTGGTCGCCGTTGCCGTGCTGGCATTAACGGCCGGAATCACCCAGGCCACCGATACGCCGACCAGCGCGGTGGTCATCGAGCGGGTTTTCGACGATTCGTTCGCTTCGATCCTCACGGTCAACAACAACTATCCCGCCCTCATCGACATCAACGACGAGGCTGCAGGCCCCCTGGGTTGGGCCAACCTGCATGTCTGGCGGTTCTCCACCGATAATTCGACCGCTCAGCAGTTCCAGAACACCGATGGGTTATCCTTCTCCGCCGATGTGACCATCTCGGGCACAGGCGACGGTGAAGGCGGTCTGCAGATCTCACCCTGGTGGTCGCCGAACGTCGATGGTCGATTCAATGTGCGGACCCCCGACGGTGAAGTGGCCTGCTTCGGCGGACGGCTGCCGTTCTACTCGTTTACCGGAAGCCAGGGTGTTTCCTACGTCAAGGGGACCACGGTCCGGTTGGGGATCATCTACACCCCCAACGTCGAGATGACCTTGGCCGAACCCGCCACCATCGAGTACACCTACGATGACGGCACCCTGTACACCAGCGGTCCGATTCCCTTCGACGAGGGCAACCCTGCCGAAGGCCACGGGTCGTTCGGCATGCTGACTCCCGCCTACGTCGGCGGTCACATGCAGTTCAACAACATGTCCGGAGCCGGCGTCGGTGCCAATTTCAACGTGGTCTGGGGCAACATCACCTTCCAGGATCTCGGTACGGTGGTTGCGTCCGAGGAAACTAGTTGGGGAAGTGTGAAGTCCCTCTTCAGATAGGTTTTGGGTGCGATTCGTGACCAGGGGCCCGGCGTCGTCCGGGCCCCTTGGTCGTTGGGCCTCTTTTGACCATGCCGATGGAAAAAGCTGCCGCCGCAGGGGCAACGGCTTCCGGTTTCCCGGATAAGCAGGCCTCGTGGCCCGGTTTTACTTGTTTTCCCGGCGGTCCCGATATTGCATGAGCGTTCCCAGAAGTTATCATTGGGTGGTGAAGTTCCTGTCCGCCGGTGCGGACCCAGACCCCTGATGACAAGGAAAGGGATTTGCCATGGCGATCCTCAAGGTGGCGCGCATGGGGCACCCGGTTTTGCGCCGGAAATGCTCCCCCATCGCTCCGGGCCAGATTTCTGGTCCCAAAATCCAGAATCTGATCCGGGACATGTTCGAAACCATGGCGGAGTACAACGGGGTAGGTCTGGCCGCACCCCAGGTCCACAATCCGGTTCGCCTGGCCATCGCCGGCGGTGAGGCCGACGAGAACGGCGATCAACAATACCGGGTTTTGATCAACCCGGAGATCACCGTCCTGGATGAAGACGACCAGCTGGGCATGTTCGAAGGTTGTCTTTCGGTTCCCGGTCTGAGGGGTTGGGTGGAGCGCCCGGCCAAAATCAGGGTCAAGGCCTACAACGAAAAAGGTAAGCTGGAGGAGTTCGCCCTGGAGGGATTCCCGGCGATCGTGACCCAGCACGAATGCGATCACCTGGACGGCGTGCTCTATGTCGATCGCATCACCGATATTACACGGTTCGCTTTCGAAGCCGAAGCCGAGCGCTTCCTTGAGAATGAGGACCAGGACGAGGACGACGCCGAGCTTTGAGGGGGGCTGCAGGGCAGCCCCGGCAGTCACCGGTTTTTCACGGAGGTCGCTCATGAACGATGAAGCTCTCAACCGGACCATCACCGCCTTCAACGGCAGGAAATTCACCGACGCCGCACATCAGGCGGCGGAGGGCTTGGCCGGCGCCTCAGGATCCGACGAGGCTTTCTGGATGGGTCTGAACGAGGCCTGTGAGGGGTTCATGTACCTGTCGGACCAGAAGTACGCCCATGCGGAACAGAAGCTTGTTTCGGCCATGCGCACCCTGCGCAATTTCGGCTTCAGGTACGGCAATTTCGAGGTTACTTCGGCCTTGGCCGGGATCCGACGGGTGATCGAGGAAATCCGCCTGGTGCGGACCAACAAGACCAAGATTTTCGACCTGAGTTTGTTGCCGAGGATGAAGATGGCGGCCAAGGCCGACGACTGACCCCGCACCGACAAAAATCCCCCCTGATACCGGGGACGCAAGCCTGGGACTTCCTGTCCCGGGCTTGCTTGACGTTACGACCTCGGCCCCATCAGGGACACAACCTTCATCAAACGGCTGGTTGATCGGGGCAAGTGCCGTTAGATTTGACGGACAACCCGGCCTGCGTGCTGCGGCCAGGGTGCAACCCGAGGAGTTTGCGCCATCATGTTGCCCGTTACCCATCCCCTTGCCGATATCGCAGCCAAGGTTGAAGCCCGTGAGCGCCTGAGCCCCGAAGACGGCCTGCGCCTGGCCCATAGCCACGACCTGCCTGCGCTGGGCCTGTTGGCGCATCACGCGCGCGCCCGTCTGCACGGGGACGCCGTCTACTACAACATCAACAGGCACCTCAATCCCACCAACGTGTGCTATGTCGGCTGCGAACTGTGCGCCTATGCCGACGACCCCAACGCCGAAGGCACCTGGAGCTACTCGCCCGCCGAATGTGTGGAGATTGCCCGGCGGGACTACTCCCCGGAGGTGACCGAGTTCCACATCGTGGGGGGATTGCATCCCCGCTGGAATTTCTCCGTTTACGTGGAGATCCTCCAGGCCCTCAAGGAAGCCTATCCGCAGGTGCACCTGAAGGCCTTCACCATGGTGGAGATCGATTTTCTGGCCAAGTTGGCCCACAAAACGGTGCCCGAGACCATCGCCATCTTGCGTGAGGCCGGCCTGGACAGCTGTCCGGGCGGCGGGGCCGAGATCTTTCACCCTGAAATCCGCCATCAGATCGCCTCGAAGAAGATGAGCGGCGAGCGGTGGCTCGAAGTCTCGGGCATGGTCCATGAGGCGGGGCTGAAATCCAACTGCACCATGCTTTTCGGCCATATCGAAAAACCCGAGCACTGGGTCGATCACCTGCTCAAGCTGCGTGAACAGCAGGACAAGAGCGGCGGCTTCCAGTGCTTCATTCCCCTGGCGTTCCATCCCCAGGGCACCAAGTTCGCGCACTTGCCGGGCCCGGATCTGGTGACCAAGTTGAAGGTGATCGCCCTGTCGCGCCTGATGCTGGACAACATTCCCCACCTCAAGGCATACTGGGTGATGCTGGGCCGGGAAATCGCCCAGCTGGCCCTGCGCTACGGGGCCGACGACCTCGACGGGACCGTGGTGGACGAGCGCGTGACCCTGGCCGCCGGCGGCACCGCCGGCAAGGGCATGACCGAAAAGGACATCAAGACCTTCATCACGGGCGTGGGCCTGCGGCCCGTGTTGCGGGACACGGTTTATAACAGGATCTGAGAATTCCGGGAGTGATTCCGTGATTGACCAACGAACATTGAAGTACAAGACCCTGCTGATTACCGGCGCCAGTCGCGGCATCGGCAAGGCCATCGCCCTGCGGGCCGCGCGCGACGGGGCGAACATCGCCATTCTGGCCAAGACCACCTCGGAGCATCCCAAGTTGCCCGGGACCATCTTCAGCGCGGCCGAGGAAATCGTGGCGGCCGGTGGCCGGGCGCTGCCCATCAAGACCGACATCCGGTTCGATGAGGAAGTCCAGGCTGCCATCGATGCCACGGTGGCGGAGTTCGGCGGCATCGACATCGTGGTAAACAACGCCAGCGCCATCAGTCTGACCGGCACTCTCGAGACATCCATGAAATTGTACGACCGCATGCACGACATCAATGCCCGCGGCAGCTATCTGTTGACCAAACTGGCTCTGCCGCACCTGTTCCAGGCGGAAAATCCCCATGTCCTCAACCTCAGTCCGCCGCTCAACATGCAGGCGAAGTGGTTCCGGGGGCACGCGGCCTACACCCTGGCCAAGTACGCCATGAGCGTGTGGGTGCTGGGCATGGCCGCGGAATACCGGGACGAAGGTGTGGCCTTCAATGCCCTGTGGCCGCGGACGGCCATTGCGACGGCGGCCGTGCGCAACCTGCTGGGCGGCGATAAGATGGTCAAGGCCTGCCGTCAGCCCCAGATCGTGGCCGACGCAGCCTGGGTCATCCTGACCAGCGACGCAACCGAGTGCTCCGGTAATTTCTTTATCGACGACGAGGTGTTGGCTGCCGAGGGCGTGACCGACTTCGATTCCTATGCCGTCGAACCGGGCACACCGCTTTTCCCGGACTTCTTCCTGGATTGATGGCCATGTCCCGCATCAAGTTCTCCGCCTATTGGACGGCTCCCGGCGTGGCTTTCCTGCTGGTATTCCTGCTTGGCCTGCGAGTTCATTGCCAGGGATTCAACCTCCTGGATGATGGGCTCTGGGTGCTGGGAACACGCGTCATCGCCGATGGCGGAGTGCTGTACCGCGACCTGTTCACCATCTACGGACCGGCGCGGTATTATTTCGTGCTGCCGTTTTTCCTGCTGGCCGGCAAGAGTGTTCTCGGTTTGGCGCTGGCCAAGGCGTTCAGCGATGGCCTGGCGGCGGCGGTGGGCGTGTGGGGCACCCGCAGTATGGGTGCCGGACGTTGGGTGTGGCTGATCCCCCTGGGTGTGATCGCTCTGGGGCCTATTCAACCCCGTTATGTCGCGGCGGCAACCCTGGCGTTCCTGGTTGCGAAATTCATGGCCCGGGGTATGGACTTCCGCAGGGGGATCCTGCTGGGCCTGGGTTGGGGTGGGCTGGCCTTGTTCGGCCTGGACATGGCGGGTTACGGTGCGGTCATCCTGGGTCTGGGATTTCTGGTCATGGCCAAGGATTACCGGACCACAGGCATCCGGTCTTTGGCTCCCTGGTCGGGGATTCTGATCGGCGCGGGCGCGGTGCTGACGGTGATTCTTGCCGTTGTCTGGGCCCAAGGCAACATGGGGGACATGTTCTGGGATACGGTCATTTACCCGGTTACCCGTTTCAGGGGTGCCATGGGATCGTCCTGGTTGCATGATTTTGGTGATAGCGACAAGCTGGGTATACTTTTCCCCACCTTGTTCACCGGTGAGGTTTTGCATGCAGCCTGGACCGGCCAGGCCGTCATGCGCATCATCTCCCTGCGTGCCCTCTACATTTTGATCTGGCTGTTGCCCGCGGCCGGAATCCTGAAGGCCCTGTTTTTCCATCGCCCGACCTGGGCGCCCGTGGTCGGTCTGGCTCTGGCCGGTTGGGCCACCTTGCTGGGCCGTGGCGATCCCAGCCATCTGGCCCTGGCCTGGTACGGCTCCCTGGTGCTGGCGCCGTTGCTGATATCCGATTTGGCGGCCTGGCGTAAATCGACGGGGATTTTCGCCTGCGTTTTCCTGGTTGTGGTCGCCGCGCCCCTGTTCATGGGAAACGTCTGGCTGGCGGCACATCTCGGGCGATCCTCCCTGAAGAGATGGGAGTTGCCGACGGCCAGGATCTATATGGGCGCCAAACGCATTCCCGGTCTGGAAAAGATCCTGCACAGCGTTCCCAGCGACCCCCACATACCCCTGCTGACCTGGCCGATCCAGCCGGGCTTGACCTTTCTGAACGGGTCGGCCCTCGCCACCTTCCAAACAACCCTGCTGGCCGGTGAGGTGCGGAACCCTGAACGGGTGATTGCTGATCTGCAGCGCACGAAACCACAGTGCATCATCCAGGGGAGATCTTCGGGCGTGATTCCCGGCATCAGGTCTTTTCGCGGGTTGGCCCCCTCCATCTATCCTTTTGTGCGGACCCACTACACGGTTGCCGGTACCGCCATGTCGGGCCGGGAAAGCTATCAGATCCTGGCACGGCATGATGGCGATGCCGAGGAGATCGCCGCCTTGCCCCTGAAGGAACAGCTGCCGACGGCCAGCCAGCAATTGTCCGAATCCTATACGCCCCCGATTGTCGGTGCCATGAGTGTGGTTCAAACGCTGCGCGTCCGGGAGTTCGGCTTACACGGAATGGTTTTCAAGCTTTCCAGTCCGGGACCCTATCCGAGCACGGTATCGGTAAGGTTGACCGTTATGGAAATGCTGCCCTCGGGCAAGGCCGTGGTTCGTCTGGAAAAAATCTATCCGGTGGAGTTGAAAAGCGAACTCGAGTTGGTGGAGTTCAGGTTCCCGGAGGTTCCCGACTCCGTGGGTAAAACCATGGGCGTCATGATCTCCAACGGGAAGGCCGATGGCCCCGAGTTCAGGGTGGTCTGGAATATGCCCACCGACGGCAGTGAACGCGAACTGGATTACTACCCCGAAGGATACGCGATTTTGGCAGGTGAGAGGATCTGGGCCGATTTGTATTTTCTCGCCTATTAGCCTGCACAATCAGTTTGGGGTAAGTTGTCCGGGTTCGTGATACAGTCCACCGGAGGCAGGAAAGCACGAACCGACCGGAAGAAGACACGCCATGATCAAGACCAAGATCATCTGCACCATCGGACCGGCCAGCCGGGATCCGGAAATACTGGCCCGACTGATCGAGGCGGGCATGAATGTATGCCGCCTGAATTTTTCCCACGGCACCCACGCCGAGCACGCTGAGCTCATCAAGGACATCAGGGAAGTGTCCCGGAAAATGGGGGCGCCCGTGGCCATCCTGCAGGATCTGGCCGGTCCCAAGATCCGCACCGGGGCTATGGCCCCCGGCGAGATCGAGCTCAAGGAGGGGGCCCGGTTCGTGCTGACCAATCGGGAAGTTCCCGGCAGCGGGGAGGAAGTCGGCCTCACCTATCACGACCTGCCGCGCAGCGTGCGTGCCGGAGACGCCATCCTGCTGGCGGACGGAGCCATGGAACTGCAGGTCGAGTCGGCCAGCACAACGGACATCAACTGCCGCGTGGTCACCGGCGGGATGCTCGGCTCCCACAAGGGCATCAACCTGCCCGGCCGTACGCTCAACGCGCCGATTCTCTCGGCCAAGGATCGTGCCGACCTGGAGTTCGGCCTGCAGCAGGGCGTGGATTTCGTGGCCTTGTCCTTCGTGCGCACGGCCCACGATATCGAAACGACCAAACACGTCATCCAGGCCGCGGGCAAGGACACACCGCTCATCGCCAAGATCGAGAAGTTCGAGGCCCTGGAGAACATCGAGGAGATCATCGTCGTGGCCGACGGAATCATGGTGGCCAGGGGCGATCTGGGGGTGGAGATTCCCCTGGAGCAGGTGCCTCGCGCCCAGAAGATGATCATCGCCCGGTCCAACGCCGCGGCCAAACCGGTGATCACGGCCACCCAGATGCTCAAGTCCATGGTGGAGAGCCCGCGGCCGACGCGCGCCGAGGTAACCGATGTCGCCAACGCCATCTACGACGGCACCGACGCCATCATGTTGAGCGAGGAAACGGCCATAGGCGCCTATCCGGTCGAGGCGGTGCAGGTGATGTCCAGGGTCGCCGCCGATACGGAGCGGCAGCTGGATTACGAAGGTTGGACCGAGAAGTTCGCGGGGTCCCAGAAACTCAGTTTCGGCGACGCCGTGGCTCATGCGGCCGTGAAGATGGCCGAGGATATCGGAGCCGCCGCCATCTTGACCTGCACCCGCAGCGGCAACACCACCCTGCGGGTGGCCCGTTATCGTCCGCGGCAGGTTGTGTTGTCCCTGACGCCTGAACGTGAAACGGCCCTGCGCATGGCCCTGACCTTCGGCGCGGTGCCGGTGGAAATCGATCTGGCCCAAACCGTCGAAAAACTTGAGCAGGTCGCCCTGGACAGGGCCTTGCAGGGTGGCTTTGTCAGCCCCGGGGATCCGGTGGTGCTGACCGCAGGGGTGCCGTTCGCCCAGAAGATGCCGACCAACATGATCAAGGTGATCACGGCCGAGTGGTCCCGATAGTTCCGCCTAAGTTCCCGCGGTCCACACGCTGAACGCCCAGGATCATGCCACCGGGCTAGATGCCGTCATCACTTCCGCCGCTGTATGGTATCCAGAGGCTCTTCTCGGCTCCGATGGTGGTGTTGTAGGAATGCAACATGCCGAAATTGGCGCAACGCACGGAGAACCAGTCAATGTCCTTGTTGCTCGCCATTTTCTGCCGGACGCCATCGAGCATCATAACGCTTGTCTGGGATTCCGTGTGCAGCTTCTTGATGAGGAACGCCTGGTCCTCATCGGTAAGGAACGAATAGACAGGGGAAAGCGCATGTGACTCAACGATCTCGACCAGATCTTCCACGAAGAGATCGGTAAAGGAGTGGGTCTCCAGCGCCACAACGCTCTGCTGGGCGAACAGACCGTACGGCAGGCCGGATTGACTCTGGGGGTAGGTCGTCAGCACCGGAACATCAATGCGTAGGAAGACCGGCGGCACCTTCTCAAGCGTGGGAAGCTTGGTGGAAAGAACGCAGTTGTACTTGACCAAGCATTTCTCTCCGGAGACGGGCGTAGTTTTCTCGATAAAAAACGGGTAGCTGAATTCGATGCTGACCGCTTCGGCACCCAGGGCGGTCGCATAATCCTTGATGTTTGTTTTGAACGATGTCTGGCCGATGTTGTCGCGGTGCTTGTGCAGGATCTGGATGAACCTGTCGATCCAGAAGGCCTCGAACTCATGCATGATCCGGGCACTGATGGAAATGGTGGCCACGGTCTGCTGCCCCTCGGGCTTCCCCTTGGAGAGGACCGTGATCGGAAAAACCAGGCCTCCCAGGCCGACATCGACCAAGAACTTTTTGTCATTGGACATCTTGCACCTCCCGGTTAATCGAAGCCATGACCAATTCCGCCATGATCTTCCATTTGTCGTAATGCAGGCAGACGACACCGACACGCGAACCCGCTGCGGAAATGTCGCGGATGTCGCTCTCGTCCCCCCGCACATCGGTATGCTTCAAACCCAGAAACGCCAGGCGCCCGGCAAGTTCGTCGATGAACGGCGCGCACTCCTGGATATATTCGCTCGAAAACGCGATGGCGTCCACTCCGCCCAGGGAGGCGACGAACGCCCCGATATTCTTTTGAACATGGTAGAGCAGAAGGTCCCAGACTTCCGCATAACCGCCGTCGCTGTCTTGGCCCCTACCTCGCATCAAGTCCCGGAAGCTGGTGTCCCTCCCCATCAAACCGGTAAGGCCACTGCGGGTCGTAAGGATCCCGGTGATTTCGGAGATGCTTATTCCCTTGGGGAAGAGCAGGTCCAGGATGGTGGGGTCGATATCGCCGCAGGCGTGGTCGGAAGGAATCCCTTCAACGGATGTAAAGCCCATCGTTGTCTCCACGGGGAGGCCGTCCCGCATGGCGGCCACGTTGGTGGTGTTGCCAAGGTAGACACTGACAAGCCGCCGAACCCGGCCGCCGCGAAGGGATACGGTACGCTCCCAGGCCCGCTCGTGGCAGAGACCATAGCCTCCGAATCGTCGCAGACCGCGTTGGCGCAGTTCCCGGGGAATCCCGTAGTTGCTCGCCACACCCGGCAACGAACTGAAGCAACCCGTATCACAGCAGACGAACTGTGGGCTTCCCGGCAACTGCGCGGCGAAATAGCGCGCCGTCTCATAAGTCCGGGCGTTGCACTCGGGTTGGTACCGGATGCATCGTTCCAGCGGCGAGAGATCGCCGGGTAGAAGCCGGGTAACGGACCGGTCGAATTCCGCGCCGCCGTGGCCTACGAAATGCGCGACAGCATCAATGCTCTGGCCCTCCACCAGCTCCGACAAGATCGGACCCAAGCCGGCGCCGCCATCCTTGTGCAGCGTTTTCAGCAGTTCGCCGTCCTGCACCTGACAGCATTTCAAGGCCTCGGGCGTGGCCTGGGTCAGCAGGATCATGGTTGACCCCCCATCAGCTTGAGGCCTTCCAGGCAAATGATGCGCTCCTCATCAGTCGGAACGACCAACACACAAACCCTGGACTGTGGCGTACTAACCTGCCGGATTCCCTCGGTGGCCGTTTCCCGATTCGCATCCTCGTCAAGCTCCAGGCCGCACCACGCCATATCCCGGCAGACTTTTTCCCGCACCAGCCAGTTGTGCTGGCCGATATCGTCGGTAAAGACCAGAACATCGAATCCACCGAGAGCAGCACAGTAACTCCCGATGTATTTCTTAACCCGATGCACGTACATATCGAAGGCCAAGCGCGCTTCTTCATCGCTGGCGATGAGTTTGATGATGTCCCTAATGTCGCTGGAAAAGCCCGACATACCCAACAGGCCGCTTTTCTTGTTCAAAAGGTCGATGACCTCGCCTGAACTCAGATCGAAGACCACCATCAGGTAGATCGCAAGCATGGGGTCGATGTCACCGGCGCGGGTGCTCATGAGCAGGCCCGACAGCCCGGAAAATCCCATCGAGGTGTCAATGGACGAGCCGTCCCGCACCGCGGCCACGCTGGACCCGCCTGTGCCGAGATGGCAGGCAATTATCTTGAGTCGTTCCAGGGGAAGCTCCAGGTACTCGCTGGTGGCGGCCACCACATACTGGTAGGAAAGTCCGTGGAAACCATACTTGCGAAACTTGTACTCGGCAGCCATGTCCCTGGGGATCGCATATGTGTACGCGCAGGCCGGCAGGCCGGCGTGGAAGGCGTTGTCGGTCGTCACATAATCCGGCAGGTGGGGAAATCGTCGTCGGCAGGTCGAGATCACATCCAACATGGCCGGATGATGGATCGGGAGCAAGGGCACGGTCAGTTTCATCTGCTCCAGCACCGACGTGCTCAGAAATGTGGTGGTGAATTGGCCGAGGCCGTGGCCCCAGCGATGGCCAATGCAATGCAGATCGATCCCCAACTCGCCAACCTTGTCGAGGATCAGGTTGGCCGCCGTCGCGTGATCCGGGATCTGGACTTCGCGCCTGTCGATGGTTCCTTCATGCTCATGCTGGATAAAAGACGGCTCGGTCCCCTTGACGCCCACCCGGTGGGCTTTGCCCTTGAGCAGAGTCCGCAGGTCGTCACAATTCTCGGAACTATAAACTCTGTAAGTCAGGGAGGAACTGCCGCAGTTGAAGACGATGATGTTCATGATCGTATTCCGCGCCTTGCGACCTTGACGGTCTGTCGGCGACTCCGGCCGCAGCACCCGGCGGAGGTTCCGCGGGGGCTTCAGTGGCCGGGGCCAAGGTAGTCAGCAGGCCGGTGGTCATCCAGGATTATTAAGCGGAATAATCGCCGATTGCTCATTGAGACCCCCCCGGGGGGAACCGGGTGCAGGATGGCCGAGACAGCCTTGGGAAAGGGCCGTGACGGCGCGCAACGGGATGACATCCCTAAAGTCCGGGAACAAACCGCCGAAACACCTATGGATATCGGAGGGAGGGGGTTAAAGAGGAAACCGTATGAACCAATCCCAGGAATTGCGCAGACGTGAGGAGCGAAACCAGTCCATCAGCCGGCTGAGCATATCCTCCACCACATTCGTTTTATTGGGTTCCTTCAATCTTATTCGTGACGGGCATCTAAGTCGATCCCTGACTTATGGACTTTCCATCATTCTGGTTCATTTTATTTTTTCCGTATTCTGGCATCAGTACCTGACCAGGAAGCCGGGTGGCCGGCCGTCCCGCATCTATGTGACCATGTTCATGGACATCACGACCACAACCCTGGCTTTCTATTTCGCGGCCCGATTCGGGTCGTTCTTCTATCCGGTATTTCTCTGGGTGATCGTCGGTTATGGTATTCGGTTCGGGAAAAGAACGCTGCTGGCGTCGGCCACGATGGGCTTCGTGGAATTCGGCTTGGTTCTCAGGTTCAACCACTATTGGCAGGAGAATCTGCTCATGGGGATGGGGCTCTGGTGGGGAATCCTGATGCTGCCTTCGTTCTTCCTCACGGTCCTGAACCGGCTCGGAGCGTTGAACAGCAAGCTGCAGGCGGAGCTCGTGAACTCCCAGGCCGCGGAGAAGGCCAAGGGTGTGTTCCTGGCCAACATGAGTCATGAGATCCGCACTCCCCTGAATGGCGTGCTGGGTATGGCCCAGGTCATTGAGGATTCAAATATCGACTCCGAGGGGCGCCGCGACCTCGAGATCCTGCGGCGATCGGCATCCTCCTTGCTCGACATCGTCAATGACATCCTCGATTTCTCGAAGATTACCTCGGGCAAGATGGCCATTGAAGCGATTCCCTTCGATCTGCATACCGTACTGGAGGACGTGGAGCAGATCCTGCGGCCGTCGGCGGTGGCCCGGGGACTCTCGCTTGATTTCCGGTATCCCGCCGATGCACCCCGCGGATTTCTGGGTGACCCGGTCAGGGTGCGGCAGATCGCGCTGAACCTTGTCTCCAACGCGGTGAAGTTCACCGAGGCCGGGGGCGTTTCCCTGAACGTTGAGGTTTCCGAAGAACCCGGTGAACAGGCCATGATCACTCTGCGCATAGAAGATACGGGTATCGGGATCCCGGAAGATCGCCTGGCGGCCATTTTTGAACAATTCGAGCAGGTGAACGAGTCCACGACGCGCAACTTCGGCGGCACGGGGCTGGGCCTGGCTATCAGTCACCACCTGGCCCGGAAAATGGGCGGGGACATTGTGGTCCAATCCACCGTTGGCGTCGGCTCGACTTTTTCCGTGACCTTCGCCATGCCGACGGCGGTCGTGGCAGAGATAGAGGCCGCTCAGCCCGGGACTTTGCCGCGTTTCGACCTGAAGGTGCTGGTAGCCGAGGACAATGCGGTTAACCAGGTGGTCATGGGCAAATTGCTGCACAAGGTCGGCATCACGCCGGAGTTTGCGGTCAATGGCCAAGAGGCCATCACGAAACTGGAACACGGCGCTTTCGATCTGGTCTTCATGGATGTCCGCATGCCGGTCATGGATGGGCTGGAGGCCACGCGATTGCTGCGCGACCGCACTGACCACCTGGCGCAGATTCCGATCATCGCCCTGACCGCCGACGCTGACAGCGACAGTACCCGGCGGTGCCTGGAGGCGGGCATGGACCTGCATCTGGGCAAGCCGATCATCCTCAAGCAGGCCATCCAGGCCATCGAAAGTCTGCAAATCCCGGTTTCCATCTAGGCGGGCATCCCCTTTTCCATGTAATATTGGGTGCGTACCCAAACCCGTGGAGAAACGCATACCATGTCGGACTTTCTTTTTCCCAAAGGCGCGCCCCAGCGTGGAATCTTCTGCAATCGCACGCTGAACATGCGCTCGCTGGGAGCCATCGGCTACGACATGGATTACACGCTGATCCAGTACAAGGTGGTCGAGTGGGAGGCCGTGGCCTTCCGTCACGCCCGGGAGCAGTTGCTGCGGGAAGGCTGGCCGGTCGAGGGTCTGAGCTTTGATCCCGAGATGATGATCCAGGGGTTGATCGTCGATCTGGAAACGGGGAATCTCCTGAAGGTCAACCGCTTCGGCTTCGTCAAGAGCGCCTTCCACGGCACGGCACCCATGGATTTCGAGGCGCAGAGAAAACTCTACTCCCGCATCGTGGTGGACCATCACGAAGCGCGGTTCATTTTTCTGAGCACGCTGTTCTCGCTGAGCGAAGCCTGCCTCTTCGCCCAGCTGGTGGAATTGTGGGATGCCGGGCAATTGCCCATGTTGGGGGACTACGGCGATCTCTACAAGCGTGTCCGCGCCAGTATCGACCGCGCCCATTCCGAGGGCTTGCTCAAGGCGGAGATCCTGGCCGACCTGGATCGCTATGTGGACCGCGATCCACAGACCGCCGAAGCCCTGCTGGACCAGAAGCAGGCCGGCAAGAAGCTGATGCTGATCACCAATTCGGACTGGGCCTACAGCCGCCAGTTGATGACTTACGCTTTCGACCCTCATCTGCCCGAGGGCATGACCTGGCGGGACCTGTTCGACCTGATCATCGTCTCGGCCCGCAAGCCCGACTTCTTCACCAGCCGCAGCCCGATCCTGGAAGTCGTGGACGACGAGGGGCTGTTGAAACCCGTCAGCGGGGAACTGGAGGCGGGCGCGATCTATTTCGGCGGCAACGCCGCGACGGTGGAAGCCGCCCTGGGACTGACCGGCGAACGTATCCTCTATGTGGGTGATCATTTCTTCGGGGATGTGCACGCGACCAAGAGCACCATGCGCTGGCGCACGGCGCTGGTCGTCCGGGAACTGGAAAACGACCTGAAGGCAGCCTACGCCTTCCGGGACCAGGCCGCCGAGCTGGAGACCCTCATGAGTCGCAAAGGAATCCTGGAACGGCGCTACGCGCAGATGCGGTTGCGCCTGCAACGGGGGCAGGGGGCAGGATCCCTGAAGCCTCGCCTGGAAAAACTGCGCGCCGAGCTGCAGGCGCTGGACGAGGTCCTCGCTCCGCTGGCCCGCGCCTCGGCCCAGACCGGCAATGTCCACTGGGGATCCCTGATGCGCGCGGGGAACGACAAGAGCTATCTGGCCGATTTCGTGGAGCGCCACGCGGACATCTACACTTCGCGCGTATCGAACTTCCTGTTCGAGACACCGTTCGCGTACTTCCGCTCGGCCCGGGGCAGTCTGCCCCACGATTAACTGAAATCGGGCAACTTGTAACAGATGATCTCGATGGAATCGGTATCATCCTCGCCAAGGGTGGCCGTGCCGGACCCGAGGCAGGCCAGCCGCGCCGTGACAAACCCCCTGATCAGCAGAATCCGCCCGTCCCGCAGAAAGCGCACCCCGTCACTGACCGGATTGCCTTCGCAGATCAGGCGCACTTCGCGCTGCCAGTTGCCCTGGTCGTCGTAGAGATCGAGGCTGAGGAAGACGCCGTCCTTCTGGTCACGATTGCTGCGGCTGTGCTGCACCCACAATCGGCCCCGGCCGTCGATGTGAAGGGTGTTGATGGCGCGTTCGGTGTCTTTGAGGTCGAACCGGGGCCATGTTTCGGGGTTGGCGCCGGCCCAGGATTGGAACAGAGCCCTGATGCGGCGCAGGTCGCGCTTGTTGCGTTTCCAGGGCTGGAAATCCGGTCGTTCGATGATCCGGTCCAGGGTACCGTCGGCATTGAAGACGTTCACCGCGTAGTGTTCGCGGTCGTGGGGTGTGAAAACCCGGCCATCCGGCCCCAAGGCGCTGGCCAGGGGGAAGGCGGGCAGGAAATCGGTTTCGTGCACCACGGTGTGGGGCCGCTGGATGCGGGATACCTGCTCCATGTAGCGCACGGTCTGCCGGCCCTGCTGGTCGATGGCGGCCAGGAAATGGGTGCGTTCGGTAAACTTGTCCTGGGGCAGGGAGCGCGATCCCGCCACCAGCAAATGATTGCCCCAGGCTTCGACCATGGTCTGCATGGTGAAGCCGCCGGTCTGTCCGCCGCTCACATCGACCGTGATCTCCCCGGCCGGAAGATCGTCGGCGGTCACTTTGATGATTTTGCCGGGAAAGAACTCGGCAATGCCGAAGGTGCCGTCAGGCAAGTGCACGAGGTCCACGGGGTTGCGAACCTCGCCGGGGCCGTCTCCTTCGCGGCTGAGGGGCTTGGTCAACTCGCCATCGGGACCGAAGACGAAAACCCGGCAGAGTTGCTGGTCGGCCAGATAGACGCGCCCCGCTTCGTCGGCCAGCGCCTCGACCGGCAGGCCGATCATCACGTCGTCGCCTTCGCCTCCGCGGCGCCAGAGTTCTTCCAGCTTCAGGTCCACCGCCGGCAAGGCGGGTTTAAGGTTGCGCACGACGGTTTGGTCGTGGACCTGGACGACTTGGCCGGCATCGGCGCTCACAACAGGGAGGGCAAGCATGGCCAGGGTCAAGGTCCCCATCGTCAGGAAAGTTCGCGCTGTTGTCATTTCCATACCCGCCTGTTGGAGGAAGACCAGCATTGGCTTTCGATCGTGTGTTGAGGGCTGAATACGCAGCCCGAGGCATTCTGTTGCGTCGAGCGCGCGGGGGCCCATGACCGAGAGAACAAGTTTATTTCGGAGGATTTCAAGGAGTTGAAAGCCGTGGGGTACCTCACCGGGCCCATCCCCACGGAATTCGGGGGAGCCGGCCAGGGTCTCTACCTGGGCTGGATGGGCTCTTGTGGGGGTGGGCGACCTGTTGTACGGTTGTTTCCCCGCCTTCTGGAATGGGAGCAATCGATGGGTTCGCACCAGCCACCGGAACTTTCCGCACCGGCCATCGTCGCGCTGCACCTGGCTCCCGGCGTGGTTTTCTCGGGGTTCCTTTACTTATTCTCCGGCGAGTTGGCCCGGCACGGCATCGGCGCATATCCGGCGGAGCTGATGGCGATACCGATCTGCCTGGCTCCCCTGCTGGCCGGCATCGTTCTTTTCTGGTCCCGCCGAACCGGAGAAGCGGGCACCATCCTCGGCGCCATCACCTATCGTGACCGCAGCTCCTGGCATGACTACGCCCTGACGGCCATCCTCCTCTATGCCTTCTGGGGACTGCTTTCCACCCTGGTCATCCCGCTGACCGGTTTCCTGGAGACCCGTTTCTTCGGCTGGTTCCCGGACCGTCTGGGCACCCAGGCAATGGTCGGCGGCATGACGGAGATTCCCCACGGGTGGAGGCCAGCCTTCTTCGCCATGGCGGTCCTGTTTTCGGGATTCCTGGCCCCTCTGGTCGAGGAGGCCTACTTCAGGGGCTTCCTGTTGCCGCGGATGAGCCGCCTCGGCGGGAAGGCTCCGGTGATCAACGCCTTTTTCTTCGGCCTCTATCACTTCTTCTGCCCGTGGAACCTGCCGGCCATATTCCTGGCCTTCCTGCCGGTTGCCTTCGTCGTCCGGGCGAAAAGGAATTTCCGGATCAGCCTCGTGCTGCACGTCATGTACAACCTGACCGGAGTGCTCACCGTGTTTCTGCGCCGGGGATAGACGGCTCCCGTGCGGCTCAAGCGGGGCTCTCGTCCTGGGGCTCGTCAGCGGGAGGGGCCGGGGGATAACCCCGTCCGGCCGGCAACAAATCCTTGAAGGCCACCCCGTACATTTCCCACACCGCCACGAACAGGGCCGCCACGATGGGTCCGATGATGAAGCCCAGGATCCCGAACATCAGGAGGCCGCCCATGGTGGCCAGCAGGATCAGCAGGTCGGGCATTTTGGTGTCCTGGCCCACCAGACGGGGCCGCAGGACATTGTCGATGCTGCCCACGATCACGGCGCAGAAGATCACCAGGGCGATGCCCGCGAACCAATGGCCACCGGCCATGAGGATGACCGCCGCCGGCAGCCACACCAGCCCGGTGCCGATGCCGGGGATGATCGACAGCACCACCATCACCGCGCCCCAGAACACCGCGCTGGGAATGCCCGCGACCGCCAGGGCCAGGCCGGCGAGGACGCCCTGGAGAAGGCCGATCACGGCGGTGCCCTTCATGGTGGCGCGCGTCACCGAGCGGAATTTGTCCAGCAGGCGTCGCTCTTCCTCGTCTGCGAGGGGCAGGTAGTAGAGGATCAGGTCGACGAGCTTGCCCCCGTCCATGAGGAAGAAGTACATGCTGTAGAGCATCAACCCGAGCATGAACAGGAACTGCAGGGTGCCGGTGGTCGCGGCCGAGAGGTTGCTGATGACGAACCCGCTGAGCCACTGGACGGCCTGGGTGGTCTTGGCCAGGACGTCTTGGCGGTCGAGGGTCAACTGGTCGTGGAAGGGCAGGCTCGCGGTGAAGGTCTGCAGTTTGTCGTAGAAGGGCAGGCCCCTGAACCATGACTCCAGCTGGTCCACGTTCTGGATGTCCTGGGGGATCAGCTTGCTCACCGAGTCGGTGACCTTCAGGGCCTGGGAGGTCACCACGCCCAGGAATCCGCCCAGGGGGATGATGACCACCAGCACGATCAGGACGAGGGTCAGCAGGGAAGCGGCCGAACGGTGGCCGCGGCATGATTTCACCAGCCGCCGATAGAGCGGCTGGCACAGGGAGGAAAAAATACCGGCCAGCAGCAGCGCCATCAAAAAGGGCTTGATCATCACCAGGAAGACCGTGCTGACGGCGACCAGCAGGACGACCAGGAAAGTGCGGTTGGGGGTGAGGCTGGTCATAGGGTTATCCGCTCGAAATCATCCACGACTTCTGTCAACCGGCCCGCATTGTACCACGACGGATACACCGCCACAACGGTCCGCACGCCACTTGGATATCGGCCGAATCTCAACGGTCGCGAGGCCCGTCCCTCCAGCCAGGGCCGCCCCCTGCCGGCGGTGATCATCTACTCCTGGACGCAGGCGAGGGTTTTGCTACATTGGCATGAACCTTCAACATCCCGATCAGCCAAGGAGACTTGCATGGCTTCGGTTCGCGCCATCTTTGAGACCGACAAGGGCACCATCAACCTGGTGCTTTTTCCCGAGCAGGCCCCGGTGACGGTGGCCAACTTCGTGAATCTGGCCCGCCGCGGATTCTACAACGGACTGGTTTTTCATCGGGTGATCCCCGACTTCATGATCCAGGGCGGCTGCCCGGACGGCCGGGGCACCGGCGGCCCCGGCTACAAGTTCGAGGACGAATGCTGTGAGGATCTGCGCCACGACGGGCCGGGTGTGCTGTCCATGGCCAACGCCGGGCCCGGGACCAACGGCAGCCAGTTCTTCATCACCCATGTGGAAACCCCCTGGCTCGACGGCAAGCACACGGTGTTCGGCAAGGTGGTCGGACAGGATGACCAGGATGTGGTCGACGCCATCGCCGGCGGCGATGCCATCGTCAGCGTGACCCTCGACGGGGACTGGGAATCCCTGTTGGAAGGGCAAAAAGACCGTGTGGCGGGCTGGAACAAGACGCTGGACAAGAAATTCCCGCATCTTGACCCGAGCTAGCGGGAACTGCGGTCCCCTGCGGGTGTAGCAGATAATTATTATCCTGAATAAGGCACGAAGGCCTGGATGATTTTATCTTGAATCCCGAAGGAGATGACCATGAGCAAGATCGTAGCCTTGGTTCTGTTGACCGGTATGCTGGCGGCTGCGGCCGTCGCCATGGCCGGTCCCGAACCGAAACAGGGAAAATCCGCCGTGGAAAAGTCGGACAAGCAGTGGCAAAAGGAATTGAATCCGGACCAGTACCGGGTTCTGCGCTGCAGCGCCACCGAGGCGCCGTTCACCGGCAAGTATTACAACAATCACGACAAGGGCACCTATTATTGCGCGGGTTGCGGGGCGGCCTTGTTTTCCTCGTCGGCCAAGTTCGATTCGGGCAGCGGCTGGCCCAGTTATTTCCAGCCCATCAACGACGCGGCCATCCGCGAGAAACAGGACCTCAGTCTGGGCGTGCCCCGCACCGAGATCCTGTGCGCCAAGTGCGGCGGCCATCTGGGCCATGTCTTTCGCGATGGTCCGAAACCCACGGGCCTGCGTTACTGCGTCAATTCGGCCGCGCTGGATTTCCGTCCGGCCGCGGAAACCCCTCAGGACCACGGAGAAAAATGAGCCAACGGGTCCTCGGTACGGTTGTTTTGCTGTGGTGCCTTGCGGTAGGTCATTTATTCCCGGCCACGGCAGCGGCCTCCCCGAACGATCTGCTGACCGGACGCTCCGCGGTGGACGCCACCTACCTGGCCATGCAGGCCATCCCGGACCTGGTTTACGCCGGCCAACCCGATTCCCTGCTGGATTGGCTCAACGCCTGGGGGAGTGAAAGCGGGGCCGTTGAACCGCTGGTGCGTGTCCGTATCATGGGCGCGATCTGGGACGGCCGGTTCACCGAGGAACTCTACGGCCCGGGCATCATCAACCAGCTGGTGGATTTCTGCACCGGGTCCTGGCGGCAGGGCCAGGCGCCGATTTTGTCCGCGGACCTGGCCGCCGCGGTGGCGGCGGGGACGGCGCCTTCCTATGACGCGGTTCGCGAGGCGTTCGAAACCTTCTCACAGGCTTTCGCCGACCAGCTCTTGCCGCACGTCCCGATGGGCTCTCCCGAGGAATTCTTTTGCCTCATGTATTCCGGCCGCAGCACACAGGCTTGGCGCTTGCTGGCCTCGGGCGATCTGGCGGGCACCCATTTGGAGGATTACCGGGACCGTAAGCTGCAGGTCCTGCACGCCGTGTTGCCCAAGTTCATCGCTGTACAGGGTGGCATGTGGTCACCGTTCGGCAAGTATGCCTTCGCCGGGGATCATGCCCTGGTGGGCCTGCAGTTCGGGGTCCGCAAGGGGCCCTGGTTTGCCCGGCTGGTGACCGAAGTGCGCCTGGGCCGGACCAATCTCGGTTACGTGGCGCGCAATGAAAATATCCTGGGCGTTTCCGACCGCTTCGACGCCGCCCTCGTTTCCATGGAGCTGGGGCGCGCCGTGCCGGTGTGGGGCTCGCTCAGCCTGGAGGGGTTCGGCGGAGTGGGTATGGACGCGGTCAAACCGCTCAAAGACGAGGATTTGGTACTGGATGCCCTACACCTGGACCTGGGTGGCGGCCTGCATTATGACCTGGGCGCCCACGATCTGTGGTTCCTGGCCCTGACCGGACGCCGGGAGTGGACGCGACCGCGCAACAGCGAAGGCACGCCCCTGTGGGGAGACGCCTGGAGTGTTCGGCTGGCCCTCGGTATGAATATCGGCCAGCCGGAAGAGGAAGTGCGTCGCCTGTTGCAGCCCTGATTCTGTCCGCTACATTCCCCCCGCTTCCAGGGACCGCCACAGGTACCACGCGCCCAGGCTGCGGAAGGGGCGCCAGGTTTCGGCCACCTGCTCCAGTTGCCGGGCGGTCGGGTTTTCACCCAGACCGTAAAGCCGAGCGGCGGCGGTTTTCACCCCCAGATCCCCCACCGGAAACACGTCCAGACGCCCCATCTGGAAAATCATATGCATGTGCGCCGACCACACGCCGATGCCCTTGACGGTGGTCAGGGTGGCGATCACCTCCTCATCGCTCAGGCGGTTCAGGGAGCGCAGGTTCAGCCGTCCGTCACCGACGCGCGCGGCCAGATCCCGCACATAACCGGCCTTCTGGCCCGAGAGGCCCGCGGCGCGCAGCTTCTGCGGATCCAGGGCCAGCATCTGTTGCGGAGTGGGGAATCGCGGTCCGGGCGTGAGATCGCGCACGCGACCGGCGATGGTGCGCCCGGCCTTGAGGGACAATTGCTGATGGACGATGGCGCTGACCAGCGTGTCGTAGGGCGGCCCGGGTTTGTCGGGAACAGCGAGGTAGGGGCCGAAGGCATCGATGACCGGACGCAGGATGCGGTCACGCCGCCGCAGATGGGCGATGCCCCGGGCGTGCTCCGGGTTGCGGGCGTAACCCTCGAAGTGCAGCAGGCGGGCCTTCAATTCGATGCCGCCCGTGCTGGAAAACCCGGTGAGGGAGCCATCCCTGCCCAGGCAACGGTGGCAGGGCACGATCAGGGGCACGGGGTTGGCGCCCATGATGCGGCCCACGGCGCGGGCGGCGCCCGGCCGGCCGGCCATGGCCGCCAGCTCACCGTAGGTCGTGACCTTGCCGGGACCGATTTTGCGCAGGGCGCTGTAAACGGCCCGGGAGAACGCCGAGCATCCGTCCAGATCCACCGGCACATCCAGCAGCTGGTCCGCTTTGCCGGCAGCCAGACTTTTCAGGCGCCCCACCAAGGCCGCCACGGGGGCGGGGGCCCTCTGGAGCGGAGGAAGGTCCGGGAAATGGGATACCAGCCGGGCGGTGACCGGGTTGCAATCATGTCCTCCCAGTTCAACCCGGCGGATACCGCGGGGGCCCCACACCAGGCCCACCGAGCCGAGTTTCCAGGCGAAAACATGGAGCCCCGGCTGGATCTTTTTGAATTCGATGAGGGACATAAGGTGCCTTTCACTCCCCGGATCGTTATCATTGCCTAATGAGCAGGAGGTTAACTGTAGCATGATACCAACGGGCGACAAAGCGCCGGCGGAAATTCACCTGGCCACCAGCGAACAGGACATCCTGAAGGTGATGGTCGTGCGGGGCATCGTCTTCATCGAGGAACAGGGCGTGGACTGGGCCGGGGAGATCGACGGCTACGAACAGGAGGCCGTCCATGTCCTGGGAGAAGTCGAGGGCCAGCCGGTGGCCGCGGGGCGTTTGCGGATGTTGCCGGACGGTTGGGCGAAACTGGAGCGCATCGCCGTCAGGCCCCGCTGGCGCGGCCGCGGTATTGCCCGGCAGATTGTGCAGTTCCTGCTGGACCAGGCGCGATTGCGCGGAGCCCGCGGGTTCAAGCTCCATGCCCAGGTCTATCTTGAGGAATTCTACAACGAGTTCGGTTTCATCAGGGAAGGAGAAGTTTTCAGCGAGTGCGGCATCGATCATCTCTTGATGCTGCGTCGGGAAACCTGAAAACGCCTATCATGTTCTTGTACCAGCAGCGCGGAGAATTTTTCGGCCAGACCGCAGGCGGCCTGGAGGAATTGGCTGCGCTCGAACTCGACGGCCTGGGCGCCAAGGCCATCCGGGCGCGCAAGCGCGGACTCATGTTCGAGGCCGATCTGGAAACCCTGTGCAGGGTCAATTACCGGTCCCGCCTGTTGAGCCGCGTCGTGGCCCCCCTGGTGACCTTCAAGGCCGAGACCCCGGAACAACTCTACCTGGGAGCGAAGAGGGTCGACTGGACCCGCATCATGCGCCTGGACCAGACCTTCGCCGTGTTCGCCAACGCCCACCGCAGCCACATCGATCACAGCCAATTCGCCGCCCTGAAGGTCAAGGATTGCGTGGCGGACATGTTCCGCAAGCGCTACAAAGGCAAGCGGCCCAACGTCGATCCACGCGAACCCGACCTGTGGATCTCGGTGCACATCCTGGAGGACGAGGTCACCATCGGCATCGACTGCTCCGGCGGTTCCCTGCACCGGCGCGGCTATCGCCAGGAATCGGTGGATGCGCCCATCCAGGAGACGCTGGCCGCCGCGATCCTGGATCTGGCGGGCTGGGACGGCAAGAAGCCGTTGTACGACCCCATGTGCGGCTCGGGCACGCTGTTGAGCGAGGCCTGGCTCAAGGCCGGAAACATTCCCCCCGGAGTGTTGCGCAAGAAGTTCGGTTTCATGACGCTGCCGGATTTCGATCGCCGGGTGTGGTTCAAGGTCAAACTGCAGGAAGACAACAAGGTCAAGTCGGTGCGCGGGGGATTGATCCGCGGCAGCGACATCAACGCCAAGGCCGTGCGCATGACGCGCGCCAACAACGCCCGCCTGCCCGGCGGCGACGAGCTGCGCGTAAGGACGGCCGATTTCCACGATCTGGAACCCCTGGAAAACCGGCTGATCGTCTGCAATCCGCCTTACGGGATCCGGATGAAAGAGGCCGGGGAGATGGCCGAATTCATGCAGGATTTCGGCGATTTCCTGAAGCAGAAATGCACGGGCAGCGAGGCCTGGATCTACCTGGGAGATCCCGAACTGTTCAAGTTCGTGGGGCTGAAGACGGCCCGCCGCATTCCCCTGCGCAACGGGGGACTGGACGGCCGGCTGGTGAAATACGAGCTGTACTGAGCCGATTACGGCCCCGAACCCACCTTCGCCAGCGGCCCTGCGTCGATCCCCTGCAACACCTGTTCGTGCAACAGCTGATGGCATGCAGAGCACAATGTCAGGAGATTGCCCGGATCATTTGATCCCCCCCGGGATCGCGGAATCCTGTGGTGCACCTCCAGGAACTGCGTGTGGCCACAACCGGAATTCTGACATCGGTGCCGATCGCGGGCCAGAACCCCACGGCGGGTGGCCGGGGGAATGGCGGATCGGTTGCGCCCGTGTTCCCGGCTGATCATGGCATCGCACAGGGCGCGGTCCCGTTCGGCATTGCCCATGGCCAGTTCGCCCTTACCTGTTTGCACGGAGGCCTTGGCGCAGTCCGGACACTGGTGAATATGGATTTGTACCGGCGCTTTGGCGGCCCGGGGAGGATCCCCCCGGGGGGAACTTCGGCCCAGGAACGAGGCCATGATTTCCAGGAGGGCTTCTCCCTTGTCGGCCGAAACTCCGCCGGTTTTGCGGATCTGCGCCCAGAGAGATTCGTAGCGGGCGAACTGGGTCGGCGACAATTCCAGGCTCAGGCGAACGGGAACGACGGCGGCCGGCCGGCTTGCTTTCCTCGGTATCAATGAGGTCTGCCCCGATCTGCTGTCGACCGCCTCCTTTTTGGCCCGTTTCACGGCCAGCTCCAGTTCCCGCCGGGGAACCTGCTGCGCCACCTTCAGCCATGCCCCTTCGTTGCCCTGATCCGCCACCGTCACCAACACCCGCGCCGCCGTGTAGCCCAGGCGCCCTGAAGCCACCTCTTCCCTCACCTTTGGCAACTCCTTCAACTTGCGGCAGATGTTCAGGAAGTCGCCTGTCCGGCTGGAGGAAAACCCCAGCTCCTGCCTGGCGTACTGGTTGATCGAACTGTAGCCGAGCTCCCGGTAGAGTTTGCGCTCAAGGATGTCCCCGAACCAGAGCACGGCGCACCGCTTGGCCTTGGCCATGGTTTGCAGGGAGGATTTCAGGGCTCGGTGGGCTTCAGGGGCGGGCTGGCCGCTGCGGAATTCGGTCATGGTATGGCTCCCTTTTCAGGTCATTGGGAGGTAGAAATAATATAGCGAAAAATTGGCGAAAACACAAGGGGAAATAGCGAGAAATTTGTAAAATATTCTTGGGCTGGAGGGGGTTGGGTTTTCAACGGATTTGCCAGATGTTCATGGCGCCGGGGCGGCATCAGGATATAAGGGAAGTGCCCAAAATAATTATGGGGGATTTTCTATGAGACCGTGGAAATTGTTGCTGGCGGTGACCTTTTGTTTGGCTTTTGGGGTTTGCCGTGCCGAAGATGACATCGGTCTCTATTTTGACGCTAGCGGAAAAGTATCGTGCGCAAATGTGTTTTTTGAGCCCATTGATGTCTATGTCATTGCCAGCGATTTGACATACCCGGTGGGCATTGGCGGAGGAAATTATTGGAGGGGCCAAATGAAAACGCCGGCAAGCTGACCAGTGCCCCCGCGCAGAAAGAAGGCCGCCAAACCCTCGATGGCTTGGCGGCCTTCTCGTGACCCGCGTCAAAGCAGGCGACGCGGCCTATTTGATCAACGTCATCTTGTCCTGCAGCACGGTGGTCCCGGCGGTCAGGCGGTAGAGGTACACGCCGGTCGCGGATGGGCGTTCCTGGTTGTCCTTGCCGTCCCAGACCACGGAGTGCCGGCCCTCGCTGAACTGCTCGTCGAGCAGGGTGCGCACCAGCCGGCCGCGGGTGTCGAAGATCTGCATCTTGACCGGGCTGCGGGTTGCCAGGCTGAAGGAGATCGTCGTCATGGGGTTGAACGGGTTGGGGTAATTCTGCGCCAGGGTGACCGGGCGCGGGGTGTCGCCGGCGCCGGACACCCCGTGGGGGGTGATGCTGAGGTTGTCGATGGCCCAGCCCCAACCGGTCACGTAACCATCGGCAAACAGGCGGAATCTCAGCAGGATCACGTCACCGGTGTTGAAGGTGTTGTTCAGGTTGATGGTGTGGTTGTGGAACATGGCTGCGGTGCCCGACAGGCCGCCGTTGAAGGCGTTCAGCCAGTCGTTGTATTCGCGGCAATCCCAAGCGCTGTCCACCGGTTGCCAGGTGAGCCCATCCAGGGATCCCTCCACGGTCACATAATCCCAGAAACCGCTGTCGCCATAGACCGACCCGGGATCGCCGGGCTCGACGATGGCGATCTCATCGAAGGAAAGGTCGGTCTGGGAAGAGATACTCACCGGCACGGTCAACATGGCCACCGGGCTGCTGTTGTTGGTGTAGAAGTGGGTCGTGTGCAGCGCGGGGTTGGAAAAACCGCCGGGGGTCTGGATGGAGAATTCGGTCATGGCCCAGTCGCTGCCGTTGTCCAGGGAGTTGGCGTACGTGAACTGGGGCTGGCTCAGGGCGAAGACATCAAGGGTGCGGGTGACCGAATCGTAAGTCGAGCCGGCCTTGAAGCCGCGGACATAGACGTTCCGGGTGCCGTTGGCAACCACGGGAACCTCGATGGTCTCCTGTTGCAGGGCGGTGTTGGCCGGATAGGTCTGAATCTTGGCGCCGTCCACATAGACCTGGGTGGAGTCGTACGCGCTGCGCAGGTTCATGTCGATGGTCATGGTCCCGGTAGGGGATTGGAAAAGGTTGGCCAGCAAGGGGTTGAAGGTCTTGCCGGTCACCAGTGCGGGGTCGGTGGTGGTCCAGATTCCGCGCCCGTGGGTGGCGACCACGACCTGGTCCTCAACGGTCCTGATCTGCCAGATACCGACCGCGGGCAAGCCGTTGTTGGCCAGGGCCCAGGTTGCGCCGCCGTCCAGGGATTCGACCAAGCCGATCTCGGTGCCGACCCAGATCCGGTTGGGGTCGTTGGGCCAGACCATCAGGTCGTAAACCGCCACGTCGGGGAAGCCGTTGGTGCTCACCGAACCGGTGCCGAAGCCTGAGATGTCGGCCCAGCTTGCGCCCTGGTCCGTGGTCTTGAGGATTTTGGGCCGCGTGGCGTAGGAGAACAATACGTACGCGGTGCTGGACGAGACGGGATCGGTGGCCAGGCCGGAAATGCGGCCCATGGTCACGGAGGTGTAGTCGGTGGTGGCGGTGAAGGTGGCGCCGCCGTCGGTGGAGATCAGGATGCTGCCGGTGGCATCCATGCGGGAGCCGGCCCAGACGATGTCCGGATCGGCCTGGGACACCCTGACGTCCTGGAAGGAGCTCAGCCCACCCCAATCACCCGAGGGAGTCGTGGACAGGCTCCAGCTGCCGCCGAAGTCCGTCGATCGCCAGACACCCTGGGAGCCGACCGCGAAAACCACGTCGGGCCGAGCGTCGCTCTGGCCGATCTTGGTGATGAACGGGGCCGCGCTGCTGCCGGTGTCGCCCAGTCCGTTGTCGGCCGCTTCCCAGGTCATGCCGCCGTCCAGGGAGCGCATCAGCCCGTTGAACTGGTAACCGCCCATGATTTTCAGGGGATCGTCGAAATTCCAGTCGGTTTCGTAACCGTCGCCGCCGATCTGGGGCGCCCAGGGCGAACTCGCGGTGGCATCAACGGGTGAACGCCAGGTGCCGTTGTCCTGCATGCCGCCGACGTAGGCGCTGCCGCCGGGCATTTTGTCCACGCCGTAGAACTGGGTGGTGACCATCCCGTTGATGGGCATGGTAAATCCGGATTCCTGCGAGGCGGTGCGGGTCAGACCGCCGTCGTTGGTGCCCAGCAGGAACCAGCCGCCGCCCGAAGGCTGGATGATCTGCAGGCAATGGTGGTCCGGGTGGGGAAAGGAGTAACTGGCCATGGGCGTCGAGGTCCGGTTCGTGGAGCCCACGGCATCCAGCTGGATTTTGTAGAGCTCCGTGCCGCCCACGTACACGATGGTGGGAGTATCGGGACTGCAGATGATGGTGTTGTCGTACCAGCCCTGGGTGCCGAGCCAATTGGGTTCGGTGCCGCCGTTTTCATAGGTCTGGTTCCAGGTAAAACCGCTGTCCCACGAGGTCCACAATATGGCATCGGAAGATCCCTCGGATACTGCGTACAGGTACGTGTTGTTCAGCGGAGAGATGGCCATCTCGAAGCGGCCCGCGGTATTGGTGATCCCGTTGCGGGACGGTGACCAAGTCTGGCCCGCGTCGATCGACTTGAGGACGCCGTAATTCTTGACGCAGGCATACTGGATACTGAAATCCGTGGGGTCGGCAATGATTTGCTGAATCTGATTGGAAGGGTTGTTATAGACTTCGGTCCAGTCTATGCCGCCGTCGGTCGAGCGGAAAATGCTGGAGGTCGCCGAGATGGTCTGCTTGTAGCTGCCGGTGGTTGCGGAGGCGAGCACCAGGTTCGGGTCCGTCGGCGAGACGATGATGCGTGAAATGTTGTTGAAACGGACATCGCTCAGCGTCGAGACAAGCTGAAACCAGGTAGCGCCGTGATCGGTGGATTTGAGGATGCCGTTGCCGTTCATGGTGTCGACGTTGAAGAAGCTTTCGCCGGTGCCCGCGTACATGATGTCGTGGTCACTGGCGGCCATGGCCAAAGATTGTACGGCCAGGTTGGGCACGTTGTCGGTCAAAACCTGCCAGCTGGAGCCGCCGTCGGTGGTCTTCCACACGCCGCCGCCCACACTGGCGATGAACCATGTGAGGCCCGAGGGATCGTCGGGATCGACGATGATTCCCCGGGCGCGGCCGGCCACATTGCCCGGGCCACGGGGCGTCCAGGTGATGGTCTTGTCCGTGTACTGGCGGCGGGGCGCCTTGGCCAGCGCGCGGCTCTGGTAACCGGGGGTGTACTCGGGGGTGGTCCGGTCGCTGGGAATTTTCATCTCGTAGAGCACGCGGGCGAATTCATCGGGGAATCCCGGCTGGGGCCGGCCCTCCTTGTAGGCGTCCAAACGGTCGAGTTTCATCTGGTATTTGAAGGCCCTGTCCGACCCGGGGGCGGCGTGCTGAAGCTCATTTTCCAGCTGGGCGTGCCGGTTCTGAAACCAGGTGGACGGTTGATCCGTAGGACCCTGGCCGACAATCAGGCACAGGCCCACGAGAAGGACGGCTCCGAGGACGGAAGTCGACAAGACAATGCGTTTCATGGCGAGTGCACCTTTGCGGAAATGGGCGAAAGATCAACTGGGCGAACGCGAGGACCACGGCATAGGTGTTCCTCCCGGTTGGGCGATGAACGGCCCCAACTTTCCTTGATCCATGAGATCGAAACGGTGTATCGCGGAAGTTGCTCATGGTTCCTCTGAATTATACCAGATTTGAGCAATTGTGACCACTTTCACTTGGCATATGAGCCGTGCTTCAGTCCTGATCGTGCACGGGCCCACGGTTCTTCTTGCGCTGAGCCTGTCGGCGTTTGGCTTCCAGGCGCCGTCGTTTGGCGGCCGCACTGGGACGGGTTTCCTTGCGGGGGCGAGGCGGCACCAGGGCTGCGCGCACCATGGCGGCCAGGCGTTGCAGGACATCCTGGCGGTTGCGGCGCTGGCTGCGGTGGCTGTCACACGCCAGAATCAGGTCTCCGGTCGTGGTCAAGCGGCTACCCAACACGCTCAACAGGCGTTCACGCCGGATATTTCCCACCGCCGTGGTCGTGGGAATATTCCAGCGCACCTGAATGCGCGTATCGGTGGTGTTGACGTGCTGGCCTCCGGGCCCCGAGGAACGGCTGGCGGTGATTTCCAGTTCGCCTGATGGAATACGAACGCGGGAATTGATGATGAGATCTTCCATCAGGACCGTATCCTTGCCCCAGCGTAACGAGCGCGGCGAAACACGCAATGTTCCCTTATCATGTCGAACCATACCCAGCGCAGGCCGAATGCACAACCGGAAGGAGACGTGGTGATCATCCGCAAACTCGAAGATGTTCCCGTGAGCCCCATCGCCATGGAGGGGGTCAAGGGGATCACAAAACAGCTCGTTTTGGGCAGCGCCGACGGTGTCCCCAATTTTTCCTTTCGTGTCTTCACCGTTGAACCGGGTGGCCACTCACCCCATCACAGCCACGATGTTGAGCACCTGAATTTCGTGATCAGCGGCCATGGCGCCCTGATCGATGCCGAGGGTCATCCCCATCCCATCGGCACCGGCGAATTCGCCTTCGTGGCTCCCGGGGATGTTCACCAGTTCCGCAATACGGGCCGCGAGCCGTTTGTGTTCATCTGTGCCGTGCCGCGCGCATACGAATGATGCCCTGACCGTCACCGATTCATGATTCGCAACAACCGGCCCAGGATTCCCCGTTTCTCCAGGACGATGGGGCTCTCTGGCTGCAGGCTGCCGGCCAGGGTTTCCAGTGAGGCCTGGTTCTCGGCCGCCCGGGCGGCCGCCAGGTCAGCCAGACGCTCGGGGATCCCCGGATGCAGTTCCAGCAGGGCTTGAAAAGCAGCCGGGCCGAATTCCAGCAGCTCGGTTCCGGTGGTGGTCATGAGCGTGGCGCTGCGGGGCAGGCCCGTCAGGCAACTCATCTCACCCACCACGGCGCCGGGGCCGAGTTCGAATTCGGCGGCGGTGTGGCCATCCTGCGCCACGGTGCCCATCAGCTTGCCGCCGGTGACGATCCAGAATGTTTCCCCTCCGTCACCCTGTGCACACAGGGTTTCCCCGTTGGTATAGGGCAGGCGACCGAGGTGGGGGGCGAGCTTTTCCAGGTCCTGGGGGGTGAACAAGGGTTCCCCGCTTTCGCTCTGCAGCAGGCCGGTGCAAAGGTCGCTGCGGAGCAGGTCGTCGACCGTGCGTGAAATGTCTTCAGGCACGGGCGGCAACCGCCGCTGGTTGTAGACCACGGCCATGAAATCGTTGAGCAGCTTGTCGCTCATGGGGAAGGGGATTTCGATGCCGCGGCGTTTGAACTGGTACCAGATCACGCGGTTGACGGCGCCGTCGATGGGGTTATGGCGCTGCAGCTCTGTGGTCCAGAACTCCAGGCGGTAGTTGACGCCGAAGTCCTGGAACTCGGTGATCATGGCCTCCGGCGCCGGGCTGGACCGCACCTCGGGTACGGCGCGGGCCGCCGCCACCATGGCGGCCATGACCTCGTCGGGGGCGTCGCTGTAACTGGCGCCCACGTTGACCACATGGCGTCGCAGGGGCGTGGGCTCGGCGTAGTTGTGGATCTTGGACGCGGCGATCCTGGCGTTGGGAATGATGTAGAGGTGCCCCCCGCGGGTGCGGATCCGGGTTTCGCGCCAGTTGGTGCGCAGAATGCGGCCCTCGATGCCGTCCACCTCCACCCAGACCCCCGGCTTCAACGTGCGCACAAGGTGAAGGGACATGCCGGCCATGAGGTTGCCCAGCACGCCCTGCAAAGCGAAGCCGGCCACGGCGGTCAGCAGTGCGGTGGAGGCCAACAACGGCCCGATATCGATGCTGAGTTCAAACCGCAGCACCAGCAACGCCAGGGTGACAACCAGGATTCCGCGGAAAATGTCCAGGAGCAGATCCGGCAAAGGGAATGCCTGCTTACGCCAGCTGAAAACCGCCTGAAGGCAACTCTCGGCCAGATTGATGATGAACAGGCCGAGCCAGAAGATCTGCCACGCTACCAGGTGTCCATGATGAAGGTCGAGCCAACCGGACACGGCGGGCCAGGCCGCCGTCGCCATCACCAGGACCTGGGTCAGGACCAAAACCAGCAGGGAACGGGACAGGTGGGGGAAAATCGCGCGCAACGCCGTGGAAACCGGCTGGATAGTTTCGCCCTGGTCATGCAGGCGACGTCTCAGGGGTGAGGTGAGAATCGTGGCCATCAGCCAGATCAGAAACAGGATCACAAATTCCAGGATGGTCGAAGTGTAGGCGTTCACGCTCAGGATTCCTTTCGCAAGGATGCGTCCAATGAAATTTCCATACCCTGGCGCGCCAGACCGGCGTGTTCCCACACTCCGTGCACATGATCGGCCATGGCATCGAGACGGTCGTCATCATGGTCCGGGGCATGGTGGGTGATCAACAGACGCGCTGCGCCGCAGTCACGGGCCACCGCCAGGCATTCGTCAGTGGAGCTGTGGCCCCAGCCCGTTTTGCCGGACAATTCCCGCGGAGCGAAATGACCGTCCATCACCAGGAGGTCGACCGGCTGCGGCAGGCGGCAGAAATCCAAGAATGCCCGCCGTTGTCGGGGGGCGGCCGCCGACCACTCCATGTCCGTGGCCAGAACCAGGGAGGTGCCGGTCGCGGATTCGTCGATGCGCCAGGCCGTGCACCGGCCCGGATGGGGAACGGGAAGGCCCCGGATCTCCAGGCCCCCAACCGCCGGAAGGGGATCGGCAGGGGTGAGCTCCCGTACCTGGACGGTCGCCGCGCAGTCAGCCAGCGAGAACGGCCACAGCGGGGGTGAAAGCAAACGGTCCAGGGCCCCCTGGAGAGACCCGACTTGGGGTTGAAAGCCCGTGATGGTCACCGTCCAGCGGGCGTCGTGAAGGACCGGCAGCATGGGCAGTCCGAGCAGATGGTCCAGATGCAGGTGGGTCATCAGGATGTGCAGCGCAGGCGCCGATTCCGCGGCCGGTCTCAGGTGGTCGGCCACGGTCCTGACGCCGCTGCCGGCATCCAGCAGCACGAGCTCGCCGCCCTGGCCGGTGACCAGCAGGCAGGTGGTGTGTCCGCCATACCTGGTGGTGTTGGGCTCGGCGCAGGGAATCGAGCCGCGCACGCCGCCGCACAGGATTTTCATGATGCCGCCTCCGCGGTTACTTGCTGTCCAGGGTCCACACCCCGGTCTGGTCGATCATATCCAGGCAATGCCGGGCCACGGGATCGTCGCCGCAGGCGCCGAAAAATTCACGGGCCCCGCTCACTTCGCCTTCGCGCCAGGCAGCCAGGCCCCGGGCGAAGATGGTCCAGGATGCGGGCTCGGGATCGGTGGCCAGACCCGCCAGCTCAAACACTTCCACGGGCTCGCGTCGGCCGATCACGCGCACCGGACCCAGCGGCCGGGCCAGGAAGCCGTTGCCGGCCCGGGCCAGGGTCGCGGCGCTGATCATCACCGCGCTGCCGAAAGCCTTGTTGGCGCCTTCGAGCCGCGAGGCCAGATTGGCCGCATCGCCCAGCACGGTATAGTCGAAGCGCTGGCGCGATCCCATGTTGCCGACAATAACCTCGCCGGTGTGAACGCCGATGCGGGCGAAAAGCGGCCGGCCGCAGCGGACCCGGAATTCCTCGGCGCGGGCGTCCAATTTCTTCTGACAACGCACGGCCGCCCGGCAGGCGCGCGCGGCATGGTCCGCCTGGTCCAGCGGGGCGTTCCAGAACGCCATGATGGCGTCCCCCTCGTACTTGTCCAGGGTGCCCCCCTCGGCCAGGATGATATCGGTCATGTCGGTCAGGTAGTCGTTGAGCAGGGCGGTCAGGGCTTCGGGCTCCAGTCCTTCGGACAGGGAGGTGAATCCGGCCAGGTCGGAGAACATGATGGTCAGTTCGCGCCGTTCCCCGCCCAGTTTAAGGGCGCGGGGATCGTCCAGGATGCGGGCGATGACCGCCGGGCTCAGATAGTGTCGGAAAGCCTGCTTGATGAACCGTTTTTGCCGGCCTTCCACGGCGTAGTTGCGCACGACCCCGCCGAACACGGCCAAGGCGGCGGCCAGGGTGCCCGGAACGACGGGCCACCACAGGCCGGGTCCGTAGAGAGCAAAGCCCACGGCCAGGGGAATCATCAGCAGCAGTGCGGCCGCCAGGATCACATGGAGCGTCCGGTGGACCGTCACCGCCAAGGATCCGGCCAACAGGGCCAAAAACAGGGTGCCGACCAGGACCGCCCAACCGGGAGTCCGGTGCATGAAGTCCCTGTTCAACAGGTTGTCCAGCAGGGTGGCATGGATCATCACACCGGGGCTCACGCGGCTGACGGGGGTGGGACGCTGATCCAGCAGGCCGGGCGCGCTGAAACCGAACAGGACGATCTTGCCGCGCAGCAAGGCGGGGTCGACGGCGGGTATTTCGCCGGCTTCGAGCCGCAATTCGGACTGGATGATGCTGGCGGCGCTGAAGGTGGTGAAGGTTTCCAAGGGGCCGCGAAAGCGCAGCAAAACGGACTGATCAGCTTTCAGGGATAGGGCCGCCAGGACGGAATCGAGATCCGCAATCCCCAGGTTGCGGCTGGTCAGCCATGCGGCCAGACCCAGGGCGGGCACGGGTTCTTCCTTCCACCGGCGAACGGGGTCCGTGCTCCGGAACAGGCCGTCTGCATCAGGCACCGCGCTGACGTTGGCCAGGAGCCGGGCGGCCCCGGCCACCTCGGCAATGGGTTCGTCGCATCCGGTGACCCCGGTGGCACCCAGTTTGAGGAAGCGGGCTCCGATGAAGGATCCGTTGCGGGCAATGGCTTCGCCCAGGGCCTGGTCGTCCGCGACACCGTAGGCCGAGGGCTCGGTGAACAGGACATCGAACGCGGTCGCGGTGGCTCCGGCGCGCCGGCAGAAGTCCAGCACGGGCACGTACACTTCACGCGGCCAAGGCCAGGGCAGTCCGTTTTCCTGCTCGCCCCAATCCAGACTGGCCTGGTCCAGCAGGATGAGCACGATCTGGTCGGTGGTGGGCGCAGGGCGGGCCATGGCCCGCACCCGCCAGCCCCATGTTGTGTTTTCGAGTCCGTCCAGGGTATGGCCGAACCATAGGGCCAGAGCCAGCACTCCGGCACCCAGTCCGATCAGCAGACCATGTGCATGGCTCGATTTCATAAGCCTAGAGTCCGCGTACGGCTGCGGCGAAGCGGGCTCTGGGCGAACGGGGTTGATCTTCGCCGGCCGTCGACTCCACCAAGGGCCTTACATGCTGGATGCGGTCGGTGGGCGACGGGTGGGTGCGGGCGAACCCGGGCCCGTTCGGCTGCCAGCGTTTGTCCATCTGGTTCAGCATGGAGACCAGGGCACCGGGGTTGTAACCAACCCGGCCGAGAATGTCGACCGAGGCCGCGTCCGCCTCGTATTCCTGCCCGCGGGCGTAACCCTTGGTCACCAGGGACTGAACGATGTCCTGGATACCTCCGGCGAATTGCTCGGTCAAATCCTTGACCTTGGCGTTGCCCAGATTGCGCCCGGCCTCCACGCCCAGGGTGGTCAAGGCGCTGGTCAGGCGGCTTTTCTTGATGGCGCGCAGGCCGTCCTTGTCCTGCACGTGACCGATTTCATGGGCCAGGACGGCAGCCAGATCATCCTCGGTCCTGCAACAGGAAACCAGTCCGCGACACACGAGAATCAACCCGCCGGGGGCCGCGAAAGCGTTGATTTCATCGCTGTCCAGCAGCAGGAAATGATAGCCCCCGAAGGTCTCGGGCCGGTCCGAGGCCATGGCCAGGGTTTGACCCAGTTCATTCATGTAGGCGTTGGCCGCCGGATTGTCCAACGGGTGATAGGTTTGCAGGATGGTCGCGGCCACGGCCCGACCGATGTAGTACTCCTGTTCGGGCGTGATGTCGGCGAAGGTTTTCTCCAGGGCGGCGCTGGTTTTGGTGATCGAGGCCGCCTGTTCCTCGGTGATCACGCCGGATCCCTGTCCGATCTGGGTGCCGATCTTCGTCATGGTGCTGCATCCGAACAAGGCTGCCAGAGCCAGGGTACAGGCGGCGATTCCGACGAGGTTGCGCGTGTTCATCGCTCACCTCCGGGGACGGTGACCTTGCCCGCGGCCAGGAAGTCCCTGGCCTGCTCGGGGGTGACGCGGAAGGTCTCCATCTTGTCGACCCACGTGTAATCCGCGTTGGGGTTCTCGGCGCGGAACTCGGCTTCGACGGCGTCATTGAAGCCCTTGCCCGCCAGCGCCAGCTCCTCGCCCGAGGCGCCGGTGGCCACATCGGCGTCGCCGGCCCGCAGCACGACTTTTTTCTCCGTCAGGGCCGAAACATGGATCCACCCGGTCTTCCCTGAGGCGTTGCGGATTTGGACCCAACCGCCCTTCTCGCCCAGCACCGTGACGCGGTCGCCGTATCCCACCGAGGCGACCACCGGACCCAGGAAGGAAGGCTTGGCGCGCATCTTCCCGGTGCGCACCTGGACACTCATGACTCCGGCTGCGGCCAGGGCCACCGCCGCCGCCAAAAGCAAAACGACCGGCAACAGGATTCGGATTCTGGACATGGAACACCCTCCGCTTCAGGAATTGTTTGCAAAAGCTCAGATAGGAATCGATGATATCATCCGTTTATCGAAGCAGGCCATGTTTTTCAGAAGGGAATTTCGCCACGAAATTGCCGGGGATGCCGGTCTGTGGAAAGTCAACACCTTGAAAGGAGCCGACATGAGGGTCTCTGGTTGGAAGCTGATGTGCGCGGTTGTGTTGCTGATGCTGGTTTCCGGTTTGGCGCCGGCCCAGACGAACGGCGATTTTTTGCCCGAGGGAGATGGTAGCGGTCAGGAGTTTGACGTCACCGTATCGCCCCTGATTGTGCCGACCGTGGATGAGTTTGCGGCGCCTCAGGGTGCCGGCGCCGTTGGTCCGTTGGGCGTCAGCGCCTATGTGGATGTCACTTCAGATATCAAATCCGGCGTGTTGGCACCCTTTTACCGCGTGTCACCGGCCTTGTCCTTCAAGGCCCATGTGCCCCTGATTTTCAATTACACCCGTCATTATTTTGGATTCGACGCCGAGGCTAGCGGCCTGGGGGACATCACTCTGGATGGGGAATACACCAAACGTCTGCAGAGTTCGGGCGCCGAGTTTCGCTTCCAGGGAAGCGTGAAGTTGCCCACCGGCGATGAGACCAAGATCGACACCGATGAATTTGGCAGTGAATATCCCGTGCCTCTCGGCACCGGCGGGACGGATCTGCTGGTCCGGGGGCAATACGCCCGGTCGTCGGCCAACACCGGCATCATTGCTGCAGCCCTGTACCGCCTTAACTCGGGCAAGGAGACGGCCACGGATTTCGGTACGGCCATCATGACCAGCAAGGTGACCAACGCCAACCTGGGTGTGGTCTCCCTGTTCGCCCGCCGGCGCGTGGGCGGCCAGTTGTGGTTCAACCTGGGTGCCAGCGCCATGCTGATCGGCGACGGCAAGGTGGAAACTTCCTGGAACGACGGCACACCGGGGGGGGAATCCAACCTGGACCAGGGTGGCACCCTGGTGGACGTGTTCCCGGGGCTGTCCTATGATCTGGGCGCCTTCAAGCCCTTTGCCGGGGCCCGTGTCCCTGTGGTCACCAGCTACGACAACGACCTGAGGGATGACAGCCGGGACGCGGCGTTCATCTTCCAGATCAGCTATCGGCCGGCGAGTCTGACGGAGTAGACCGGTATCCGGTGCATGTTCCGGTTTTTCAAGCAGGCGGCCCGCAACATTCTCTTGCGGGCCGCCTGCTTCATTCAGGTTCTGCTGTTGTCCTGGGTGAATCCGGCCGCCAGGTTCACGGCTCCACGGGCACCGGGGGCTCGGCGCCCACCGCCTCCTTGTCGCCGAGCACGTAGTGGCGGAACCACTGCAGCTCGCGTGTTTCGTAGTCGATCATGTGGCTCGGCTTGTTGATGCCGTGGCCTTCGCCGGGGTACAGCACCAGGCGGCTGGGCACGCCGCCCAGCTGCAGGTAGTGGAACATCTCGATGGACTGGCGGGGGTCCACCGGCTCGTCGTCCTTGCCGTGCATGACGAGCGTGGGGGTGGTGATGCGGTCGGCGCGCGAGGCGGGACTCTGTTCCCACATGCGCTGCAGGTCCTCGTCCCACGGCCGGCGATAGCTGTCGATGAACAGCTGGGAGTTGTTCTGACCCATGGCTGAAACGAAGTTCCAGATGCCGGCGATGGACACGGCGGCCTTGAACCGGTCAGTGCGGCTGACGACCACGTCTGTCATCAGCCCGCCGTAGCTGTAACCGGTGAAGCCCAGGCGGTCGGGATCGATGGTGCCTTGCTCGACCAGGTCGTCGACGGCGGCCATGATGTCCAGGTAGTCGTCGGTGCCGAAGTTGCGGTACACCCCGCGCAAAAATTCCTGACCGTAGCCCGTGCCGCCGCGAGGGTTCATGATGAACACCGCGAACCCGTTGCGCGACAGGACCTGCCAGGGATAGCGGCTGGTCCAGGCGTTGCCGTAGCGGTAGAAGGGGCCGCCGTGCATCTCGATGATAGCCGGCAGATGGTCGGCCCCGCCGGCGCCGGGAGGCAGAAAGAGGAATCCCTCCACGAATCCGCCATCATGCCCGTGCAGACGCAACTTCTTGGCCGGTTGCAGGTTGTAGGTTGCCACGGTGCCGTTGGTGCTGTCGATTTCGCGCACCTTGTCGCCCAGCCTGCCCGCGTACAGGGTGCCGGGTTTGTCCAGGGCCGTTTCCAGATAGGCGAAGCTGCCGCCGGCGACGCTCAGGTTGAAGAGATTGCCCTCCAAATGGGTGACCTGTTCCAGCTTTTGTTCGGACACCTCGATGCGAACCATGTCCAGGCCCGTGCCGTGGGCCGCGGGCAGGTAGAGGTACCGGTTGTGGGAGCCCCACTGGGGAGCCGACTCCGGGGTGCTGCCGGTTCCGCCCAGGGTCAGTTCGGTGCCGGGGGTGACCACGGTTTCGGCGCCGCTGTCCAGGTTCCGGACGACGACATCCTTGAGGTTCAGATAGGCGCGGAAGTCGGCTTCACGGTCGGTGTAGTAGGCGAGCTGTTTGCCGTCCGGAGAGTAGGCGGCCAACGAGCTGTGGCGATCGTCGGGGGTGATGACCTCTGCCTCGCCGGTGGCCACATCGATCAGGGCGATCTGCTGTTCCTCGTCGATGAGGCTGGAAAAGCGGGGGTTGAAGGTAAGGGCGATCTGCTTGCCGTCGGGCGACCAATCGACTTCGTATGGATACCAGGGGGAGAACGTGAGCTGACGGAGTGCGGGGTCCTCGACGGGACCGTCCAGGCTCACGGGCACGAGCCACAACTGCTGGTATTTGTCGGGGTGTTCCAGGCGGTCGAAGACGGTCCAGTCCCGGCGATCATCAGGGACGGTGTAGATGGCCTCGTCCGTGGAGGATGAATCCGCGGCGGCCTCGGTGTCCGTGTCCGGCGGGTCAGCCAGGATCGCCATCTCGGATCCATCGGGTGACCACCAGTAGGCGCTGACCCCGCCTTTGATGTCGGTTACCGGCCGCGGCTCGGAACCGTCCAGGGGGTTGATCCAGACCTGCGTGGCGTCGCCTACTTTGCGCAGGTAGCTCAAGGCCCCGCTGGGCGCCCAGGCCAACGCCCCGACGCCGTCGTTCGTGAAGGTCAATTGGCGGGTTTGGCCCGAGGCTACCTCGCCCAGCCAGAGATGGGTGATCCGCTTGTCCTGATCGAGATCTCGCTGGCTCCAGGTGTAGGCCACCAGTTTGCCGTTGGGGCTGACAGCCACCGAACCCAGGGTCGGCACTTCGAGGAAGCGGGCCAGGGTAAAGGCGTCCTGGGTGACGGGAGCCGGTTTCGCGCCGGCATGGGTGGCCGGGAGCAAACACAAACACAGGGACAGGATAACGCACGATCGCATGGCTGAGCCTCCGCTGTCGGAAAATGAAGAGCGGGCTGCATGATCCCCGGGAGCATAACCCAGGAACCCGGGAAAGGGAAACCTCATGCTTGGCTTGACACGGGAACCCCTCCGGGGCATACTTTGATCGGGCACCGTACAAAGTGCCGACTGTCATGATTTGGCCGTGTCATCCGGCCGGTTTGATCCGTTCCTCCAGGAGGCCGATTGTGATCCCTATCAAGCGCAATCTTGTTGCCATGACGGCAGTGTTGACCCTGGTGATGGGTGTCGGATGCAGCGATCGCAACCCCACGGATCTGGAGCCGGCCCAGGGCAACACCGATCCCCTGGTGTTTGGCGATGATTACGGCGCAGATGTCTATTACCAGGGCTTCTTCCAGACCTATTATACCGCAGTCACCATCGACTCGACCTTCGCCGCCCCGCTGGGGGCGTTTGCGTTCGACGGCGCTCGTTCCCTGGAGTTCCGTGTGGCCCCCGTCGGCGCCGCCCTCGGCGGCTACACCGGCGGAGTCCTCACTTCGGGGGGGAATCGCGACCTGGCCGACTACAACGCCTTGACCTTCTACGCACGGGCCAACGATCCCGTCACCGTGGCCAAGTTCGGCTTCGGCAACGACAACACGGGCGCCTCGCTGTACACCGCCGAACGTGGGGGGGTGGCCTTGAACTCGGACTGGACGTTCGTGGTCGTCCCCATCCCGGCGCCCTCGAAGCTGAGAGCCGAGCGGGGTCTGTTCACCATTGTCGCCGATACCACGGCGGCCTATCCCGAGGGCTACGACATCTGGGTCGATGAGATCAAGTTCGCCAAGCTGGATAATATCGAGATCTTCCGGGCCAACCTTCCCTCGGCGAACAAGCAATTGTTCGTCGGTTCGCCGGTGGTCCTGTCGGGCACCAACACGATATTCAAGATGGGTACGGCGTTGATCCCCGTCAGCCACATGGCCGGGTATTTCGATTTCAGCTCATCCGATCCCGGCGTGGCCAGGGTCACCGGCGGGGACATCGAGGTTGTCGGCACCGGGACGGCGTCCATCACCGCCACCCTGGAAGGGGCGGCCGTCAACGGCAGCGTCACGGTGACCGGGTATTCGCCGCCAAACGGGGCCGCGGTTTCCCCGCCGCTGCCTGCCTCCGACGTGATCTCCATGTTCAGCGACGCCTACCCCTCCGTGCCCGTGGACACCTGGCGGGCGGATTGGGGCGGCTCAACCGCCCAGCTCGGAGATTTTCAGGTTGCCGGCGACAACACCAAAATGTACTCCTCACTCAATTTCGTGGGGATCCTGTTCCACAATCCCCTGATCGATGCCAGCGCCATGACCCATTTCCATATGGATGTCTATGCCCCGGCGGGCACCAATTTCAAGATCAAGCTGATCTCTTTCCCTCCCGGCCTGGGACACTCGGTGGAGACCACGGATCTGGTCCTGAACGGCACGACCACGCCGGCTTTCCATGCGGGGTCCTGGTCCTCCCTTGACATTCCTCTGGAGAATTTCCAACTTCCGGCTTCATGGGATTGGTCTGAAGTCGGGGAAATGGCCTTCAGCACCACCGATGCCCAGCTGGTCCTGGTGGACAACGTCTATTGGCACAAATAGACTCGACCCCGGGAGTTTTGGGGCGCAGGATCCCCGTCGCAGACAACGAGGAGACAGGGTGTTCAAAATGAATCGCATCAGGAAAGGGCTCCGCCGGTCCGACCCCGACCGCCCGCGGCCGCTGGCCGATGCGCTGCTGCGGTTGATCTGGGAGGCCAAGCGGATTTCCCGGGCCGAGATCGCCCGCCAGGCCGGTCTCTCCCGCTCCACCGTTTCCGAAGTCGTGAGCGAAATTCTGCCGCTGGGGCTGATTGCCGAGATCGGCGAGGGCCCATCCCGCGGAGGCCGGCGCCCCATCGTCATCGAGTTTCAGGACGATGCGGCCATTATTCTGGGCGTGGAAATGGGCGGGGCCCATGTGGTGGTGGTCCTGACGGATCTGCGGGGCAAGGTGCTGGCCTGGGAATCGCGGCCGCATCCCGTCAGGTCCGATCCGCCGGGAACGCGTCGGTTGATCGCGGAGCTCTGCGCCGCTTGCCTGGAAACCGCTGCGGCCAAGGGTCGGCCCCTGGTGGGCATCGGCGTGGGGGTGCCTTGCCCGGTTGATCCGGAGGATCCGGATCGGCTGGCTTCGGTGGTCATGCCTTTCTGGCAGGAACACTTGGGGCTGGGCGACCTTGCCTCCCAGTACGGGGTTCCTCTGCTGGTCGATAACGACGCCAACCTGGGGGCCTTGGCGGAGCACTGGTGGGGACAGGCCGCCGGGACGGACAACCTGACCTACATCAAGGTGGCCACCGGCATCGGGTCGGGCCATATCATCGGCGGAGACATCTATCGGGGAGCCACCGGGGTCGCCGGTGAGATCGGACACATCGCCATCGATCCCAAGGGCAAACCTTGCATCTGTGGTCTGCACGGATGCCTGGCGACTTTTGTGGGCGCCCAGGCGTTGGTGGAGCGCGTCGAAGAATTGATTCCTGACTTCCCCGACAGCGTGCTGACTCAGGGTCCCTTTGCCGTCAATGATATCGAGGATGCTGCGCTCCAGGGGGATGCCCTGGCCCTTCAGGTGATCGAGGAAGGGGCCCGGAACCTGGGGACCGCGGTGGCGGGCTTGCTGAACCTCTTGAATCCGGCGGTGGTGGTTCTGGGCGGCGATCTGGCCCGCCTGGGCGATTTGCTGCTGGATCCCCTGCGGGAACGCGTGCATAACCGGACGCTGGTCAGTACGGTGGCTGCGGTCAAAATCATGGTCAGCGATCTCGGGCCCCGCTCCGTGGCCATGGGCGCGGCGACCCTGGTCTTGAAGGCCGCGCTGGAGGACTCCCGGATGTTCGCCGAGGCGGTGGATTACGCCGCGATCTCCTCCGAAGAGCCGACCTCATGACCCGGTTGGTGCGGGGCGTGGTGCTGGCGATGGGCGTGGCGGTCCTCCTGGCCGGATGCAAATCCCCCCCAGCGACGTCAAAATCCTATGACCTGGTGTGGCGGGACGAATTCGAGGGCCCCGCGGGCCAGTTGCCGGATCCCCAGCGGTGGTATTGCGACACCGGGACCGACTGGGGCAACGCCCAGCTCGAATGGGACACCGGCCGGGCCGCCAACGTGAGCCTGGACGGCAAGGGAAACCTCGCCATCACCTGCCGCCAGGAGGATTTCGCCGGTCAGCCCTACACTTCCGCCCGGATCAAGACCAAGCACCTGTTCGCCCCGACCTACGGCCGATTCGAGGCTCGGATCAAGTTGCCGGTGGGGCAGGGTATCTGGCCGGCGTTCTGGCTGCTGGGTGCGGATGTCGACACGGTCGGCTGGCCCGCCTGCGGCGAGATCGACATCATGGAATATCGGGGCCACGAGCCGCGGGTGCTGCACGGGAGCCTTCACGGTCCCGGTTTCTCCGGCGACAACGACCTGACCCGCCGGTATGTGCTGCCTGACGGCGGCTTCAACCTGGGTTTTCATGTGTTTGCGCTGGAATGGAACGAGCAGGCCATCACCTGGTTCGTGGACGGAAAACCGTATCAGACGGTGACCCCCGCGGACATCCCCCAGGGCGCCGACTGGGTGTACGATCATCCCTTCTTCATCATCCTGAATGTGGCGGTGGGCGGCCATTGGGCCGGTGACCCCGATGCCGCCACAGTGTTCCCTCAGGCCATGCTCGTAGATTATGTCCGGGTTTACGGCGCTAAGCCCTGACCGGCCAGACAGGCACAACCCTCAGATCACCAGGTGCAGGTAGGTCCGGATTTCCCATTCCCGGCCCTGCGATAACCCTTCCGGATACAGCACGCCCTGCAGCGGCACCGCGACACCCTCGGGATGGTAGCGGTTGGAATACCGATCCAGGGTGCGGTAGGTGCCGCGCACGCCGATACGGGTCTGGGGCAAATTGAACCACTTGGGCCGGCCCAGACTGTATGACAGGTCGGCCATCACCTGCAGCGGGTAGGTCATGTTGAAGTCCCGGTGGTAATCGTAGGGGCCGAAGTCGTTGAACTTCAAAAAGCCCGAGAGGGCCACCGAAGACCAGGCGATCCGGCTGTCGAGGCCGAAGCGCTTGATCAGGCGAGGGTCGTCCCCGTTGGGCTCGGCGGTACCGAAGTAGATGTTGCTGACCATGCGCCCCGAAATCCCCACGCGGTTGACAATGCGGGAGTGGACTTCCCACAGATCGCCGAAGCTGCGGGCCGGGGTGGCGCCCGTGAAGGGGTAGACGGCGCCGGTGTCGGAAATGAACAGCCCGGCGTCGGCGGTCGTGTTGTGCTTGAGCAGGCTGAGGCCAAAGCTGGCCGCGAAGTCGGCATCCTCGCGGACATCGTTGTCCCAGGCCCACATCCAGGTGGCGGGGGTGGGGTCGTAGGTCACCATGATCTCGGCGGCGATGGTTTCGCGGTTGTAACGCACCGCGAAGGGGTCGCTCCGGATGTCGCGGGGACGCCCCGGCGTACCCACCAGGTCGGCCGCGCTGGGCATGGGCCCCACGATGGGCTTTTGCCACAGGATATTGGGGCCGATCTGCCACTTGCCGAAGGCCGCGGCCACACCGGTCAGGGCATTCACCTGGTTACCCGAACCGCTGTCCTTGAGGGTCCAGCCGGTAAACGTGGGGATGGAAGTGGGGCCGCCGTCGGCCACCAGGCCCATGTAGGCTCCCTGGCCGTACCAGTTCCAGCTTCCTTTTTGCCAGATCAGCTTGCCCTTGAAGCCGAAGGTGTCCTCGGGCTTGATCCTGTCCTGACGGACATCGCCCGGGGCGAAGGGTCCGCCCCTGGCCACCAGCTGGGGGTCCATGATCTGGAAGGTTTCGCCGATCCGGGGCTGGCCCGACCAGATAACCCCGCCCTGGAAATCGAACGGACCCAGGCCGGTCTCCATCTGCAGGGATGCCTTGCGGGTCATGCGAACGGGAATGGCGATCGAAGCAGTCACCTGCGACTGCTGTTCGAAATCATTCTGAAAGACACCCGTCCAGTGGATGCCGCCGAAGGTGCGGTTGTACTTGAGGAACACGGCCGGGTTGGCGCCCCACCATAGCTGGGGACCGAAGGCCAGCTTCAGTCCCTCGAGGGACCGCTTGCCGGCCATCTCGAAGCCGATGGGCGCCTCGCCGTTGTAGATGTCGAGGTTGTCGCCGTAGAAAGCGTCGTGGTAGAGGCCGAAGAAATCGCCCTCGTACTGCCAGTGCAGATGCCCGACGCGGTAGAACGCATCCAGGGAAAAATTGCGATCGTCCCAGGTGACCGAACCCTGGTAAACCTTCACGCGTTCGATGGAGTTCAGGGTCACGGTATCGCCGGGGGCATTGGCGATCTTGACGGGGCGGCCCCGGTTTTCGTAGAAGATCTCGTCGATGGGATTCTGCGGCACCCGGCCCAGGACATTCACCGACAACCGGCCGATCACCGCCTCGCTGGGTTTGGCCTCGAAATCGGCGTAGAACGACTGGCCGTGATCGAAACCCAGGTAGGAGGGATAGGAGTTCTGGGGCCGGCTAGCCGGAGGGGTTGAAATATTCTTGCCGCCGGTCCCATAGGTCTCGAATTCCATGCGCAGGCCGGCAAGCCGCACCTTGCTCAGCTGATTGGTCTCCAGGCTTGCTGCGTCCCCCCTGGCCGTCAGCACTTCTGCCATGGGCTGGATGCCGCCGAAGTACGCCCGGATCCTGTCCTGGTCGGTGTTCTTGGCGTAGGGATCGAGACGGAAGGCGTCCCGCAAGGCGTAATATGCGGCCCGCGGATAGACATCATAAATGCCGCGGGCATCGGGGTACCCCTTGGCGGTGATGCCCCACCACTCCTCGTTCATGTTGTTCTCACCCTTGCGGTAGTCCTCGGGATAACCGGCATTGGCCCACGAGGCGTGGGTGTCATGGATGTCCAGGCGCTCTTCCTGCTTGTATTTCCACCAGCCGTCGCTCCACTGGAAGATCATCCCGCCGACGGCGTTGCCGACCCGCCCTTTGCCCGCGGACTGCTCGTAGATTTCCTCCCACTGGCCCAGCAGGTAGCGGGCTTGGGTGGCCTGGTCTTCCTTCATGGTCACGGCGTTGAAGGCGTCGGCGCCGAATTCGGTGAACAGGGCCGGCAGGCCCAGCTTGTCGTGGATGACCTGGAAGAAGTCCCGCGCCGAGATGCCGCGGTAGACGTTGGAGCCGAACACATCCAGCCCCTTGCACTCCTCGGCCACCAGATCGATGTACTGCAGATCCCCGTTGGCGATGGCCACCAGGCGACCCGGATCGCGCTGCTTGGTGTCGCGGATGATTTCGCCGAACAGGGAGTAAAGGTAACGTGCCCGCGCGTGGTCGCGTTCCCCCTTGGGCAGGTTTTCGATTTCAAAGGATTTCCAGGACAAGCCGTAGTTGTTCTCGTTGCCGAGCAGCCACATCAAGACCCCGGGGGTGTCCTTGTATTTGTCCACCTCGGCGGCCATTTCCGTCTTCAATTGAGCCCGCACCTTGGGGTCGCTGTAGTCGGTCACCGGATGCCAGACGCCGTCGATGGTCAGGCCATACCGGCCGATGGTGTGGTTGAGCACCGTGAAAATGCCGTATTTCTCGTAGACATATTTGACCCAGCGCGGGGGCATGCCCACATAGTGCCGGATGGTGTTGACGCCCATGGCCTGGAGCAGCGGCATGTCCCGGTCGAGGGCGGCCATGATGACTTCGTCGGATTGGGTCCACAGGCTGTAGTTGTAGTTCTGCCCGATGGGCATGTATCCCCAGTTCATGCCTTTGACCATGAAATCATGGCCGTCGACGGTCAGGCGTGATCCCTGCTGGTCGGTCACGACCTTGATGACGGGCATCCGGGCTGGGGCAGTGGCGGCCGCGGAGACCGGACCAACCGACACCAAGGGGAAAGTCAAGACAACGGCCAGAGCCAGGACATGCAGGCTCAGTTTGCGGTCATACTTCGGGTACACGGGATTCTCCTCGGGTCAGGGGGATCGGAGTATCATCGACGGTGCGGGTTTTTGCCACCTCGCGGTACCAGAACGCACTGTCCTTGGCGATGCGCCGTCTGGATTCGGGTTCCATGGCGAAAAGGCCGAATTTCTTGGTGAAGCCATAGCCCCATTCGAAATTATCAAGCAGTGACCAGGCAAAATATCCCTGCAGGGGGACGCCGTCGTCCATGGCGCGACCGGCTGCCAACAGGTGTTCACGCAGGTAGGCGATGCGCCGGTTGTCGGCGATGCGGTCGTCGGCGCCGCGGGGGTCATCGTAGGCGGCCCCGTTCTCGGTGATGTATATCCGGGCCGGATGGTACTGGCGGTGAACCGCCATCAGGCTGTCATACAGTCCCTGAGGATAGACTTCCCACCCCATGTCCGTCAGCTGGACGGGGGGCGCCGCCTTGACGGCCTCCGGTTTGCCCTCGGCATCCGCGCGCATGACGGCGCGGCTGTAGTAGTTCAAGCCCAGGAAGTCCAGGGGGGCGCTGATGACGGCCAGATCGCCCTCCTGCACGAACGGCAATTCCGATCCGGGCAGATGGCCCCGGGCGATGCGGTCGGCGACCGCGTCGGCGGGGTAGCGGCCGTGAAAGACCGGCTCGAGGTACCAGCGATTGAAAAAGCCGTCGAACCAGCGGGCGGCGTCATGGTCGGCCTTGCTGGCCGTCGCCGGTTCGGCCGGGCAATGGATCAGGACGATGCCGACTTCCGCCTGCGGCACTTCTTGCCGGATAACATCGACCGCCTTGCCGTGGGACAGCAAGAGGTGATGGGCCACGCGCAACCCCTCGGCGGGGTCCTGGTGGCCCGGGGCGTGGTGGCCTTCCTCGTGGCCCAGGGTGGCGACGCACCAGGGCTCGTTGTGGGTCACCCAGCGGCGCACGCGGTCGCCCAGGCGGCGAGTCACCACCGCAGCGTAGTCCACAAAAGCGTCCACGGTTTCGCGAGCCGCCCAGCCGCCGCGGTCCTGCAGGGCCTGCGGCAGATCCCAGTGGTAAAGAGTCGGGAAGGGCTCGATCCCCTCGGCCAGCAGGCCATCCACGAGGCGGTCGTAAAAATCCAGGCCGGCCGCATTGACGGCCCCATCACCAGCGGGAAAAATTCGCGGCCAGGCGATGGAGAACCGGTAGGCGCCCAGGCCCAGCCAGGTCATCAGCTCGATGTCATGGGGCCATTGGTGGTAGTGGTCACAGGTTACATCGGGCCGGGAGCCGTCGGCGATCTTGCCGGGAATCGAGGCGAACCGGTCCCAGATGGATTCGCCCCGGCCGTCCAGATCCAGGGCGCCCTCGATTTGCAGCGCCGAGGTGGCCGTGCCAAAAAGAAAATCGTCGGGAAAACAGTGTCTGGCCACGCGTTACCCATCCCCGAAATAATTCTTTGTTCGGACTCCGAACATAGTGTATAATGATTTCAGTTCTGTCAAGCGTGCATTCTCGGTTGCGGCACTCTTTTCGGCAACGGGAAGATGGCGCCGCAGCAGACCGGTTCCCGCTTACGAATGGGATCACTTGACGCCCGGCCTTTGGATGTGTGTTCACCAGGGATGCAACAAAATTCGGAGCCTGCCCCGGCTCCCTGCAGGAGGTAGTAAGGATGAATTTCCAGAAAACGAGAAACTTGGCCGCCCTGGCGATCCTGCTGGTCTGCCTGGTTCCCCTGGCGGGCCAGGCGGCGATCCAGCCGTACAGTCAGGATTTTGAAGGGCTGGTCCAGACTGACACAGGCGCGCTGGCCGCCGACGGCTGGGTGGTATACGGCAATGTCTTCACTCCGCTCGGCGTCTTTATGTATGGTTATGGCGCTTTCCCGGCCCCCAACGACGGCGCAGCATTCTGCCAGATCGATGTCTTGCAGGGCGGGGTGGAACAGGGCGCCCAGCAACTGGTGGTCTTCAGCGACTACAACAATGTTGACCACGCCAACGGGGACCTCATCGAGTCCAATGTCTACCATGAAATGACCATCGAGGAGGGCGATGTGGGCAAGACCTGGAAGTTCGCCTTCCAGGCCAAGCTCGGCAACCTGGTTGCGCCTTCGACGGCGGCGGCCTTCCTCAAGACCTTGAATCCCGCGGCCGGCTATGCCACCACCAATTTCGTCACGGCCGACATGACGACCATCCCCGATACCTGGGGCGATTATTCCCTTTCCCTCACCATTGACGCCAGCCTGGTCGGCCAGCTGTTCCAGTTCGGGTTCACCAACACGGCGACCCTGTACGAGAGCTCGGCCGTGTTCTACGACAACATCGTGTTTGCCGAGGATAACATTTCCGCGGTTCCGGACGGTTCGGTGATCGCCGGCGCCGTCTTGCACCAGAATGTTCCCAACCCCTTCAACCCCATGACCGACATCGCGTTTTCCCTGGATAAACCGGGTCTGGTTGAGATCACGGTGTACGATGTGGCCGGCCGCAGGATCGTGACCTTGCAGCAGGGCGCGATGACCGCCGGCGACCACCGCGTGACCTGGGACGGGAAGTCGGCCACCGGCGTTCCCGCTGCCGCCGGCCTGTACAACTACGTGTTGAAGACCGCGAGCGGACAGGTTTCCCGCCACATGACCCTGTTGAAGTAATGACGGCACGCGTCTATCGGGAGCTTCGAGCGGCGGAGCTCCCGAGCTTATTCCGGGAAGCGAGGCGAGCATGGGCATGAAGGGCAAGCAGGAACGCGACCCCCGGCCGGTCCCCGGTCGGATCCGCCCGGGCGCGCCCAGCGGCGGGTTCGTTGATCGGGACGGGGAAATCCAGTACCGGATTTCCGCCTATCACCGCCTGAATCCCTTTCTGGTCAGTGTCTCCAGCGATACGGACCTGTGGATGTTTATCACCAGCGGTGGGGGTTTGACCGCCGGCAGGGTCGACCCGGAGGGCAGCCTTTTTCCCTACCTGACGGTGGATCAACTCCACGATGCCCACCACCACACCGGACCGGTGAGCTTGGTGCGCCTCGAACGCAAAAATCAGGCCCCGGTGCTCTGGGAGCCCTTCACGGCCGCGGGCGACTTCAACCGCGATATCGAACGCAACCTCACCAAGAATGTCGCCGGCAACCGCATCACCTTCGAAGAAATCCACCACGGGCTCGGTCTGCTGTTCCGGTACCGCTGGGCGGCCTGCGATCCATTCGGCTGGGTGAGGACCGCCACCCTCGCCAACCTGAATCGCGAGACCGTGCAGGTGGCTTTGCTGGACGGGTTGCGGAACATCCTGCCCTGGGGAGCGCCGTTGCAGCTTTACCAGCAGGCAAGCAACCTGGTCGATGCCTACAAGAAATCCGAAGTCGACGAGGAAACGGGCCTGGGTATTTATTCCCTGACCGCCGGCATCACCGACCGGGCTGAGGCCCTGGAGGTGCTCCGGGCCAACACTGTCTGGTGTGGCGGACTGGACGATTTCCGCGTGCATCTGTCCCTTGATTGCCTGACGAAGTTCCGCAACGGCGAGGTCCTGCCCCCGCAGACGGTGCTCAACGGGGCGCGCGGCAACTACCTGGTGAGTTCGAGTCTGGCGTTGGCGCCCGAGGAATCGGCGCGCTGGCATTTTGCCGGCGACACCGGATTGGACCACGGAAAGATCGCCGCCTTGCGCCAGGCCATTTCGGTTGAGCGCCGGTCGCCGGGGTCTGTGGAAAGCGCCCTGAAGCAGGCGGGCGAAAACCTCACCGGCTATGTCGCCGCCGCGGACGGTCTGCAGTTGACGGCCAGGACCGCATCCTGGGCACATCACTTCGCCAACGTCCTGTTCAACTGCATGCGCGGCGGGGTTTTTGCGGATCAGGACAGGATCCCCGCCGCGGATTTTGCCGATTTTCTTGCGGTCAGGAACAAGGAAGCCGCGGTGCACCATCACGACCTGGTGGCGTCACTGCCGGATCAGGTGACGGTTCAGGAGCTGCGCGACCGGGCGTCCGCCACCGGGGATCCGGACCTGGTCCGGCTGTCCCTGGAATACCTGCCGTTGCATTTCGGCCGTCGCCATGGCGACCCCAGCCGGCCCTGGAACCACTTTGCCATCCGCGTGCGCAACCATGCGGGTGACCCGGTCTTGAGTTACGAGGGCAACTGGCGGGACATCTTCCAGAACTGGGAGGCCCTGGCCACGGCTTTCCCCGGATTTTTGCCCAACATGGTCGCCAAGTTCGTCAACGCCTCCACCGTGGACGGCTTCAATCCCTACCGGATCAACCGCGATGGGGTGGACTGGGAAACTCCCTCGCCCGATGATCCCTGGAGCAATATCGGCTACTGGGGGGATCACCAGATCATCTACCTGTTGAGGCTGCTCGAACTGTGGCGCAGCCACGATCCCGAAGGGATCATCGGCATGCTCGGCGAGGGCGTCTTCAGTTACGCCGAGGTACCTTTTCGCCTCAGGCCCTACGGGGACATCCTGAGCGACCCGGCTGATACCATCACTTTCGACCGTGCGCTCGAGGGGCGCATCCGGCAGCGGGTCATCCGGCGGGGAACCGACGGCAAGCTTCTGACCGATCGTGAGGGTCGGATTCACCATGTCAATCTGCTGGAAAAGCTGCTGGTCCCGGTCCTGTCCAAGTTGTCGAATCTGGTGCTGGATGGTGGGATCTGGATGAACACCCAGCGGCCCGAATGGAACGACGCCAATAACGCTCTGGCCGGCGGCGGGATCTCGGTGGTCACGCTTTGTTACCTGCGCCGCTATCTGGATTTTCTGGCTGGATTGCTGGAGCAAAGCGATGACCGGGAGTATGCCGTTTCCACCGAGGTGGTGGGCTGGTTCGACAAGATCGCCAGCGCGCTGGAGAGCGAAAAGGCCTTGCTGGGGCAGCCCACTCTTGATCCGCAGGATCGCAAACGATTGCTGGACAAGCTGGGCACCGCCTTCGGGGACTATCGCCAGGGCGTCTATGGCCGGGGTTTTACCGGCCGCGCTGACCTGGGCACGCACCAGGTGGCGGCGTTTTGCCGCACGGCGCTGACCTTTGTCGATAAGGGCCTGGCCGCAAGCCGGCGACAGGACGGACTTTTCCATTCCTACAATCTGCTGCACATCAGCGGGGATCAAAAAGGAGCGGAGGTTG
>CAZJGK010000001.1:29805-32198 GCA_964545545.1 uncultured Fibrobacteraceae bacterium | reverse complement strand
GAAGAGCTGGCGACCGCCCTGGATCGGCTAGCGAGCCGGGACCGATGGTCGGCCGCGGTGGCGCGCGATCGGGCGGCGGTTCTGGCCTTGTACGAGGACACCTTCGGGCACCGGTCCTACACGGGCCGTTCGGGAGCGATGTACGGCTACGAGGGATTGGGCTGCATCTACTGGCACATGGTCGCCAAGCTGCTGCTGGCCGTGCAGGAAACCTGTCTGCGGGGCCGTCGCGAGCATTGGCCTCAGGATGATTTGTATGAACTGGCGAGGATGTACTTCCGGATCCGCGCTGGGCTGGGATACGAAAAGTCCGTCACGGAATTCGGAGCCTTTCCGACCGATCCGTATTCCCACACGCCGGCCGGCGGTGGGGCCAAACAGCCGGGCATGACCGGCCAGGTGAAAGAGGAAATCCTGACCCGGCGCGGGGAGCTGGGAATCATGGTGGAAAACGGCGCGCTGCATTTTCAGCCGACCCTCTTGCGCAGCGAGGAATTCCTGAACGGGCCCTCTGAATTCCACCATGTCGATGCGGCGGGCCAGGCGCACGACCTGCCCCTGGACCAGGGCTGCCTGGCGTTTACCCTCTGCCAGGTTCCGGTGGTCTACGTGCTGGACGATGCCGAAGCCTCCCTGGCCGTCGAATATTCCGACGGGTCAACCTGGGTGGCCGGTGGCAACACGTTGCCGCCTTCCCTTTCCCAGGAGATCTTCGCGCGCAGTGGCCGCATCAAGGCCATGCGGGTGGTCGTGCCGAGGAATACGCTCAGCGTCGTGTCCCCTGAGACGGGGGAGTAGGCCATGCACCCGATGCGGATCATCCCCGCCGCCGTCTTGGCCCTGACGGTTGGCCTTGCCGGTTTGGTAGCCGGGCAATGTGTCCTCAGCAACCCGAGTTTCGAGGTGACGGGCTCCGGCGGTCAGGTTTTCGGGGGCTGGGATCAGTTCGGCTCGGTGGGCCTGACCAGCGTGGCCAGCCACGGATCCAAGGCAGCCCGCGTCAGCGGCCCCAACCAGGGCGGCTGGGATGTGTCGGGTTACTGGCAGGCTCAGGACTGTGCTTCGGGAGAGCAGTGGCAGGCCACGGGCCACGTCCTGAATCCGGGGGCAAGGCCCCTGGTCGGCCAGAATGCCGCCCTGGTCAACATCGAATGGCGGGATTCCGGTGGGGGCTTGATCGCCTACGACACCTTCAGCGTCGCCACGGCAATCTCGCCGACGGACCAGTACCTGGATTTTTCGGTCACCAGCACACCGGCGCCCGCGGGCACCGTCTCGGCGCGGTTGCTGCTGGGGGTGCTGCAGAGCCCCACCGATCCCGTATCGGATGTGTACTTCGACCAGGTGACCTTTGCCGGCACCACACCGCCAACCATCGACGACCTCCAGTGGCCTGATTTTCCCGGTGGTCGGACGCTGGCCTTCGCCGGGCGCAACTGGCGGGTCAAGGGGACCGGTTATTACGGCCCCGGTCCCAATGTCTTTTCCGATTCACCCGATAATGTTTGGGTGGATGGCGACGGTCAGCTGCACCTTACCCTCAAAAACATCGCCGGCACCTGGAACAGCACCGAGGTTGTGGCCGAAGAGGCCCTTGGATACGGGGACTATATCCTGACCACGGTTGGCCGGCTGGATCTGATCGACCCCCAGGCTGTGCTCGGGATATTCCTCTGGCAGTACGGCCCCTGCTGGGATCCCTCCTATCTGTGGTGGAATCCCTACAACGAAATCGATATCGAATACAGCCGCTGGCAGGATCCCGGCAACGCGATCGCCCAGTTCGTGGTCCAACCCTACGATTGGCCCGGCAACATCGACCGTTTCGATGCGGCCTTCAGCGCCGGCGAAACAGTCAGCCACGCCATGCGCTGGCTGCATGACAAGGTGGAATATCGGGTGTGGCGCGGGGGCCCGTCGGATGAATCCCCGGCCAACCTGATCGCTGCGTGGACCTATACCGGGCCGCACATTCCCCGGCCCGAACAACCGCGCATGCACCTGAATTTGTGGCGCATCGACGGTTCCCCCGCGGCGAACCAGGAAGTGGTGTTCAGTGGTTTTACCTTCGTGCCCGCCGGCGTGGTGTCCGGCGTGACCGAGGGTCCCGTCACTCCGCGGCCCGGAGCACCGACCGGATGGCTTTATCCCGCGGTGCCCAATCCCTTCAATCCCCGCACCGAGCTACGCTTCGCCCTGGCACGCGACAGCTTTGCCTCGCTGCAAATCTACGACCTCAGCGGCCGCGTGATCCGCACCCTCGCCAGTGAAAATTTTTCTGCAGGATCCCACAATCGGACCTGGAACGGCCGGGACGACGGGGGCCTTCCAGTGGCATCCGGGGTGTATTTTTATCGCCTCAGCGGTCGGGATTTTCAGGAAACACGCCCCAT
>CAZJGK010000001.1:0-29705 GCA_964545545.1 uncultured Fibrobacteraceae bacterium | reverse complement strand
TGACATGAAAAATCGAGTTATCGCGTTGATCGCAGTCGCACTGGTGCTCTGCATGGTCCCCGTTGCCAGTATGGCTTTGTTGCCCTACGGCCAGGATTTCGAAGGTTTGAACCAAGCAAGCTCAACGGCGCTTTCGGACGACGGCTGGGTCGTTTACGGCAATGTCTTCGGTCCTGATTGGTCATACTGGTACGGTTATGGTTCATACCCCGCCCCCAATGGTTCCGGAGCCTTCTGCAATGTCGCCAGTGGTGAGGGCGGCGGTGCCCAGGGCCTGCAGCAGATGGTTGTTTTCGGTGATTACGCCAACGCAGCTCAGGCCGATGGCGCTGCCTGGGTTCAGGCCAATGTTTACCACGAGCAGCTGGTCGGCGCCGGCGATGTCGGGGAAACCTGGGTCTTCGCATTCGATGCCAAGATGGGCGACCTGGTCGCTCCTTCGACCGCGCTGGCTTTCATCAAGACTCTGGATCCCAACAACGGTTATGCCACGACGAATTTCATCACCGAGGACATGACCTCTATCGCGAACACTTGGGGACCCTATTCGATTCCGATCACCATCGATGCCGGTCTGGTCGGACAGCTTCTGCAGTTCGGTTTCGCCTGCACCGAGACGAATTACGATCCCTCGGGTGTCTTCTACGACAACGTGGTCTTCTATCGTTCCGGCGAAGTCATCGGCACCGAGGATGCGAGCTTCGGCGCCGTGAAGGCCCTGTTCCGTTAGAGCGAGATTTCGCTCGTGCATCTGCTGAATTCCCCTTGCCGGTTCAACCGGTGAGGGGAATTTCGTATCTAACCGGAAGATCAGTGCCCGGTGCTGTCCAACGGCGGCGAGTCGGGTTGCACCTCGGGCCAACTGACCATGTAAGGCACCACCATCGATCCTTCAGAAATGATGCCGTCTGCAGTCATTTCCCCCTCGATGTACAAACCGATCGTGACGGGCAGGTTCTGTTGTACGGGTGGCGCCTCGGGGTCCAGCTTGTCGGTCACCATCGCCTTGGCCTCCTGGGAAAACGTGGCCTGGATGACGGCCGTGCCCTCGCTGGGTTTCATGGTGATAGTCCCGAAATACATCTCGGTACCGCTGATGTTTGTCGGCACGGTGTCGGTGTTCATCTCCGGCTTGTATTCGTATATGTAGCGGGAGTCTTCGAAGATGCCCGTGTATTTGTAGTCACATAAGGCATCGAGTCCGAACAGGGTGCTGGTCCAACCGGATTCGGCATACGGATCCATGTAGGGCATAGGCCTTTCGTCCACGATTTCCCCACGCCAGACGGTCCGCATGGTCACTTCGAAGTCGGGTCCCCGGCCAGATTGGAAGGTTCCCGTGATGTCGATGTCGGGCGCCCATTGGGTCAGGGGGTGGGGGTTGCTGAGGCGCCCCGAGGTTCCCACCACGACATACCCGTGGGTTCCGTTGCCCAGGTCGGCGATGATCTGGTCATCGGTCCACTCCACGATACCCAAGGCGGTCCCGCCGGTCAGATCTTCGGGAGAAGAACAGACGGAAACCGATCCGCTCTGGGGGCCGAAATTTCCCAGCAGTTTCAGGTGTTGGTGACCGAGGGTGGGATCGACATCAACGATCATCTGGCTGATGGCCGGCCGCACGAGGAGTTCGCCGTGGCCGAGGCTGAAGTCGTGCAGTTCGAGTTCGGCCCCGTAGGTCCCGATCCCATCGATGGTGTAGCCCAGGACCTCCATGGAGGTGAAGACATTCTGGAGAGAAGCCGGGCGGATGGGCGGCGATTCGGGCGGCAGGAAGTTAGTTGAACCGGGAATGTCGCCCAGCAGATGGGCGAAGAGATAGTTCGTGGCCTTGATCGATTCGGCGTCGTAGACGAAATGGGACCACCCCAGGTAATCCTGGACCCCCATCGCCTGCAGGGTGACCGAAAGGGGCGCGGGTCCGTTGGGGGTTGTTCTCTTGGCACTCTGGCAGGCATCGACGTAGAACAATGTATGGGCGGGGAAGCTGCCGTTATGGCCGGCTATATACTTGTTGCTGACGACGTAGCGGGTCCATTCCGAAACCTCCAGATCTTCATTTTCGGCGCTGAAGGTGACCCGCTCGAGGGAAATGGAACGGTCCTGGAATTCGCCCGCGGCGAAGTAGATCGAATCCTGGGTAGAGCTCCGGGGCTGGTTGGTCAGCATATAGAAACGGCTCGTGGAGTTCTTCGTCCACAGCAGTCCGTGTGTCCCGATGTAGACCAGGGAGTAGGCGTCCAGGCCTTCGAAGCTGTCCACCTGGGGGTCGGTGACCACGTGGACCGAGTATCCCACCCGCTGCAAGGCGGGGATGAAGGCGGTGGTTTCAGAGGCGACATCGGGGTGGGCGATGATGACGGCATGGGCGTTGCCGGTCAGCGAAAGGTCAAGCGATTTTCCCGGGGTCCGATCGTTCTGGGAGGGATGAGGAGACGGTGGCGGACCGGTGGTGCGCGGGATCACCGGCATGAAAAAGGTGATGCCGTTGATGAATTCGGCCTCGAGATAGGGCGGCCGATCGTCGGGGACCATCCAATCGGCCGTGGCGACGCAAGTGTCGGCCAACATTTCGGCAACCACCGCTTGCATGGATGCATCGAGATCAAGGGTTACAAGGTGGTTCCTCAAGGATGCGGTGGCTCGGTCAATGACGGCGTCGGTTTCGTGGAAAAGGAGGGGGCCGGAGATGTCGCCGCCCGGATCGTCATTATCATCCGGGGTGGCCGGATCATTGCCGCCGCACGCCGGAAGAAGCAGCAGAAGCAACGCGCCAGTGAGAAGGGTTATGATGATCGCCGAGCCTATCCGCAGCATTCCCATGATCACTCCAGTTCCTGAAAAGAAATAATGAATTTAGCCGGGATTGAAAGTCCCGGTGATTTTGCCACCTTCACCTGTTCAAAACAACCTCTGGGACTATTAATGAGGGGTTGATCCCGGGAAGATTTCAGTTGAAAGCAAGGGCAACCTTGCCGTACTTTGTTCGGAGCTCGTACAAAGATGGGTTGGCCGAACCCCGAGCGCACGTCCCCCAACAGAAGACACAGGCTCCCTTATGAACGCCGCGACCCGCATCCAGACTGCTCCCGAAGACCATATCAAGATCTCCCACCGGCTGATCTACGGGGCGGGGGCCTTCGTCAACAACCTGCTGGCTGCGGCCAGCGGGGGCATGATGATCGTCCTGAACCTGGGTCTGGGGATGAACCCGGCCCTGGTCGGGTTGCTGGGAGCCCTGCCGCGTCTGACGGATGCCTTCACCGACCCCCTCATGGGTTACATTTCCGACAATACCCACACGCGCTGGGGACGGCGGCGGCCTTTCATCTTCTGGGGCGCCATCGCCGCCGGCATCCTCTTTGCGCTGCTCTGGCAACTTCCCCACGGCAAGAGCGATACCTTCTACTTCATCTACTTCCTGGTCGGTTCGATTCTCTTCTACATGGGGTACACGGTCTTTGCCACGCCCTGGGTGGCCCTGGGTTACGAGCTGACCCCCGATTACAACGAACGCACCCGCCTGATGGGCACGCAGAATTTCACCGGCCAGCTGGCTTATGTCGTCTCTCCCTGGTTCCTGTGGATCATGACCTACAAGGGATTCTTCCCCGATCAGGTTGCGGGCGCCGCCGGACTGTCCATCATCGTGGCGGTGGTGACCATCGGGATAGGCATCCTGCCGGCCATTTTCCTGCGCGAGCGCATGAAAAAGCTCGCGGAGTCCGAGGCCGGCCAAGCAGTTGCCATCCAGGGTTTCAAGCAAAACATGGCGGAATTTTTCCGGGGATTCGCCATCACCCTGAAAAACAAGCCCTTCATCAAGCTCTGTCTGGCCACCTTCCTGGTCTTCAACGGATTCATTCTGGTCTCATCGTTCCAATTCTATGTGGTCATCTATTATGTGGCCCGGGGCAACCAGGAGCTCGGAGCCAAGTACGCCGGTTACGCCGGCACGGTGGGGGCGGTCTGCACGTTTGCCGTGGTGGTGTTCGTCACCTGGCTGGCCACGCATATCGGCAAACGGAAGGCATTCTTCTGGGCCATCGGGGTGTCCATCATCGGCTATGGCCTCAAGTGGGTGTGTTATAACCCCAACATGCCGTTGCTGGTGGTGTTGCCGGCTCCGTTGATGGCGTTCGGCCTGGGGGCGTTGTTTACCCTGATGCCCTCGATGATCGCCGACGTGGTGGATACCGACGAGCTGGAAACCCACCAGCGGCGGGAGGGGATGTTCGGCTCCATCTTCTGGTGGATGGTCAAGCTTGGTCTTTCCGCGGCTTTGGCCGGTGGGGGCTACCTGCTCAATGCCACGGGCTTCGATGTGGCCTTGGGGGGGGACCAAGCCCACCGCGCCATCATCCTGATGCGGTTGTGCGATGCGGGGATCCCCATGGTCACCTCGGCCATCGCCATTCTGGCCGTCAAGACCTTCCCCATCACCGAGGCCAAGGCCCGGGAAGTGCGGCAGGAACTGGAGCTGCGCCGGGGACTGGCATAAAGGAAAGGTTGTGCCTCGGAAATTGTGTCCGCCAGGTGGAACCAACCCCCCACAGGTGTTCCAGGCAGGTATAACCCCTTGTCTCATGGGCGGGTGGTCGCAACTTCCTGTTGCTCCCACCCTCGGCATTCCGGCCCTCCCGCCATCCATGGCTCCCGGGCCTCCATGACGCCATGATACAAGGGGTTATACCTGTCTGGAGTACCTGTAACGCCATATTCCAGCACGGCGGACACAATTTCCGAGGCACGACCCAATGTTATTACAGGTTTGTCGCCAAACTTATTGATGTCAATGGGGACTTCCATTCCATTTCCTGGGATATGAACTTGACCTGGACAGTATATGTGGAACCATGTGAACCTGGCTGTCGGGGAACGCGGGGATGATCGAAATTGCGGAGGAGGTCCGATCCGGCGACCCCTTATTCGATTTCGCACTTGATGGAGATTCGGTCGATATTTATGGGGTTCCCCTTGAATTTGATGATTTTCCCAGCCCAGGTTATGCATGTTGGATTTCAAAAGTGGAGTTGGCTCCAAACGGTCTCTGTGTCCCGGTTCCGGATACTTAATTTTCCTGGGGTGATTTGAAATGTTTGTTCCGATGATATGGAACGACTAATCAAGCCTTCTTCGATAAGCCGCTCGGCGGCCATGAGGAACGTCCTGGCGTTACTTCGTTTCGTGCGGCCGTACTGGCGGCGCAGCGTGGTTTCGCTGGTTTTGTTGATCGCGGTGATCGCCGTTGATCTTGCGATTCCCCGGCTGATCCAGGTCATCATCGACCAGGGCATCATCGCCCGGGATCGGCAGGTCGTCGTCACGACCGCCCTCCTCATGCTGGGCCTCTCGGTTGTGCAGGCTGTCTTGGCCGTGGGCAACAACATCCTCTCGGTGCAGGTCGGGGAGAGCGTGGCGCGCGACCTGCGCGAGGCGGTCTTCTTGAAGATCCAGTCATTCTCCTTCGGGAACCTGGACCGCATGAACACCGGGCAATTGATGGTGCGCCTCTCCGGCGACACGAAGGTGTTCCAGCGTCTGGTGCAGGTTTTTCTCAGGATCGGCACGCGCGCGCCCCTGCTGATGATCGGCAGTCTCGTGTTGATGTACGAGACCGACCGACGCCTGTCCCTGATGATGGTGCCCATCCTGGTGGCGGTGTCGCTGGTGATCGCCTTCTTCGTGGCGCGGATGGAGCCCCTGTTCCGCAGCACCCAGCAGCGGATGGATCGCCTGAATACGGTCCTGCAGGAAAACATTGCGGGTGCGCGGTTGGTCAAGGCCTTCGTGCGTGATGACCTCGAGGAGGAGAGGTTCGAGACCGCGAACGAGGCCTACACGCGCTATTCCATCGGGATGATGCGGTTCATGTCCACGCTCTCGCCGGCCATGAGCATCTTCGTCAACTTGGGGATCGTCGCCGTGATATGGTGGGGCGGGGTGCGTACGATCCACGGCGGCCTGAGCATCGGGCAGCTGGTGGCGTTCGTCAATTACCTGCAGACGGCTCTGGGGCCCCTGACGATCATGGTGATGTTGGCGAACGTTGCGGCCGCCGGCACCGCTTCGGCCGAGCGGATCGTGGAGGTGCTGGACACGGAGCCGGAACTGCGGGACGACCCACAGCCGCAACCGTTGCCGGACCTCGGTGCGCCGCGCATCGTCTTCGAAAAGGTCGGTTTCCGCTACGCCGGGACCAGTGGCGGTGCCGTGCTGCAGGACATCGACCTGGTGGCTGAACCGGGTCAGGTCATCGCCATTCTCGGCGCGACCGGCGCCGGCAAGTCTTCGCTGGTCAACCTGGTCCCGCGCTTCTACGACCCGACCGCGGGCGGGATCACCCTGAACGGGGTGGATCTTCGGCGTCTCGGCCAGGACGATTTGTTGCGCCATGTGGGCATCGTTCCCCAGGAGACGGTCCTTTTTTCCGGGACGATCCGCGACAATATCCGTTACGGGCGCCCGGACGCCGGTGATGACGAGGTGGCGGCCGCCGCGGCAGCGGCGCAGGCGGACGGCTTCATTGCCAGACTGCCCCAGGGCTACGAAACCCACGTGGAGGAGCGGGGCGTCAACCTTTCGGGCGGCCAAAAGCAGCGTCTGGCCATCGCGCGGGCGCTGCTGACCAGGCCGTCCATCCTGATTCTGGACGATGCCACAAGTTCCGTGGATGTGGCGACCGAGGCCCGGATCCACGCCACGCTGCGGGAGTGGATGCGCGGACGGACGTCGTTCATGGTTGCCCAACGCATCAGCACCGCCTTGGACGCCGACAAGATCGTGGTGATCGACAAGGGGCGCATCGTCGCCGAGGGCAATCACGCCCAACTGATGGGATCAAGCCCGGTATACCGGGAGATCTTTGCGTCGCAGCTGGGAGACGGCGACCGCACAGGGACGGAGCCATCGACATGACCCAAGCCAAGGAAAGCTCACCGCAGGAAAACCTGGGCCGGATCCGCAGGGTGATGCGCGGCAATCCCATGCGTCCCGGCCGGATCGAGAAGGCCCAGGCCCCGCGCCGCGCCCTGGGCCGGTTGACCGCCTACCTGAGGCCCTACACGGGAACCCTGGCTGTGGTGATGGTCTTCGTGCTCGGCTACATCGCGATGGGATTGCTGGAGCCGTACCTGATCGGCGCGGCGATCGACAAGTTCATCGCCGTGGGACGGGTCCAGGGTCTGGCGCGTGCAGCCGCCATCCTGCTGGGCGTGTTCATGCTGGACAATGCCTGCCAGGCCGTGTCCAGCTGGTTGATGGCGCGGGTCTCGCAGGATGCGCTCAAGCGCCTGCGCCGCGACCTCTTCACCCACATGCAGTCGCTCTCGCTGCAGTTCTTCGACCGCCACACCGCCGGCGAACTGATGAGTCGTTTGACCAACGACATCGAGGCCGTCAACCAGGCCGTCTCGCAGAATGTCGTCTCACTGGTAGCCAGCACCCTGTCGATGGTCGGCATCCTGGTGGCCATGTTCCTGCTCAATTCCTGGTTGGCTCTGGGCTCGCTGGTGGTGCTGCCGGTGATGTTCTGGTTCACCAGCTTCGTCGCCCGTTACACGCGCAAGGGTTTCCGCGACCTGCAGATGCGGCTCGGCCGAATGACGGGTGTCGTGGAGGAAACGATCAGCGGGCAACGCGTCGTCAAGGCCTTTGGGCGCAGTGACAGCGCCACGGAAGATTTCGGACGCGAGAACCGGGAGGTGCGTCGGGCGGGGGTCTATGCCAACAGCTACGCCTTGTCGCTGATGCCGCTGACCAACGTGCTGGGCAACTTTTTCGTCATTGTGCTGGTGGGGCTGGGCGGCTGGCTGGCGCTGCGCGGGCTGGCCACCATCGGCATGATCGCCACCTTCGTCACCTACGGACGCAATTTCATCAACCCGTTGCGCAGACTGGCCGGCATGTACAACTCGATCCAGGCGGCCCTGGCCGGCGCGGAGCGTGTGTTCGAGGTCATGGACACCCCGGTGGAGATCGACGCGGTGGATCGGCCGCCGCTGGCTGCCGTCCGCGGCGAGGTGGCGTTCGAGGAGGTTGATTTCGGTTACTTGCCCGGAACGCCGGTCATCCGGGGTATGTCCCTGACTGCTGAAGCGGGCCAAGCGGTGGCTCTGGTCGGTCCTACGGGCGCGGGCAAGACGACCCTGATCAACCTGCTGATGCACTTCTACGAACCGGATGCAGGGCGAATCACCATCGACGGGCGGGACCTGCGCGACATTCGCAAGTCGGACCTGCGGCGTGAGCTCGGTCTGGTGCTGCAGGACACCTTCCTGTTCGCGGACACGGTGCGGGAGAACATCCGCTTCGGAAAGCTGGAGGCGAGCGACGAGGATGTCGTGCGCGCCGCCCAACTGGCCGACGCGGACCACTTCATCCGCCTGCTGCCGGAGGGATACGATACGAAACTTTCCGAGCGTGCGAGCAACCTGAGCCAGGGCCAGCGGCAGATGCTGGCCATCGCCCGCGCCGTTCTGGCCGATCCGGCGATCCTGATCCTCGACGAGGCCACCAGCAGCGTGGACACCCGTACCGAAGCCCGTATTCAGGAGGCCTTGCTGCGCCTGATGAAGGGGCGCACCAGCTTCATCATCGCCCACCGTCTGAGCACCATCCGTGACGCCGACAACGTGATTGTGATCGATGAGGGCGAGATCGTCGAGCAGGGCCGGCACCAAGAGCTCCTCGACCGCAAGGGTTTTTACCATGAGCTTTATGTCAGCCAGTTCAAGGGACTGGCCATCTGACCGAACTGCACAAGGGCGGACGCAGGTGTTTCCCGTCTCCCGCCAAATAGTGGCGGGTTCCCCGCGAGTTCCTTTCTTTTAGCCAAGGGATGCGCCCCGGACCAGCGAAGGGACCACCGCCTCCACAACCAGGGCTGCACACTAAGTCTAGATTCGGCACAACCCTTGCGATATGTTCTGACCGAAGGCGGTGTCGACCGCCTGTAGAAGGCGCCTGGAACCCGGGCCCGTTACCGCGAACAGGATCCATACGGGGGTCGATCATGGCAGAAGTGACGCAGAATCCTCTTCACAACCACCTGGTGGCGCTGAAGAACGGTGAGAGGGTGTTCGAGAACGCTTTTGAAGGGATCACCCGGATGATCCTCTCCGACGAGATCGAAAAGGTGGTGGCCAACGGCCGGAGCACCTACGATTTCAAGATCTTTCGTCGCGGGAAGAAGCATATCATCGGGCTGTATGATGAAATCAACAGCTTCGTGTCCTATGTGAAGGACGCCGCCGAGGGGGGCAGCAGCAAGGAGATGGCCTACGTCCTGGTGGGGGAGCCGGGCAACGGCAAAACCTTCTTCGTGGAATTCGTCAGCCGCCTGTACCGGGAATTTCTTGCCCAGGATCCCAATCACAAGTACACGTTCCGCTTCGGCGGGTTGGATAAAATCGGGACATACGGCAAGATAGCGACCATCGAAAGCCAGACCTACGAGGATCCCTGCATCCTGGCCATGAACCTGCTGGAAACCCCCGAGCAGAGCCGCGAGTACCTGGCGCGCAAGATCGGTCTGAGCGACGAACAGCTGGACAAGATGTTCGAGAACTACCGGCCCATGGGGGCGTGCTCCAGTTACATCTGGAACGACATACGCCAATACTGCCAGGGCAAGATGGTCGACATGCTCGGGTTCGTCGACGTGATCCTTGTGCCGTTGACCGAAAGCCTGGGCACGGTCACGGGCAAGTACCCGGCCAAGGACAAGATCACTTCCAGCGCCGTGGATCTGCTGGGAGAGGAATCCATCCAGCGCCTGCTGCACATCTCCGACACGAACAATCCCTACCGCTTCGATCTGCGGCGCGGGGCGCTGGCGCGGGTTGCCGGCGGCGGCATCCATTTCTCCGACGAGATGTTCAAGAACAAGAAGGATCTCGTGCAGGTCTACCTGGGCGTGATCCAGAACCGCACCATCGAGATAGACGGTTTCAAGTGGCCCATCGACACCCTGATCATCGCCACCAGCAACAACAGCGAATTCAACCTCTTTTTGGCGGAGAAGGAGGAGGCGCCCATCGTCGACCGCTGCCGCATCAGCTACATCTCGCACAACACCAACTACAAGCTGCAGGCCGAGCTGACCCAGTACGCCATCGGCAGCGAGACCAAGACCACGTTGATGCGCGAGGAACTGCACCAGGATCCGAATCTCAATTACGCGGCCAGCACCGCCGCCGTTCTGAGCCGGTTGCCTCACAGCGAAAAGCTCACGCCGGTCGAGACCATGAAGCTCGCCGCGGGCGAGGTGGCCGGGGAAAAGAGCATCAAGGCCCTGGCCGAGGTCATCGACACGTTGAGTCAGGACACCGACATCACGAACCGTTTTGGCCAGAAAGGGCTGGGCCAGCGCAACCTGGGCCGCGCCATCCAGTTGCTGATCGAAAGCAGCGAGACCAACGAGGGCTGCTGCATGTTCGCCTACGACGTGTTCAAGACCATCGAACGGGTGATCCTGGATTACGTCAACGAGCCCAACGACCGGGCCAAGTTCCTGTCGGATCTGAAGGTGGCGCGCGGGCTGTACCGCGAACGCATCATGACCGAGATGTTCAACGCCTACATGGACGAGCCCCAGGCCATCCGCAAGGATGTGATGAACTACGTCAACATGATCATCGGCATCGACGCCGAGCAACTCGGCACCGACAAGATGTGGAAGTACAAGGATCCCCAGACGGGAGAGTTGAAGGCCCTGAAGGTGGACGAACGGTTCATCCGCAGCATCGAGGAGCGGCTGCAGCTGAAGACCGACGAGCAGCGCGAAACCTTCCGCACCTCGATCCGCAAGATCTACGGCCAGAAGATCAGCATGGATCCCAACTACGACTTCATGGACAACCTCGAGTTGGTCAAGGCCGTCACCGACGTGCGTCTCAAGAGTGATATCGCCGGGGCGGGCAGCCTCATCGGAGCCCTGGCCAACCGCACCAACGAGGAGAACCAGAAGCTGTACGACCGCATGGTCGACACCATGCTGAACAAACTGGGCTATTGCCGGACCTGCGCGCAGAAGACCATCGAGTATTTCTGCACCCAGGAAGACGAGAACTGAGCGGGGACATGAGCATGGACCCGAAACTCGATCTCTTGCGGCATATCACCGGGTTTTACGATCTGGCCGATCTGCCGTTGCTCCAGGCCTTGAGCCTCGCCAACGGCAGCTACAGCGCCCGTATCAAGTCGCTTGACGATCTCATGGAACGAGACAAGCAGCGTGAGAAGGACGGGTTTCCCCGCAAGATCCGGATCGGCAAACTGGTCAAGCCCGGCCGCGGCGGCAAGGACAAGGTCGTCGTGGTGCCGACCACGGTGGAAGACAAGTTCATCCATGACCCCAATTTCAAACAGCAGGCCGAGGGAGACGGCTCGGGCGGCAGCGGCGAAGGTGAAGAGGGCGATGTCATCGGCGAGCAACCCGTGCGGCCCCAGCCCGGCGAGGGCGAAGGCGCCGGACCCGGACAGGGCGAGGGCCAGGCCCACGAGATGGAATCCAACGCCTACGACCTGGGCAAGATCCTGACCGAACAGTTCTCCTTGCCCAACCTGAAGAACAAGGGCAAGAAACGTTCCCTGACGCGCTACAACTACGACCTGACCGATCGCCACCGCGGCTTCGGCCAGTTGCTGGACAAGAAGGCCACCCTGCGCCAGATCATCAAGACCAACCTCGCGCTCGGACGCGTTGATGCGGAGGGGGATCTGGATCCCCGCGATTTCCTGGTGGCGCCCCAGGATCACGTTTACCGCATCCTGTCGCGGGAGAAGGACTACGAAAGTCAGGCCCTGGTTTTCTTCCTGCGGGATTACTCCGGTTCGATGAGCGGCAAGCCGACCGACGTCGTGGTCAGCCAGCACGTGATGATCTACAGCTGGATCCTCTACCAGTACGGAGGGCAGGTGGAATCGCGGTTCATTCTCCACGACACCGAAGCCAAGGAAGTGCCTGACTTCTACACGTACTACAACAGCCGGGTGGCCGGGGGAACCAAGGTCTCGGCGGCGTTCAGGCTGGTCAACGAGATCGTCAAAAAGGGAAACCTGTCCCACGACTATAATATCTACGTTTTCCACGGCACCGACGGCGACGACTGGGACAGCGAGGGCAAGGAGATGTTGCCCGAGCTTGAGCAAATGATGGGTTACGCCAGCCGGGTGGGCGTGACCATCGCGGAGAATTCCTACGGCTCCAGCGGTGAGACCGAGGTCCAGAAGTATCTGCAGAAGTCGGGCTGGCTGGACGAGAAGAAGCACTTGTTGCGCCTGGATGTGATGAACGAGGATGCGGACGAGCCGCGGATCATCGAGGGCATCAAGCACCTGATCAGCGAATAATACCGGAAGCCGGGACCATGGAACTGATCGACCAACATACCAAAGCCATCATGGAGGGATGCAAGGAGCGCGCCCGCGACGCCGGCCTGGAATTCGAGGATGAGACCCTCGAGTACATCGTCACCAATCGCGACCTGATCGAGCTTTCGCCCAAGATCATGATCCCCACCATCTATGATTTCTGGGTTCACGATGTGCAGGTGCTCAAGGGCAAGGGACGCTACGAGCTGTACCCGAGCAACCCCTTCGAGACGGTCATCAACACGCGGCCGGCCATCAGCTACTACAACGACAACAACCCCGACTGGTTGAACGTGATGATCTTCTACCACGTCCTGGGGCACATCGACTTCTTCCAGAACAATCTATTTTTCCGCCATACCTGGGACGATGATTTCACCGGCCAGGCCCTGGCGGACAAGCGCAACATTTCCCGGCTGCGCGGCGAACACGGACGCTGGGCGGATTACGTCATCGAGTTTGCCCGTTCCCTGGACAACCTCGTCGATTACCACCGGTTGCTCGCGGAGCTGCACCGGCCTCCGCGCAATGGGGTTTCGCGCCGGGTCGACTACTACTTCGACGTCTTCCTGCAGGAGCGCAAAAAGGTCCGGGTCAACGAATACGTCAAGGAAATCGAGCGCTACAATGTCTGCATGCGCGATCATGGGACCGGGGGAGAGGAGGTCTTTTTCCAGGATGTCACGGCCCGGCACCCGGAATTCCTCGCCTTGTTCCACAAGGCCGACAAACCCCACCCGGAACATGTCCGTGACATCATGCAGTTCGTGCTGGACCATTCCCCCTTCCTGGCCCAGGAAGAAAACCGCTGGATGAAGGCCATCCTGCAGATCGTGCGCAAGACCTCTCTGTACTTTCAGCCCCAGATCCGCACCAAGATCATGAACGAGGGTTGGGCCAGCTACTGGCACGAAACACTTTTCATGAAGGACGACCGGATCCAGGGGCACGAGGTGGATTTTGCGCGGATCAATTCCGCCGTGACGGCCATGCCGCGGGTTGGCTTGAATCCCTATGCGCTGGGCATGCGGCTGTTCTACTTCATCGAGGAGGCGGCCGACAAGGGGCGCTTCAGCCAGGATTTCCTGGCGCTGGTGGACATCGATCAACGCCGTAGGTTCGACCACAAGACGGACAGCGGACGCGACTTCATTTTCAGGGTGCGGGAGAATTACAACGACTTCCTGTTCGTCAACACTTTCATCGAGCAGGATTTCATCGACCGGAACCGGCTGTTCGTCGCCGACAAGACGCTGGACGAGCAGCGCATGGTCTGGCGCTGGTACGTCAAGAGCCGCAAGGCCGACGACTACAAGGCCATGGTCAAGGAATCCCTTTACCACCCGCCGTTCATCACCGTGGATGTGGACAAGACGGGAAATGACACCCTTTTCCTCGACCACCATTTCGAGGGGATGCCTCTGGTGAGCGATTTCATCCACAACACCATGCTGGGGTTGGAATTCCTGTGGGGAGGCAAGGTGACCCTGGAAACCACCGCGGTGAAATCAATCAAGAAACCCGACCAGGCGGCACAACCCGTATTGCCGGGCATGGCACCGCAACCCGAACCCGCGCCGGAGATCGAGTGGGAGCGGGTGCGCTATGTCATGAAGGACCGCAAGCTGAACAAGGGAGTGGTCTGATCGTGGATGTTGTGAGCAAAGCGCTGGCCAATCTGGCCAAGAGCCAGGAGGTTTTGGACCAGGCGCGAACGATTTCCTTCGCCGCGTTTATCGCGCTTTTGCAGAAACATCCCGAGCGGTTGATCCGCAACGTCCATCAGGTGTTTTACGACATGGTGATGACCTACGTGGGTGAAGGGTTCGATGAATACCCGGAAGACCCCGAGTCCATCAACTTCATCGGCTACGATTGCAGCCGCCTGTTCGTCGCAGGCGCGGACCAGCCGTTTTTCGCCGACCGGCTGTTTGCCAACCGCCTGATTTCCATGATCGACGGTTTTCGCGGAGGCGCCCAGCAAAACAAGATCTATCTGTTCGACGGGCCTCCCGGCTGTGGCAAGTCCACCTTCCTGAACAACATGCTGCGCAAATTCGAGGAGTACGCAAACAGCCCCCAGGGCTGCCGCTACGAGACGGTCTGGCGTCTGGACCGCGGGCTGCTGGAAGGATCCTTGCACGCGGATACCGAGACCGGGGGGAGGTTGAGCCGCCTGCTCGAACGCCGCGGCGAAGGGGCGAGCCCCGACGAACTGTCCGCCTCCCAGCGCTTTGTCGAGGTACCCTGCCCGAGTCACGATAACCCGTTGTTGCAGGTGCCGCGGGATCAGCGTTCCGCGTTTCTTGACGGTTTGTTCGCCAACGACCAGTTCAAGTGGAATCTGTCGACCAGCAAGGACTACGACTGGGTTTTCCGGGACCAGCCCTGCACGATCTGCAGTTCGCTGTACAAGGCCTTGCTGCATCGGCTTGGCGATCCCGAAAAAGTGTTGGAGATGATCCATGCCCGCCCCTACCGTTTCGACCGCCGCCTCGGAGAGGGGATCACGGTCTTCAATCCAGGGGACCGGCTGACCAAGCAGCCGGTGCTGACCAATCCCGTTCTCCAGCGCCGCGTCGGGACCCTGTTGCAGGACAGCAACAAGGTGCGGTACATTTTTTCCCGCTATGCCCGCACGAACAACGGCATCTACGCCCTGATGGACATCAAGGGATTCAACCGCGAGCGCCTGCTGGAGCTGCACAACATCATCAGCGACGGTGTGCACAAGGTCGAAGAGATCGAAGAGCGGGTCTATTCCCTGTTCATGGGAGTCATGAATCCCGAGGACAACAAGAACATTCGCGGTTTCCAGTCCCTGAGCGACCGCATCGAGTTCGTCAATATTTCCTATGTGCTGGATTCGGCCACGGAGGTGGCGATCTACAAGAACATCTTCGGTCGCCACATCGGGGAGAGTTTCCTGCCGCGGGTGCTGGAGAATTTTGCGCGGGTGGTCATCGCCAGCCGTTTGAACGAAAAATCAGAAGCCATGCTGGACTGGATCGGCGATGCGGACAAGTACAAGCTGTACTGCGACGAGAATCTCCACCTGCTCAAGATGGCCATCTACACGGGCATCATTCCGGTCTGGCTGGACGAGGAGGATCGCAAGAACTTCACGGCCCGGATCAGGCGCCGCATCATCGCCGAGGCCGAGACCGAAGGACAGGGCGGGTTCAGTGGCCGTGATTCCATCGCGATCTTCCACGACCTGTTCTCGAATTTCGCGCGCGACGGGAAGATGATCACCATGGACACCCTGATCGCCTTCTTCACCCGGACGCGACCGGAACTGGCCAAGCAGATACCGGAGGGTTTCCTGGACAGTTTGCGCCGCCAGTACAACTACCAGATCCTGCAGGAGGTCAAGGAGTCCCTGTACTACTACAACGAGGAGGGTATCGCGCGGGATCTGCAGAACTACCTGTTCGCCCTGAACTACGAGACCGGGACCACCGCGGTCTGTTCGTACACGGGGAACAAACTCGAGATCACCGAGAGTTTTCTGGCCGGCATCGAGGCCCATCTGCTCGGGGAGGACGCGGGGGAGGACCGGCGCCGGGAATTCCGCGCGGAAACCCAGCGCGAGTACACCTCGCGCACACTCACCCAGGAGATCATGGTCGAGGGCAAGGAAATCGGGGACACCCGGCTGTTCGCCGAGCTGCACAAACGCTATGTCTTCAGTCTCAAGGACAAGGTGCTGGCGCCCTTCCTGCGCAACGCCAATTTCCGGCGCGCCCTGAAGGATTTCGGCAGCGACGATTTTCGGACCTACGACCGCAAGATCCAGGACGATGTGACCTACCTGTTGAACAACCTGCAGGACAAGTACGGCTACAACGAACAGGGCGCACGCGAAGTCTGCATCTACGTGGTGGACCACGAACTGGCCGATGAATTCGGCGAGTAGGCCGGTCTAGCAGGCTGTTGAAAAACTCCTACCGGCACGCGGCACACCTCGCCGAATCGATCTCCGCGTTGCGATTTCTTGCCGTAGCTACGGCTACGGCGGCGAAACCGCGCCTTGATCTCGGTTCGGCGAGGCGCACCAGGCACCAGAATGAGTTTTTCAACAGCCTGCTAGTCCTTGGCCTTGTCCCGTATCCGGTAGGTGATGACCTTGGCCTTTTCCATGGTCACCAGTCCTTCGGTGATCAGCGCGTCCAGGATGGGCAGGAATTCCTGGATCTTGTCCTGGGTGTCGACGATTTCCACCACCATGGGCAGGTCTTCGGAAAGGCGCAGGATCTTGGTGGTGTGAACGCGGCTGCTACCCCCAAACCCCAGAAAACCCCGCAGAACAGTGGCGCCGGCCATGCCGTTTTTGCGGGCCTTTTCCACCAGCAACTGGTAAAGGGGGCGGCCCTCGGCCTTGTCGTCTTCCCCGATGAAGATCCGCAGCAGGTAGGCGTCCTCAGGCAGATTCATGTGATTTCCTTCCCGTGGTTAGACGAGGTGTCCGGCGGCCATGCCGACCAGCAAGGCGGCTATTCCCAACCCGTTCTGCAACGAGAAATTCGCGAAGGCGTAGATCCATTCGTGCGCACGCATGAGCTCCTCGGTTTCCAGGATATAGGCCGAGAAGGTGGTGAACGCACCCATGAAGCCCACCAGCACCACGACGCGCGTCTCGGGACTCACCGGCAGGCGGTGGCGAAAAAGAGACCACAGCACACCCACGATGAAACAACCGAAGACATTCACCGCCAGGGTGCCCCAGGGGAAGTAGGGTCCGACCAGCCGCTGGACCAGGCCGGCCAGGCCATAACGGGACAGGGTGCCCAGGGCTCCGGCAAAGGCCAGCAGGGAAATCTTCAGCAGCATGGAGCGGTTCCTTTCGTGTCCTTGGCGCAGATCAATCGGCGCCGGACCGGATCAGGCGAATCCCTCGGGGTTGGCGTTTTGCCAGCGCCAGTGATCGGCGCACATCCGGGTGAGGTCCAGCTCGGCTCGCCAGCCCAGAATTTTCGCGGCCAAAGAGGGATCCGCGTAACAGGAGGCGATGTCTCCGGGGCGGCGTCCGACGATGCGGTGGGCAACGGGACGCCCCGAGGCCTCTGCTGCGGCCTGGACCATTTCCAGCACCGAGTAACCCCGGCCGGTGCCCAGGTTGATGGGCGTGCAACCCGGAAGTTCTTCCAGGTGTTTCAGGGCGGCAAGGTGCCCCTTGGCCAGATCGACGACATGGATGTAGTCCCGCACGCCGGTCCCGTCGGGAGTGTCGTAGTCGGCGCCGAAAACATCCAGGTGATCCAGGCGCCCGACCGCCACCTGCATGATGAAGGGCATCAGATTGTTGGGGATGCCTCGCGGGTCTTCGCCGATGCGACCGCTGGGGTGGGCGCCGACGGGGTTGAAATAGCGCAGCAGCACCGCCTGCCAGCCTGGATCGGCGGCGCACTCGTCGCGCAGGATTTCTTCGATGAACAGCTTGGTGTGGCCGTAGGGATTGGTCGCCGACAGGGGGAAATCCTCGGTGATGGGCAGGGTCGCCGGATCGCCGTAGACCGTGGCCGAGGAGCTGAAAATGATCCGGCGGCAACCGGCGTCGGCCATGGCTTCCAATAGCCGGATGGTCCCGGTGACGTTGTTATCGTAGTAACGCAAGGGCGCCGTGCAGCTTTCGCCGACAGCCTTGAGTCCGGCAAAGTGGATCACCGCTTGAACAGGATGGTCGGCAAAAAGGCGTTTGAGCAGTTTCCGGTCCCTGACGTCGCCTTCAATGAAAGTAAGAGTCCGGCCCGCCAGATCCTGGACGCGGCGCAGGCTCTCGATGCTCGCATTGTCCAGGTTGTCCAGCACCAGCAGCTTGTGCCCGTTCTCGAGCAATTCCAGACATGTGTGGCTGCCGATATATCCGGCGCCGCCGGTTACCAAAATGAGGCCTTGCGGGTCCATTTAGCGCTCCTGGCCAGAGGGAACTGTCACCTGACATATGGTAAGCGGTCCCAACCCCGAGGGACATTAAAAAACGCCCCTGATATTGTGCACGGCTCCTCTTGAACCGAGGTCAAGTGATGTTGGGACAAGAAGCAGGAAGTGATTGCTCAAAACCCAACCATGCACAATATCGGAAGCGTTTTTAATTCTCCCCCAAAGCGATGTTAATATTATACTCTTCTGCGGCATGTGACAACAATATTTTACAATATTATCTGAATTTTTGAACAGTACCCCCGGACCGACCATGCGGCCCGGGGGTACTGAGGACGGGGATTATTCCACGCTCACCTGGTAGGCCGAAAGCGCCGCGATGTTGACGATCTGGGACACCGTGGACTGGATGGACACCAGGTTGATGGGGTTCTTGAGACCCACCAGCAAGGGACCGATGACTTCACTCTGGCCCAAAGTGCCCAGCAGTTTGAAGGCGATGTTGCCGCTTTGCAGGTCCGGGAAGATCAGGACGTTGGCTTCGCCCTTGACCAGGGAATCGGGCACCGAAAGTTCACAGGCCAGAGGGTCGACGGCCACGTCGCCGTGCATCTCTCCGTCCACCCGCAATTCCGGATGCTCTTTGCGGAGAATATGCACCGCTTCACGCACGTTGCGGCTCTCGGGACGATCATTGTCGCCGAAATTGCTGAACGACAGCATGGCCACCACGGGCTCCAGGTTGAAGTATCTGGCGACCGAAGATGCGCGCAGGGCGATGTCCGCCAGCTGGTGGCTGTCGGGTTTGAGGTTCACGGTCGTATCGGCGAAAATGAACACCTTGTCTTTGACCAGCATGACGTGTATGCCGACCACGCGGTGGACGTCCTCCTTGAGGTCGCCGAGGGTAAGGGCCCAGCGGATGGAGTCGACGAAGGGGCGGTCGGCGCCGCAGACCATGCCGTCGGCCTCGCCCGCCCGCAGCATCATGGCGCCGTTATGGATGGAGTGTTTGACCATGCGCAGGGCCTTGGCCAGGGTGTAACCTTTGCGCGCATTTTGGCGCCACAGCAGTTCACCCTTCGCCTGGTTCTCGGGGTCGAGGCTGGGGTCCTTGATGGTCATGCCTTCGAGGGACAGTCCCAGGGAATCGGCGTGGCGGGTGATCCGCTGTTCGTCGCCCAGGAGAATCGGCTGGCAGTATCCCTCATCGACACAGATGCGGCAGGCCTCGAGTATGCGCTGGTCATCTCCTTCGGGGAACACGATGCGCTTGTTGAAGGCACGGGCCTTGGAGCGGATCGATTGCATGACCATGACGCTGCGGTTGGTCATGCCTACCAGCTTGAGCCGGTATTCATCCCAGTCGGAGATGGGCTGTTGGGCCACGCCGGAGTCGCAGGCGGCCTTGGCCACGGCCATGGCTTCGGCGGCGAGCACCCGGGAGTCGAAGGGTTTGGGAATGATGTATTCAGGGCCGAATTCAAAATGTTCTCCGCCGTAGGCGGAGGCGACCTCGGCCGGCACCGGCTCACGGGCCAGCTTGGCCAGGGCGTGGGCCGCGGCGATCTTCATTTCCTCGTTGATGCTGGTGGCCCTTACGTCCAGGGCTCCGCGGAAGATGAAGGGGAAGCCCAGCACGTTGTTCACCTGGTTGGGATAGTCGGAGCGGCCGGTGGCCATGATCACATCGGGCCGGGCATCCTTGGCGTCATTGTAAGTGATCTCGGGGTCCGGATTGGCCATGGCCATGACGATGGGTTTGTCGGCCATGGATCGCACCATGTCCTTGGAGACCAGGCCTTTGACGGAGTAACCGAGGAAAACATCGGCGCCCTTCATGGCATCTTCCAGGGTCCGTTTGTCGGTCTCGACGGCGAAGTGTTCCTTGTACGGATTCATGCCCTTGGTGCGGCCCTTGTAGCAGACACCCTTGCTGTCCACGAGCAGGAAGTTGGCGTGGGGAACACCCATGCTTTCGATCAATTTGGCGCAGGCGATGGCGGCGGCGCCAGCTCCCGAAACAACGATCTTCAGCTCTTCCAGTTTTTTGCCTTGCAGCTCCGCGGCATTGATCAGCGCGGCGGCGGAGATGATCGCGGTCCCATGCTGGTCGTCATGGAAAATCGGGATGTTCATGGACTTGCGCAGGCGTTCTTCAATGATGAAACACTCGGGCGCCTTGATGTCTTCCAGGTTGATGCCGCCGAAGGTGGGCTCCAGAAGTTCGCAGGTGCGGATGATTTCCTCGGGATCCTCGGTGTCCAATTCGATGTCGAAAACATCGATCTGCCCGAAGCGCTTGAAAAGCACGCCCTTGCCTTCCATGACCGGCTTGCCGGCCAGAGCCCCGATGTTGCCCAGACCGAGCACGGCGGTGCCATTGGAAACCACGGCGACCAGGTTGCCCTTATTGGTGAACCGGTAGGCTGCCGCAGGGTCCTCGGCGATGACGAGGCAGGGAACGGCCACCCCTGGGGTATAGGCCAAGGACAGATCCCGCGACGTCAGGCACGGCTTGGTGGGAACGACTTCAGTTTTTCCGGGACGCCCAGCCTCGTGGTATTCTAGGGCGTCTTGATCCTGGATAGCCATGACGATCATCCTTTCATGATGCGAGATCCGAAGCATAACCTTTGCAGGTAACAATCATTCACAAATTGGCGGGTGTCCAGAACCAAGCGCTGAATTTAATCAGGTTCGGAAATTTTGGGCCAGAGTAGGACGGGTGGTTTCCCTTGTGCTGGGCAGAAGGCGGGGCTAGACTCCCCCGATCAGTGATCGAAAACAATTACCGGGTCATTCGCGAATGCTCCGGACCAGGGAACGGGAGGAATTGACCATGACCAATGCCAGAAACAAGAGTCTATTGCTGATCCTGTTGATGGTGGCCTTACCCGCGGTGGTTCTGGGGATCACGGAAAAGAAGACGGGCACGGAATATCCCGATCAGATTACCGTGAACGACGGGGGTCAGGAAGTCGTTCTGGACGCCACCGGGGTCGGCTTGAGGGAAAAGACCTTTCTGAAGGTGGATGTCTACACTATTGTTTCCTACGTCCTGAAAGGGGTGGATCTGGGGGAGGGCGATCAGGGCCTGGCCCTTTGCAAGCTGCAGCAACCAAAACGCTTGCAGATGGATCTGCGCCGGAGTTTCAGCCGCGAAAAATTGATCAACGCCTTCGCCGAAGTCATCCGCAAGAATTACGAGGATGAATCGGCCTTCGCGGGTGACATGAAGACTTTCGAGGGTTATTTCACTCGCGACGCCCAGGAAGGCGACAGGATCATCTTCGACTATCGCCCGGGCATGGGCTTGACCACGGATCTGAACGGCGAAGTCAAGGGTTTCATTGACAATCCTGCATTTAGCGAAGCCCTGTGGTCGGTCTGGTTCGGGAAGAAGCCGGCCAACGACGGCCTGAAACGCGATCTGCTCTCGGCGCTGGGCACAGATTAGGTACTGATTTTGCGCAAAATCATTGGTTTCATTTTACTGCCGGCCCTCTGCCTCGGAGTTTCCGGGGCTGGGGGCCAGCATCAGGACCGGACCGTCAAGGTGGGGGTTTTCCCCATCGACCCCATCGTCTGGGTGGCGCCGGGGGAGAAGCCCCGCGGATTCCTGGTTGATCTGGTTTCTGAAGTGGCCCGACAGGAACACTGGCACCTGGTTTTTGTGCCCGGAACCTGGAATGAAGGGTTGGAGCGGCTCAAGGCAGGAAGCATCGACCTGATGACGGCGGTGGCCTTCTCCGAAAATCGTCGGGACCTGATGCAGTTCAACTCCGAGACGGTGTTGACCGTCTGGGGTCAGGTATTTTCCCTGCCGGAAGACTCGCCCCTGACGATTCTGGATCTCCAGAACAAAAAAGTGGCGTTGGCCGCCGGTGACATCAACGGGGCCAACTTCCGGGATACGGCGCAAAGATTCGGAGTGATCTGCAGCTATCTGGAAGTTCCCACCCATGAGGATATTTTCCGGCTCATTGAAAACAGGGAGGTGGATGCGGGGGTAGCCCCCAACATCTACGGCGTCGCCCATGCGGTGGATTTCGGTGTGGTCGGCACCGCGATCATCTTCAGCCCGGTGGAAACCCGGTTCGCGGCCCCGAAAAATGCGGACGGTTCGTTGTTGCGCGCCATTGATGCCCACCTCCAGAGCTGGAAGCAGGAGGATGGGTCGTATTATTACAGCAGCATGGACCGCTGGTTGGGGCGCCGCCAGGCGGACCGGGGCATCATCCCCCTCTGGATTCCCACCGCAGGTGGTATTTTTCTTGTTGTAGCCCTGATTCTGCTTTTTTGGAACAGGGTTCTGAACCGGAAATTCCAGGCCCGGAATAGGGAACTGGAGGCCAGCGAAGCCAAGCAGCGAGCGATTTTCGATCAATCCTTCGGGTTCATCGGCTTGTTGAGCCCGGAAGGGATCCTGCTGGAAGTGAACCAGACGGCCCTCGATTTCATCGGAGCTCCGGCCTCCGAAGTCCTCGGCAAGCCCTTCTGGGACGCACCCTGGTGGTCGCACTCGGTAGCGGCCCAGGAGGAGATCCGCAAGGGCATCAAGGTGGCCGCCGAGGGGAAGGTCTTCAAGTCCGAGGCGACGCATCCCGCCGCTGATGGCAGTCTTCACTACATCCAGTTTTCGGTGAAGGGAATCAGGGACGAATCGGGAAAGGTGCGCTGGCTGGTCCCCGAGGGCCGGGACGTTACCGAATACAAGGAGACCCGGGAACAGCTTTCCCGCCTCGCGCAGGCGATGGAGCAGACCGCGGAATCGGTGATCATCACCGATACCGGAGGCCTTGTCGATTACATCAACCCTGCTTTTATCAAGGTTACCGGTTTCAAGATCGAGGATGTGCGGGGGCGCAATCTGCAATTTTTGAGTGCGGGGGGCCACGCGGACGGCCTTTATTCCGGGTCCTGGTTCCAGCAACTCGGCGCCAATTCCTGGCGTGGCAGGGCCTCCAATCTGAAAAGCGACGGGGGGAGATTCGAGGTGGATGTCTCGGTCTCCCCCATCATGGATGACCGGGGCGGTGTGATCGCCTATGTGGTGCTGCAGCGGGATATGACCCAGGTGGATGAGCTGGAGCGCAGCCTGCGTCAGGCCCAGCGCATGGAGGCCGTGGGGACCCTGGCCGCCGGTATTGCCCATGACTTCAACAACATTCTGGCCGCTATTTTTGGATACACCGAGCTGGCCCAGCTGGAGATCGGCAGTGACAGCGTGGCCTCGGAATACCTGGGTGAAATCATCATCGGTGCGGAACGGGCGCGGGCCCTGGTCAGGCAGATTCTGGCTTTCGGGCATCGGTCCGAACAGGAATGGAGCAGCATCGAGCTGCCAGCCCTGGTGCGGGAAGTCGTCGAATTGATGCGCTCAACCTTGCCCACCACCATTGCGGTGGTTGAGAAATTGGAGGCCGAGGGCCGGGTGCTGGGCGACCCGGGCCAGATTCATCAGGTGCTGATGAATCTCTGCACCAACGCGTTCCAGGTGCTGGAGGACAGAGGCGGGGTGCTGGAAATTTCCTTGAGCAGGAAGCAGGTTCAGGCCCAGGAGGTTGACGCCGCGACCCGGCTTTTCCCCGGCTCCTACATGGTCCTGGAAGTCAAGGATAACGGTCTCGGCATGGACTCCGACCTGCTGGGCAAAATCTTTGAACCTTATTTCACCACCAAGGAGCTCGGCAAGGGTACGGGCCTGGGCCTGGCCGTGGTGCATGGAATTGTTCAGGCCCATCACGGCAAGATCGAGGTCGAAAGCCGCCTCGGCAAGGGCACGAGTTTCCGGGTGTTGCTGCCGGAATTTGTGGGCGAGGCCAGTCAGGAACCCGGTTTCGCCGAGGGCCTGGGCCGTTACGGCAGAGGTGAGCATATCCTTTTTGTCGATGACGAAGAAGTTCTGGTCCGGCTGGCCAAGCACTTTTTCACGGCCATGGGGTACCGGGTTTCCGCTTTCAGCGACAGCAGGGAGTCCTGGGGGGCTTTCCGGAGCGACCCTGATGCCTTCGATGTGGTCGTTTCCGATCAGACCATGCCCGGGATGACGGGCATCGATCTGGCCTCACAGATTCTGGCCCTCAAACCGGGAATACCTTACATCCTGTGTACTGGATACAGTGCCGATGTCAGTCGGGAATCGGCCGCTGCCCTGGGCATCAGCCGCTTTGTCCAAAAACCGGTGGAAATGGAAAAGCTGGGGTCGATCGTGCGTGCGGTGCTGGATGCCCACGAAGGACCAGAGCCTTTTCAACGGCCCAGCCAATCGGAATAGAGTTCGGGCCGGCGGTCGCGCATGAACAGCCGGCGGCCATGGCTCCGGGGTACCTCGGCCAGGTCAAGATCACAGTACAGGATCTCCTCGGTGCCGGAACCCGCACGGGCCAGCACCCGGCCATCTGGCCCACAGACAAAGCTTTCACCCGCGAAATCCAGATGCTCTTCCTTGCCGACCCGGTTGCACAGGGCCGTGAAGTATCCGTTTTGAAAGGCGGCGACGCGCATTTCGGCCTCGTAAAGACCGGAGGGCCATTCCGCGCAGGCTCCGGCCTGGGGAATGATCACCAGCTCGGCCCCGGCAACGGCGAGGGCGCGCATGTACTCCGGATAATGGCGATCGTAGCAGATGGCCACGCCGATTTTGCCCCAGCCGGTGGCGTAGACGGCCGCCCCCCGGTTGCCGGGGGCGTAATACCCCTGCTCGTGAAAATGTTCGTATTCGGTGATGTGCACCATCCGCGTGACGCCCAGCAGGGTCCCGTCCTTGTCCAGGACGGGAGAGGAATCGAAGCATGGTCCGTTTTCGCCGGTTTTCTCGTACAGGTTGGGAACAATGACCACATGATTTTCCCGGGCCAGGTCAGCGAAGGCCTTGGTGGTGGGGCCAGGAATGGTCTCGGCCAGGGTGGGGTGGTCGGGTCGGGCGGGAAGCTGGGGGTAGAAGGGTGTAAAAGCCAGTTCAGCGAAACAGATGACCTGGGCGCCGGCATCAGCGGCTTCCCGGGCCGCCTGCAGGCCGCGCCTTGTATTCCGGCCAATATCGACCCCTGCTTTTTGCTGGATCAAGGCGATGCGCATGGGTTTTCCTTTCGCCAAAGTTGTGCCTTGGAAATTGTGTCCGCCAGGTGAAAACAAACCCCCACAGGGCTCCAGGCGGGCCTAAGCCCTTGTCTCATGGACGGGTGGTCGCAACTTCCTGTTGCTCCCACCCTCGACATTCCGGCCCTCCCGCCATCCATGGCTCCCGGGCCTCCATGACGCCATGATACAAGGGTTTAGGCCCGCCTGGAGCCCTGTGGCGCCATATTCCGGCAGGGCTGACACAATTTCCAAGGCACAACCTTTTCCGAAGACAATTTCCCTAGCCCAAACTTTTCACGACAATATCAAGCATGATCCACCGGAGCAATGGATGGGTTGGGATTTTCTATTGACAAAGTTATTGTCATAATGACAATTTAATTGTCGTAATTGCAAGCAGCTGAATTTGGCGGAAAGGAAGTTGGAGATGACGGATTCGGACCAAGGTCCGGTTGCGGGGCTGCTTGCTGTGGGGCAGCTGGTGCGGCAAGTCATGGCCCTGGGAGAAATCCTCCAGGCACAGGAGGGGGCGTTGTTGCGTCCCGCAGGGCTGACTCATGCTCAAAGGAGCGTGCTGGTGGCTTTGCGTCGCCACGGTCCCCTGACCATGTCCGCCCTGGGGCGAGGCCAGGGGTTTTCGCGACAAAACGCCAGGGTCCTGGTCCAGAACCTGGTCCAGGCGGATTATCTGCGCCTGAAGGCCAATCCCGACCACAAAAGGGCTCAACTGGCCGAGATCACGACCGCCGGCCTGGCCGCGTTGCAGCGTGTCCTGCATGGAGAGGGCGATATTCTGGCCGGACTGGCCAAGAGGATTTCCCGTGAGCAAGCGCGGCAGGCAGAGGCAACCCTGGCAAAGATCACGGCTACGCTGGTCCCCAAGGATCAGTCCTGAGAATTCCGGTCCAAGGCCTTGGCAACGATATCGGCAGCCGCATGGGGCAGGCGGGCTACCTGATCCGGATTCAGAGAAATAAACAGACCCGTGCCGCGGCAGAATTCCACGGTTCCGTCGACATCGGTCAGGGAAGCCTTCGTGTGCACCTTGCGCCCTTCGGCGCCCGTCACTTCGGCATGAACCACCGCCGGAGTTCCGATGGGGAGCATGCTGGCGAAGGAAATGTTCAGTTGGGCCGCCACGACTGGGTAACCCGCCAGCCAGGCTGCGCCGCCCATGGCTTCATCCAGGATGGCCGCCATGCCACCGCCATGGGCGTGGCCGGGAGGCCCCTGGGCCAAGGGGCCGAAAACAACCTTGGCGCAAAGGATGGATGAGGATCCGCAACGGAAATACCGGACCTGCAACCGTCGCGGGGAGGAATCCCCCGAGATGAAGGTGTCCTTCAGGGCAAGAAATGGCAGGGAGGCGGGCTCCCAGCCGGGCTCGGCTTTCTCCAGCCAAACCAGATTGTCGGGTTTCATGATTCCTAACGATACATGATCTTGGCCGTTCCCCAAGAAGCATTTTCAATGCTGCCGGTGGAGTTGATGTAAAACACGGGTCGTTGCGCATCGCCGGAAACCGGGTCCATGGCCATCAGATTGAAATCACCATCGAGCAGGGCCAGGTGTCCGGGCACACTGGCAGGGGTGGTGGGACCGAGGAAGATGTTGGCTTCCTTCTGGCCCGAGGTGTAGATCACAAAAGAGGCCACGACCACCGTGGACCCCGAAACCGGCAGGGGCTCACCAAAGCCCACGATGAGATTATCGAGGGTGCCCACGTTGACCACATCCACGGGAAACGTCGCATCCATGACGAAATCGGAGGATGACTGGAAACTGAGGCGGGCCTCGAACCCGTGCAGGTTGCTGGGGGTGCCTCCGGAGTTATCCACCGGATCCCTGGCCACCAGGTAAAGGTTCAATTGCCCCCCCGAAACCTCGACCTGGGCGATGGTGGCGTCGGAATCGGCATACAGGCCCATGGTTCCATTACCGGCCCAGGCGTTGGCCGAGATCAAAACAACAAACAACAAGAGCAGAACATTGAGCGAGGTTTTCATAACAGAGACCTCCTGAACCGGAACATAGCGAACGATAGCTTAAATTTACGGAACGGGAAACGACTCGCCAAATGGCCTGTCGCCGAATCATCCCCGCCACGGAAGGATCGGTGGCCATGGTGGAATTTTCCGTATATCCTGAATTGGACGTTGTCGTGTCGATACCTGATCAAGAATACGGGAGAATTTCCATGATGGAAGTTGGCAAGAAAGCGCCCGCGTTCACCCTGCCCAACCAGGATGGCCGCCTGGTCAAGCTTTCCGATCTCAAGGGCAAGTCGGTGATCCTGTTTGCCTATCCCAAGGCCGCCACCAGCGGCTGAACGACCCAGGCCCGCGGGTTTCGTGAAAACCTGTCGTTGATTGCCCGGCACAATTGCGTGGTGCTGGGACTGAGCCCGGATCCGGTGGAGAAACTCAAGAAATGGCACGACAAGGAGAGCTTCGGCTTCGACCTGCTCGCCGACCCCGACCACAAGATCCTGGAAAAATACGGGGCCTGGGGTGAAAAGAAACTGTACGGCAAAACCTATTTCGGAGTGATCCGAAGCCACTGGGTGATCGGTCCCGACGGAAAATTGGCCGATGTCCAGTTCAAGGTTTCGCCGGCCGACAGCGTGGCACGGGCGCTGGCCTTCCTGGCTGATGCGAGCTAGCGCCTGCCGATGCCCAGCTCTTCAATCGTGCGCAGGACCCGGTCATGGACCCGGCCGTTGGTGACGATGACGCCGGAATTGTTTTCCAGCAGGTGCCCCCGGCTGAAATCGAGGTCGCGGCCGTGGATGTCCGTGACGCGGCCTCCGGCTTCGGTCACCACCAGCATGCCGGCGGCGTGATCCCATATTTTTTCCTGGTATTTCTTGTCCCGCGGCAGACGCAGGTAAGCCTCGGCTTCGCCCCGGGCAACCACGGCATACTTGGCCTGGCTGTCCAGGCGCGCCGGTTCGGCGGCGATGGCCAGGACATAGGCGATGCGGGCAGCATCCCCGTGTGAGGAATGGGCCGCTTCCACGGATTCGCAGAACCGGATAGCCGTGGGATCGGCCTGGGCGCTGACCGCCAGGGGGGAGGCCGGGCCCGGGGCCATCAAGGGCATTTGCCAGGAGCCGGCCCCGCGGACCGCCACCATGAGGGTGCCGTCCCCGCGATCCTGACTCAAGCTTGGTCCCAGGTTGGGGCAACCCAGGATGGCGATTTCAACCTGTCCTTCCAGGATCAGGGCCAGGGCGATGGCGTACTGTTGCCCCCGCAGGAAGCCCTTGGTGCCGTCGATGGGATCGAGGGTCCAGAAGCGCGGGGAGTAGGTCTTGGCGCCGCCGCGATCGATCCAGGCACACACTTGCTGCTCGTCGGCGTCCGGATCGACGGCCTTGACATGGCCGGTCACCCGCTCCAGAAGAGATCGGTTTTCCGGTTCACGCAGGGCGCGGGAATCCTCCTCGCCAATGACCGGATCATCCGGAAAAACATCGCCCAGAAGGCGGCAGATCACGGCCTGACTGCCGAAATCGGCAATCGTCACGGGGCTGCGGTCTTTTTTCTGAAGTTCCCCGAGATCGAGGTCGGCCTGGACTGCGCGGCATATGCGACCGGCTTTGCGCACCGCGTGGATGGCAGTATCGATTTCTCGTGTAAATGGGTGGTCAAACCAGGGTAAAGGCATTATGATGCTCCGGATTCGGGAAAGGGAATTGGACCAGGCCCTCTAAAATAAGGCTGGATTCAAGCCCGGGATTGGGGCCATTATACTCAAGTTCAATTCAGGCCACCAAGAGGTTTGTAAAAAAGGGAGAGAACGATGAAGCGATTGACCCTGCTCATGATCGTACTGCTGACTTTTTTGGCATGCAGCGCTGTCATAGCCGATGATCTCAGTGGTCGCTATGGCGTTGGCATAACAACCGGCTTAATGAAACCCATCGGAGGGAACCATGATTACGCGGGGGTGGACCCCTTCATCGGCGGTTGGGTGCGCGGTGGCCTGACCCGGCACTGGATGCTGGAAGCCGGCATGAAGGCCGGTCGCTGGCACCGGGGTGTCACGGCCATGGGCGACGATGCCGGTTTGACGTTCAGCGACGAGGGCCCCGATTTCACGAACATGTGGCAAGCCATGGGAGGGCTCAGATACAACCTGAAACCCGATAGCAAATGGAATCCCTATGTGGGGACGCAAATGGGCATGATCAGATGGCGGGTTGTGGATCAGAACGGCAGCAACTACCTGAACTACACCCAGCCTGACCAGACCATGCTCGGCTACGACGAGGACGGCAACATCACCAAGCTGGAGCTGGACAAGATGACCGTCACCCTGACCCTGGGTGTTGAGCACTTCTTCAGTGATCATGCCAG